>DPJL01000392.1 GCA_003543035.1 Micromonosporaceae bacterium | reverse complement strand
CGACCGGTTCACCTTCGATCCGGAAGAGTTGCGCGCGGCCATCACCCCGAAGGCACGATTGCTGCTACTCAACAGCCCGCACAACCCGACCGGCAAAGTCTTCACCGCTGCCGAGTTGGCACAGATCGCCTCCCTCTGTGTCGAGCACGATCTGATTGCGGTCACAGATGAGGTTTATGAGTACCTGATCTACGACGGCCTGACCCACATTCCACTTGCGACACTGCCCGGCATGGCCGAACGGACCCTGACGATTTCGTCTGCGGGCAAGACTTTCAGCACCACCGGCTGGAAGATCGGCTGGGTCTGCGGCCCCGCCCCGCTGGTGGCGGCGGCCCGCAAAGCCAAGCAGTTCCTCACTTTTGCCGGTGGCACCCCGTTCCAGGCCGCGGTCGCGGTTGGCCTCCGGGAGGAGCTCGGCTGGGTCGCCGGTCTGCGCGACGACCTGCAGGAGCGCCGCGATCGGTTGCGGGCCGGGCTCGAGGCGATCGGGGCGAAGACGTATCCGTGTGAGGGCACCTACTTTTTGCAGATCGACGTGCGATCACTGGGCTATGCCGACGGAATCAAGTTCTGCCAGGATCTCGCCACGAAGGCTGGTGTCGTGGCGATCCCGGCGCAGGTGTTCTTCGACGATGTCGAGACCGGGCGACGCTATGCCAGGTTTGCCTTCTGCAAATCCGATGGGGTCCTTGACGAAGCTATCGCGCGTTTGAGAAGGAGCTAACGATGAGAGTCGCCGTCTGCCAGCTCAACGCCCGCGAGGATCGCGCGGCAAACCTAGCTGTGGCAAGGGATCTGCTCGAGCGAGCCGCAAATGAGGGCGCGGATCTGGCTGTGCTGCCGGAGTTCACCGACTATCTCGGCCCGGCCGAGGGCACGCCCAAGCCCGAGACCCTTGACGGGGAGTACGCGACCTTCTTCGCCGGGGCCGCTCGCGAGCTCGGCATGTGGGTCCTCGCGGGCTCATTCCACGAGGCGAGCGTCGATGGCGAGCGCAGTCACAACACCTCCCCGCTCTTCGACCGGGCGGGCTCTCTTGTCGCCGCCTATCGCAAAATCCATCTTTACGATGTCGAAATTCCGGGGCGAGTGTCCTATTTGGAGTCTTCGACGATCGCGCCCGGCACCGAAACGATTGTCGCCGACGTCGAAGGAGTCCGGGTCGGCCTGTCCATCTGCTATGACCTTCGTTTCCCGGAGCTGTATCGCAGGCTCGCGGTCGAAGGTGGAGCAGAGGTGATCGTGGTCCCCGCCGCCTTCATGCTGCACACCGGCAAGGATCACTGGGAGGTGCTGTTACGGGCTCGCGCCATCGAAAACCAGTGCTACGTCATCGCCGCGGCGCAGATCGGCGACCACGATCCGGGGCGCACCTGCTACGGGCGAAGCATGGTGATCGATCCGTGGGGGACAGTGATCGCGCAGGCTCCGGACACCGTCGGAGTGACCGTGACCGATCTGGATTTCGAGCGCCTCGCGAAGATCCGCACCGAGCTGCCAAGCCTGGCGAATCGCCGGCTCTGACCTATGACGGAGTGCCTGCTGTGCACGGTGGAGGAGGCCGACGCCTTCTTCGACCGGGTACGGGTGTGGCAGGACGAGCTCTGGCGACTCTCCGTCGTTCGACGTGGTGCCGTCGCCGGCTTCGCCCATCTTGAGCCGCACCGGCACATCCCTTTCATCACCGATCTGGACGGGCCCGAGGCAGTCCTCCTTGGCCCAATGTTGGCGCGGGTGACCTCCGCGATGCGTGATGCCACGGGTGCGGAGAAGATTTACGTATACGTGTTCGGGGATCGGGTACCCCATCTGCATTTCAACCTGGTGCCGCACTGGCCGGGAGACGCACTGGTAGGTGGCGCGGGGCTGTTGCGTGCCGATGCGCCTGATGTTGACCGTGCGGCTCACGAACGGGCAGCAGCCGGTTTGCGGATTGCCTTGAGCAGCGTTTGAAGTCGGCGCAGGTCGCGCTCGGGCAATCCGGTCGCGGCATAGCGCTCGATCAAGAGGGCTTCGAGCTCTTCGCGTTGATTCACGAGTGAGCGGTACCCGGCCCCGGCGAGCCGGAAACTTATATGCCGGTGCGGCAGCGAAAAGGGCGGAGGATCGCAGTGCCGCACCGGCGGACTGAGGGGGAATCAGTCCTACAGCCAAGCTTCAGTCATCGGTTTAAGCGCCGGATGCCTCAGATTCGTCACTGCTGCGGACGTGGGCTGTGCTTGGCCGACTTGCTGGGCTTCGGAGTGTGGGTTTTCTTCGGCTTGTGAGCACAGTCGCCGTCATCGTGGCCGCAATCGTGGCCACTGTCCTGGGTGGCCGGCGTGGCCGGCTTCGACTTATGGACGGGCGGATTCGGCCGGACCGGCGGCTGCACCGGGGCAGGAATGGGGTCCACCTTGAAGGGTCGCGGGAGGACGCCTGCGTTGGAGGCGAAGGCCAGTCCGCTGATCGCGACGGCGATGAGGGCGGCGATGGCCTTGAAGGTCAGCAGACGCCGCCAGAATCCGCGTCTACTGGGCCGCGGCCGAGCCGCGGCCTCCCGAAACGCCATTGCCGCGGCGTCCTCTCCGGACAGTTCGTGAGCTCGCGGGGCGGCGGAGGCGCTGGCGAGCAGCTGGGCGAGCCGGTCGGCACCTGCCCCAGGAGTCGCGGCAGCGCCGCCGAGCAACCGCTCGGCGGTGTCGCGATCCAGGTGGCCCTGGTGCTCGGTCATCTCGTTCCGTCGCCCATCATCGCTCCGCCGCGGATTCCTGCAGTGACTCAGTCAGTCTGCGCAGGCCCCGGTACGCCGCCGTCCGCACTGCTCCTGGGCGCTTGCCCAGTACTTTGGCGGCGGACTGCGCATCCAGACCGACGACTACGCGAAGCAGCACGGCTTCGGCCTGCTCCTGCGGGAGCGTGGCAATCATCGCCAATGCCTCATCGGTGGAAAGCGTTTGGATGGCCTGAGCTTCGGTGTCGTGGCCGTTCGGCAGCTCAGAGAACGTCTCCATCGGGGCGGCAAAGGCCGGCCGTCGTTGGTGGTGGCGCAGATGGTCAAGCGCGCGATGTCTGCCGATGGTCACCGCCCAGCGGCGGAAGCCCGCCCCGTCGCCTTTGAATGTGTGCAGGTCACGTACGACGTGCAGCCACGTCTCCGACGCCACATCCTCGGCATCCATGCCGACCAATGCCTGCAGATATCGCAGCAGACCGGGTTGTATTGCCCGGTAGAGGGAACGAAACGCCTGCTCATTGCCTTGACGAGCGGCCTGAACAGCGGACGACAAATCATCTGCCATCACACTCGGCTCTATCTCAGTCACAGGCAGCGTTCCTTCCGACGCCTGATTCTGCACACATCGACGGCGGTAACGCGAGCCGGAAAGCGAAGGAAAAATCAGTGGGCATCAGCGAAGGGACGCCGCTCCTGAACGGCAGGCGCCCCCACGCTAGTCTTTTGCTCCCACTATTAGGAAAGCTGACTAATAATTAACACGAAAAAGTCTCCCTTGGCAAGGGTCAGATGGTTGACCTCCCGCCCTAGCGCTTGCTTGGTTTGTGAGTAGGCTGGCGAGCGTGCGGATCGGAATGATGCTCAGCTATAGCGGCGGGTTTGCGCAGACCGTTGCGGAGCTGGCCGACTACGAGGCGGCCGGGCTCGACCTCGCGGTGGTGCCCGAGGCCTACAGCTTTGACGCGGTGAGCCAGCTCGGTTACATCGCCGCCAAGACAACGCGGGTGCAGCTCGCCTCCGGAATCATGCAGCTCTACACCCGGACTCCCACCCTCACCGCAATGACGGCGGCCGGCCTGGACTTTGTCTCCGACGGAAGGTTCTCGCTCGGGATCGGATCCTCCGGCCCGCAGGTGATCGAGGGCTTTCACGGCGTGCCCTTCGACGCACCACTGGCCCGCACACGTGAGGTGATCGAGATCTGCCGCAAGGTGTGGCGCCGGGAAGCCTTGGTGCACAACGGAAAGCACTATCAAGTGCCACTCCCGCCCGGCAAGGGCACCGGCCTCGGCAAGCCGCTGAAGATAATCAACAAGCCGGTGCGTGAGCGGATCCCCATCATCCTTGGCGCGGTCGGCCCGAAAAATGTCGCACTCGCCGCAGAGCTCGCGGAGGGCTGGCAGCCGCTGTTCTTCCACCCAGGCAAGGCTTCCGAGGTGTGGGGTGACTCGCTGGCGGACGGCCTGGCCAAACGGGACGCGTCCCTTGGCCCGCTCGACGTCATGGTCTCGGCACCATTCGCGATCACCGACGAGCCGGAGTCCGCATTGGACGGTCACCGGCACGCACTCGCCCTCTACATCGGCGGCATGGGCGCGAAGGAAAAGAACTTCTCCAATGCGCTCGTTCGCCGCTATGGATACGACGCCGAGGCCGAGGTTATTCAGCAGCTCTACCTGAGCGGGCGCAAAGCCGAGGCCGCCGCGGCCGTCCCGGCCGATCTGGTGCGCGACACCTGCTTAGTGGGACCTGTTGGCTACATAAGGGACCGGCTCGCTGTTTACGCGGCCGCCGGGGTGACCACCCTGCAGGTCGCGCCGATGGCACCCACTCACGCCGGCCGCGTCGACTCCATCGCCAAACTGCGCGAGATCGCGGACGCCTAGAGAGTGTCGGGGTCCCGCCACTGCGGGATTCCGCCAGTTCTCGGCCGATCATTTTCCCGGTACGGTCCCGACTGTCAGCAGCATCGATGAATTCACCTGGGATGGACCTCACGCGGACTAACGAACCTGTTGACATGTGCTTTGGCGCGTGAAATGGTCCCGGGTCGGGGGACGAGACAACGTTGTCAACGTGAGGAGACGGGCTCATGCGACTTCCGATCAGACGGACCTATCGGCTCGCGGCGCTGGCTACCGCGAGTGTTCTGGTCGCCGGATCGCTTTACGGCACACCGGCGGCGCCGGCACAGGCCGTCGTCCCGGCGGCGGATCCCGTCACGCTGGTAAACCCCTTCGTGGGCACACAGAACTTCGGCAACACCTTCCCCGGCGCGAGCGCACCTTTCGGCATGGTCCAGGTCAGCCCGGACACGGGTGGTCAGGGTGGATATGACTACCAGCAGGACACGATCTATGGGTTCAGTCAGACCCACCTCTCCGGCGTGGGCTGCGGGGTCGCCGGAGAGCTGCCGATCATGCCGACGACTGGTGCGGTGGACAATGTGGACCACAATGCCTACGGCTCCCGCTACTCGCACTCGGATGAGCAGGCGACTCCCGGCTACTACCGGGTCGGGCTCTCGCGGTACGGCGTGAACGCGGAGCTGACCGCGACCCAGCGGACCGGTTGGCAGCGTTACACCTTCCCGGCCACCAACGCGGCGAACGTCTTGTTCAACACGGGCAAGGCCAACCAGGGCGTGTTCGACTCCGAGGTGCATGTGGCCGGTGACCGGACCGTGGAGGGACGAGTGCGGGCGGGCGGTTTCTGCGCGGGCCACGACGAACACACAGTCTACTTCACGGCCACTTTTGATCGGCCTTTCATTGGCCACGGCACATGGCGCCATTCGACTATCACGCCTGGCAGCCGTGACGCGGCCGGTGACGGCGGCAATGGAGCATGGGTCACCTTTGACGCAACGGCTGACCGTGACGTCGTGGTGAAGGTTGGCTTGTCCTACACGGGAATCGAGGGTGCCCGGAAGAATCTGGCTCAGGAAACCGGTGAGTCGTATGACTTCGACGGCACACGCGCGAGGCTTCGCGACGCTTGGGCTGAACAACTTGGCTCGATTCGGATCAGCGGTGGCACGACTGAACGTCAGACGGCCTTCTACACCGCGCTGTATCACGCTCAGCTGCATCCGAATCTGGCCGGTGATGCCGACGGACGATATCGCGGGTTTGACAATCAGGTGCACGTCGCTGACGGGTACACGCCATATCAGAATTTGTCGTTGTGGGACACCTACCGGCCGCAGAATCAGCTTCTGGAAATGCTGGAGCCGCAAGTAGCCCGCGATGTGGCGTTGTCAGTGGTGGCGATCGGGCGAGACGGCGGCTGGCTGCCCCGTTGGGCGCTCGCCAACAGCGAGACCAACATTATGACGGGCGATCCGGTAACCCCGTTCCTGGTCGAGGCGTGGTCTAAGGGCCTGTTGGCCGGTCACGAAGCCGAGACCTATGCACTGCTCAAGCAGAACGCGACAAGCGTGCCCCCGGCGGGCTCACCGTTCAACGGGCGCTCCGGAGTAGCTTACTACCAAGAGCGCGGCTATGTTCCGTCCGGATTGGACATTGGCACCGACTGCGCACACAAGGGTGGTGACAACGATTGTGTCCACCCGGCATCGGCAACCCTCGAGTATTCGGCCGCCGATGCGGCGCTGGCGCTGATGGCCGAAGGACTTGGCCACAGGGCGGACGCCAAGCTCTTCGCCGAGCGCGGCCAGTGGTACCGCAACCTGTGGGACTCGTCGATCGGCCAGTTCCGTCCGCGGAATACCGAAGGTACCTGGCTGGCGCCCTACGATCAGGTCAGCGGCGAACATCAATTCCATGAGGGCGGCCCGTACCAATACCAGTGGCTCGTCCCGCAGGACCCGTCCGGGCTGGTGGATCTGATGGGCGGCAAGCGCACCACCGAGCGCCGATTGGACTCGTTCTTCGCCTACGACAAGCTGTTGACCGATCCTGCGGGCGCGGCTCGCAAAGACTGGATCACGCACCCGTATGACTACTACGGCAAGGCGACCTACAACCCGAACAACGAGCCGGATCTGCTCGCGCCTTACATGTACCTGTGGGCTGGTGCGCCGGCGAAGACCGCGACCGTTGTGCGCGCGGCGATGACTCTCTTCACGACCGGGCCGGATGGCATGACCGGCAACGACGATCTGGGCACGATGTCGGCCTGGTATGTGTTCTCCTCGCTTGGTCTCTATCCCACGATGAGCGGCGGCAATTTCCTTGCCCTCTCAAGCCCTCAGTTCGAATCGGCCATCGTCCAGATCGGACAGTGGGGCGGTCGGCAGGGCGGCACGCTTAGCATCACCGCACCCGGGACAGGCGATGCCAACCGGTACATCCAGCGCGTCGCGCTCGATGGCAGGCAGGTGAACAAGACCTGGCTCGGCTGGGATGCCATTGCTCGCGGTGGCACGCTCGCGCACACGCTCGGTGCCAGGCCGTCCTCCTGGGGGACTGCCAAGGGTGCTGAGCCACCGTCGGTCAACACGGCTGCCGGTGACCGGCGCCGCCACGTCGCCGCGTCAATGCAGCCCGCTGCGGCGGTCGTGCCGACGGCAGACTCGGCGCAGACGGTGAGATTCACCGTGGAGGTGCTCGCCCAGGCGCCTGATGAACTTCGGGTCCGGGTGAACCCTAAGGTGCCCAACGGCTGGAGCGTTTCTCTTTCCCCGCAGTCGCCCATGACCATCGTCTCTCGAGGGCTGCCGATCCAGAAGACCGTGTCGCTGGTGGTAACCGTGCCACCTGGCACGCCCACTGGTACGTATCCCGTTGACATCACGGTGGCGGCGACCAACGCCAACACCGTCACCCGCCAAGCGACCGTTGAAGTTCGCACCGCCGCGAGCTGCGCCGGCACAACCAGCGGGCACTGCGCGGTGGATCTGGGCCGCGACTTCAACCACGACGGGACCGCGACCGCAGCCCAATCGGATCAGGGCAACTTCGACGGGTGGAGCTGGAGCTACGATGCCGGGCTACTGCCCGCGGCCGGGCCGGTCACCTGGGAGGGAATCAGCTATTCGGCGCCGGACCCATCCGGCACCCACCCGAACTTTGTCGAAGCCCGGGGCCAGGCGTTGTTACTTCCCGCTGGGAACCGTACGAGGCTGCGACTTGTTGCCGCGTCCCACAACGGTCCAATCACGACAGCGATCACAGTTCAATATGCGGACGGCACCAGTGCCGAGGTGAAAGCCACCATTGGCGACTGGGCCGGTTCAGCCCCTGAGGGCAGCACGACGATCCTCGAGATGCCGCACCGCATCAGGGCCGGGCAGGGGGTTGACGGCCCACCTGTGCGGCTTTTCGGCCAGGCGCTTGCACTGGATGCCACAAAGACCATCCGTTCGATCACGCTACCAAACGACCCAAGATTCGAGATTTACGCAGTCACCTTGGTGTGACGGAGGAAACCATGCGCACAGCCGGAAAACTCGCACTGGCGGCATTGATCGCCGCGCCACTGCTCGTTGTCGGACCGACCACGCTCTCCGCGGCGGACCACCAACCGGTGCTGGTTTGGCCGACGCCGCAGCAGCAGGTTACCCGTCACGACGGGTTCACCATCCCGCGAGTCGTCGGCGTGGTGGCCGACGCCGGAACAGATCACGCTGCGCTCCAAGCGGTCCGGAAGATCCTCACCGACGCCGGTGTGACGCAGATCCAGGTATCGCCTGACGATCCCGGCACCTCGATGACAGTCTGGCTCCAGAACCCTGGGACACCACTTTCGAAGCTGGGCGTGCCAGGCCACTCCGGGTTGGCGGCGGAGGGCTACGTGCTCGCGATCGGGCAGGCCAGCCGGCGGAAGCATGTGGTGCTCGACGGCGTCGACAATGCGGGCACCTTCTATGCCACCCAGACGTTGCGGCAACTGGTCCAATCAGGTTCAGGCGCCCAACGGCTGCCCGGTGTCGTGATCCGCGACTGGCCGGCGATGCGGTACAGGGGATCCGTGGAAGGCTTCTACGGTACGCCTTGGACGCACGTGGAACGGCTGGATCACTTCGATTACCTTGGCACGCATAAGATGAACACCTACATTTACGCGCCCAAGGATGATCCATATCATCGTGACCGGTGGCGGGAGCCATATCCGGCCGACCGATTGGCCAAACTCGCGGCTTTGGCTGAGCGGGCCCGATCAAACCACGTCGAGTTCACCTTCGCGCTTTCACCCGGCCTATCGGTCTGCTACTCCTCGCCGGACGACGCCGCCGCACTCCTGGCAAAGTTCGATGCGATCTATGCGATCGGTGGCAGGTCGTTCACCGTCGCGATCGACGACATCGACTACCACACCTGGCATTGCCCGGCCGACCCGCAGCACTTCGGCACCGGTGGGGAGGGAGCGGGCAAGGCGCAGTCGCATCTGCTCAACCAGGTGCAGGCGTGGGTGCGCGGAAAGGGAGACGTGGCCCGGCTGCAACTGGTGCCGACCGAATATTGGGGCTTGAGCGATTCGCCCTACCGCAAAGCGATTCGCGACTACCTCGATCGCGACATCGTGGTGCACTGGACCGGAGTCGACGTGATCGCACCGACGATCACCAATGCCCATACGGCACAAGCGAAAGCCGTCTTCGGGCACGACATTCTGGTATGGGACAACTATCCGGTCAACGACTACATCGCCGGCCGGTTGCCGATGGCTTCCTATGTCGGTCGTGACCAGGGGCTGTCGCGTCAGGTCGCCGGTGTCATCTCCAACCCCGCCAACCAGCCGGCGGTCAGTAAGGTGTCACTCTTCTCGTTCGCCGATTTCTCATGGCATGACAGCACTTTTGATCCGGCGAAGGCGTGGCAGGCGGCGTTGGCCGAGGCAGCGGGCGGCGACGCCAAGACCGTGGCGGCGTTGCGTGCCTTCGCTGACGTGAATGCCTACGACGGGCACATCCATCTGGTGCAGGCGCCGGAGGTGGTGGAGGCTATCGAGGCCTTCTGGGTCCGCTGGCACGCCGGAGATCAGGCCGGCGCGGTTCGTCTGCTGAAACCCCGGTTCAACGGGCTCGCCGCCGTCCCGGGGACAATCCGTTCGGGCGTAACCGATCCGGCGTTCATTGCGGAGGCTGGTGCCTGGCTGGACGCCACAGCATTGTGGGCACAGGCATTGAGCGCCGCCGTGGACATGCTTGCGTACCAGAGCGGTGGAGCCGGAGCGGCCGCTTGGGCAGACCGGCAGCGCTTGGACGGCTATGTCACCCGTGCTTTGGCGATCCGGGACATCCGGCAACCGCACGCCGGCACGGCTCCAAAGATCGGCGATGGGGTGATCGACGTCTTCCTGCGCGATGCGAAGGCCGCCTTTGATCGATGGGTCGGATTGGATGGTGCCAGAGCCGTAGGCACCGCGACGATGGACGTACATGCCGACAACGTCGCATCACGGATGGTCGATGGCGATTTGAACACCTATTTCTGGAGCAATCGCTCGCCGAACGCCGGTGACTCGGTGGGGGTCGATCTCGGATCCGTACGGCAGATCGGCGAAGTCTCTGTCCTGATGGGAAAGGCCGGCAGCCCGGACGACTTCATCCACGCGGGTGTGCTGGAGTACTCCATTGACGGGACGTCTTGGAAGGCGTTGACCAGCGCGACGACGCCTGAGGTCCGTGCTGTTGCGCCGAAGGATGCCCGTGCGCGCTATGTTCGGTACCGGGCAACGGCCGACAACGGCGGCAATTGGTGCGTCGTGCGTGAGTTCACGGTGCAGGATGCCGATGTCGTGCGGTACACCGTGACCGGTGGCCCGGCCGGCGAGAACTTGACGGCCGCGGTTGATGGCAGGCTCGATACGGCTTACCGGGCTAGCGACTCACCCGCGGCCGGGGACGCCCTGACTGTGAGTGCGTCGCGGGCCAGGCCGACCGACCGCGTGGTGGTTGTCGGCACCGGAGTAGCCATGGTTGAGGCTCGCACAGGTGGGATCTGGCGCAAGATCGGCAACCTTCGGGAAGGTTACACCGAGCTGCCCACCGGAGGACAACAACTGGAAGCGATCCGTCTGAATTGGACAGCCGGGTCCATCGCTCCGAAGATCCATGAAATCGTGTTCCGCTACACGGATGTGCCGGCCGCGAACCTTGTCGCCGACCTGTTGACAGTGGACACCGGAGACTCTGGCACCCTGAGGGTGCGCCTCGAATCCACGCAACCCCACGACACTTTGGTGAGACTTACGGCCGAGGCGGCTGATGGGCTCACCGTTTCTCCTCAGGAAACCGAGGTGGTGGTGCAGCGCGGGAGTGTGAGGATCGTCGAGCTGACGGTTGCCGCCGCTGCAAACACCACGAGCGGACGGCATGAGCTGACCCTCACTGCCAGCGGTCGAGGGCAGGTCGTTACCGCCAAGGTGGCGATCGATGTCTACCCGAAGGTGGGCACCACCAACATCGCGCTCGGCATGCCTGCCACCGCATCCAACGTTGAGCCTGGTACGGGTTTTGTGGCGGCCAATGCCGTCGACGGCGATCGCATCACCAGATGGTCGTCCGGCTTCGACGAACGCTCCTGGCTCACTGTCGACCTGGGCCGGTCCACCCGCGTAGGTGCGGCCACTCTCCGCTGGGAGGCGGCCTACGCCAAGGCCTACGAAATCCAAGTGTCCGACGACGGGACGACGTGGACCATTGTCGCCACGGCGACGGACCGCCGAGGTGGGGACGAGATGCTCCGGTTCGATGGCACCGGCAGGTACATCCGTTGGCAGGGCGTGACCCGAGGGCCAAATCTGAGCTATTCCCTTTATGAATTCGAGCTTTTTGCCGTCTCCGACGCTAGGAGCTGATCCGGTAGGCGTGGATGATGGTCTGCTCGACGATGTTGCCCGAGCTGTCGGTGTGCTTGGCGCGCAAGGAAACCCAGCCGTTGCCCATTGGATGGTGCAGGGTCGTGGCCCAACCGCTGCCCGCGTCGCGCAGGCTGACCTGTTGCCACGTCAGCCCGTCGTTGTAGGACACAAAGACTGTCGGCTTGCGGATCGAGCCGCCGGCCTGACGTTGCACACTGATCGGCAAGGTGAAGCTGCAACCGGCGGGTGCGGTGTTGTTCTCGCGCAGCGCAGGAGTGAAACGAACCACCGACAGGGGCAGCAGCTTGGCTGAGTCGGTGTGCCTGGAACGGAACGTCCACGCGACCTTGACATCGGAGGAAAGGTCGTAGGGCCACGGATCGCCGCGCTGCGCCGCAACCTCAAGGCGATATTGAGCGTCATCGGGTGGCACATCGATCGTTTGCGGGTTGAAGTCCGGCGCCTCGAAAACCTTGGTACTGTTGCGGAACAGTGCCGTCCGCGAGGTGTGGGCGACTCCGTACCCGGGGTGGCCGGAGGCATCGGTGTAGATCGGCACGTAGACCGAAATCGCGTCTCCATTGCGGGTGCCGTCGGTGCCGGGCCCGAAGACCGCGTTGTTCCAGGTTTGCGAATAGGTGCGGCCGGGCTGATAGTTGCCCGGCGAGCGCAGGAACGACACCGCCGCGTCATCGGTGGCCTCGATGTGCCAGCGGACCCTTCCGCTGTCGTTGTTGACGTATTCGACCCGTGAGAACGGCAGATAGAAATAGAGCTCCGCGGCTATGCCCCACTGCGCCTTGCCCGGGACCTCGCTCCACAGCGCCCGGAGTCCGAGACCGTTGGCGAGGTGGCTGTGGTGTTTGGCTCTGATCCTGGCCAGATCCGTTGGCTTGACGTCCTTTTTGAGACCCGTGAAGAGCCTTCCTTCCTGATACCAGGAAAGCATGAACGCGACCGGAGAGTTCACCGCAGTCCCGTCAGGCCCCATCTCGGCCCATTGCGACGTCGCCTTCGCCACGAACTCAGGGTTGTCGGCATCCGGCCCGGCGTGTCCAATGTAGAACCCGTCGTAGGTGTCCGACAGCATGCTGCCGCCCAGCCCGATCTGCGGGTCGACCCGGATCTCCCAACCCGCTTCCGCGAGGAGCTGCTTCGCCGTCGGGTGCGGCACCGACACCGACATGTGGTTGCTTGCACGGCCGTCGAAGCTGAAGCTCTGGTCACCGTCCAAGGTGATCGACGGGATCGCCAGCATCGTCATCTCCGGCCGCTCCGGATAGTTGCCGGAAAACAGGACGGTGTAAGCGACGTAGCGCCCGGCCGGCAGGTAGAGCGTCCCCGTCTCGGGTGGCCCGTGCAGGAAGGTCGTCTCGTAGCTGTCGCGGTTGATCACGAGGGTGTCGTAGATCTGGGCGGGCTCACCGTCGCGGCCGAGGTGGGTCAGGGTAAGGGCGTGAATCTGCCTGGCGGCAACGGGTTTCGTGGTGGCGGGGACCACCTCGAACTGACGGCGGCTCACCTTTCCGGCGTGGATCTGCGGGAGCTGGTCCACCGGGATCACCTGCAGACCGTCGCCCAGCCGATGCGCCAGGAATCGGACCTTTTCCCGCCCTGGAGCGGGTTTGATGACCAGCCGATCCGGACCGCCGACTCGTACCCGATCACCCGTGACAAGCGTATGAAGGCTGCCCCGGCCTGGGTTGTCGACAGTGGACGGCACGGCGAGCAGGGAGGTGACGAGAAGTAGGCTCAACGCGCGCATGGCGCCTCCTGGACCGACATACATCGGATGATTGAGCCAGCCTAGCTACTCCAGGATGGGTGAGGGAAGGCCGATCGGGTTGTAGTTGGGGATGTCCTGGTAGGCCGCTTGTGCCAACGGCGTGAGGAGAACGAGTAGGCGCTCTGTCGCTTCTGGACCAAGCTCATCCCAGGGTCGCTGAGCCACCCGATCGGTGATCGCCTCGACCTCCCGATGCGCATCCGCCGCCAGCGCGGTGGCGTGGCCGTCGATGTCGAGCCAGGCCCTGGTCTTGAGGCGCTGCACGGCTTCTTCCCACTCCTCGTCGGTCCAGCCGCGAGCGGGCTGAATCACGTCACGAGACAGGTCAAGGCTCGTACGCCAGGCAAGCGCATCGCAACCGTCCAACTCCCACGCAACGAGTGCGGCCACGTGCCCATCGCCGCGATGCTCACGCAACACCGTCGTGGCCTGCCAGAGCCGCGCGAGCGGCTCGTCAGGAGTCGGTAGTGCCTTGTTGGCCGCGGCGAGCACGCGTCCTGAGATGTCCACGTGACTTGCCGCTTCGGCCAGCAGATCCGCAGCCTCGGTGATTGATTGGTCGCCCAGCACCCGTTTGAGTGCGGCAACAGCTCCGGCCTGCCGAGCTTCGAGTGTCGCCGACGGCGTGGCTCTGGACCATACGTCGGGTAACGCTCGCTGCACCATGGCTGGGGCGAAGTTGAAGAACGCGGCGGTTACGGGCGCGGCATCGACCGGACCTAAAGGCGCGGACCGGCCGGCGAAGTAGCCGCGCCAGAAGCCGCGCAAACCCGCCGATTCAAAGTGTTCCCGCGCTTCGGGCGTGAAGTAGGTGACCGCATGCAGCGGCTCGAAGAGCGTCCACATCCGCCGTGCCACATGCTGAGTCATGCAGGAGTCTCCTTCGCCAAACTGATGCGGGCCACCGCTTCCTCGTTGAGGCTACCCAGCCACAGGAATTCGCCCTGCTGGCGTACCCCGGTCACCATGCAGTAGCGCCCGGCCGGGCCGTGAATGCTCCGCAACACATTGCCCTCGCCATCGACGAGAGCCACCAGGCTGTAACGCTTGGGCTGTGGCTGCAACCGATCCGGCAGCAGGTTCGCGAGCTTGCGCAGTGCCGGGAAGGGAAGCAGCCGCTCGACGATCGGTAGTCGCGGGCTGGGCAGCGCGATCCAGTAGGTACCGTCGCCCACATCGCACATGTTGTCCGGATAGGCGGGCAGATCGATCAGCTCTTCCGGCGCCCCGGTCGCGAGCGGCACCTTCAGCAGCCGATGGGTGCTGTCCTCAACCAGCATCAGGGCGGATTCGTCCGGGGTGAGCGCCACGCCATTGGGGAAGTAGAAACCGGTGGCGATCACCTCGACCACACCGTCGCGATAGGACAGTAGGCGCCCGTTTGGCCGGTGTTCCAGGATGTCGCGCTTCCAAGCCGAGATGTTGAACTTGCTCGAGCTGTCGGTGAAGAAGATGGTGCCGTCATTGGCCACCGCCGCGTTGTTGCAGAACACTATGGGGGTACCAGCAGCGCTGCTCGCCAAGTCAGTGATCTCACCGTCTTCGGCTATCCGCAGGAGCCCGCGGTACGCATCGCACACGATGAGCGAGCCGTCGCGCTTGTCGACCTCGATGCCCAAGGGCCGTCCGCCGGTGTTGGCCAACAGCTGAGGCGGGTCGCCGGGTGCCGCATCCGCCATCCAGCGCCAGATATTGCCATCCTCCCCGCCCGCGACCACTCTTCCCGCCAGATCGACGCATACGTCCTCCGGCCCGTGCCCACTGGGCAGGGGAAAGAGGTCGACGCTGTCGAGCCCTCTATCGGTCGCAGCCCAAGGTCCAGTGAATGGTGGCGGCACTGTCCTGGGCGCCTTCGCCGGATCGATGAATCTGGGTGCGCGCGGCCGGGGGATGGCAGTCATTCCGCGATGGTCTACCTCAAATCAGGCCGCCGCAAGAGGTGGGAGCGGGCAGTGAAGTATGCCGCAGATGGTGCGCAGCAGCTCGATCTCGTCCAGCGACATCCGGCCGTCGTAGGCGATCACCGCTACGGCCGCCTTGATGAGCTGTTCCTTTCCGTCCGGGTCGAGCTCACGCAGGACGTGCCAGACCGGGTCGAGGTCGGTCACGTTGCGCCTCACGTACGGCAGGTTCAGGTTCGGCAGCGCGATCGCCATCCCGGCGCGGAAGGCCGCCTCGTTCTCGGCGAGCACGGCCAGCAACGTGGCCACCTCGTTGGCGCTGCGGCGCAGCGAACGGCGTTCCGAATGCCAGTGCGGCGGCGGATGCATCGACTGGTAGAGCTCGCTGTGCAGAAGTGTGGAGAGGCAGTATTCGAAGGTGCTGATCCGGCCGTCGGCGTGGATGAGTGCGTAGACCGCGTCGAGCAGGGCCTCCTGTTCCTCCGCCGACCGATGCCGTAGCGCGGGGAAGGCAAGCTCAGCCAATGGCAGGCGCAGCAACGGATTCAACCCGGTGAGCGCTTCCGCCTCGCGGAGTGCGGCGTCCGCGACGGCCGGGCCGAAAAGTGAAGTCAGGTCGGCCATTTGCTTGGCCCGCACCGCGGGATCGTTGGATAGCAAGAGCCCGAGGACAAGCGGCACAACGTGCTCGACACTCTGAGTCTTGGCTCGCAGCTCCGCGGGGATCTGCTCCAGCAGGGACGCCGCTCGCTGATAGGACGCCGCTGTAGGTGCGGCCACCTGCGAGACCACTTCAGCCGGTGGTGGCGCACCGCCGGCTGCGAAGTCCGCCGGCGCTTGAGTCGTAGGAGGAGGGCCTAGCTTGCGCTCGGTGAGGCCGAGGGCGATGTCCTCCTGCATCCCGACCGGAGGCGACTGCGCCCATTGCTGCGCAAGGGCTTCCAACTCGGCCGGATCGAACGAAGGATCGAGTGCCTTGATGCGATCCGGCAGCGGGGGATGGGTGGCGAAGAGCGACACCCGCTTGCGCAAGCCTTCCCCGAAGAGCATGTGAGCGACCTCTTCGGCCTTCGGGCTCTTCAACGCGGAACCCGTTGACAGACCGGCGATTTTCTTGAGCGCTCCGGCGATCCCTGACGGTTGCCGGGTGTACTGCACCGCGGACGCGTCGGCCAGGAACTCGCGTTTGCGCGAAACCGAAGCCTTGATGATCCGTCCAATCAGGACGCCGATGTAGCCGGCCACCACGAGCGCAATGCCGATCAGCGGGAGCGGGTTGCCGCCGCCCTTCTCATCCCGCGAACGGGTGAACGCGCCCGCCCGCAGGATCGTCTCGCCTGCGACAGCCAGGAACAGGATGCCGAAGAGAAGACCGATCAGCCGGATGTTGAGCCGCATGTCCCCGTTGACCACGTGGCTGAACTCGTGGGCGATGACGCCCTGCAACTCATCGCGGTTGAGACGCTCCAGCGCTCCACGAGTGACCGCGACCGCGGCATCCGACGTGGACCAGCCGGCGGCGAAGGCATTGATCCCGGATTCGTTTTGCAGCACGTAGATCTCTGGAACCGGTACCCCCGAAGCAATGGCAATCTCTTCGACAACGTTGCGAAGACGGCGTAACTGGAAGTCGGTCGTGTCGTGTGGAACGTAGTCGCCACCCAACTCGCGGGCCACCTTGCCGCCTCCGCCGCGCAAAGTGGCCATCCGGTAGAGCGTCGCGAGGCCGATCGCGCCGGCGGTGGCAAGGCTTGCCAGGGCAAGGATGGTGATGACGCGCGACGGCTGCTGATCCGAGCCGAGCGCTCCGAAAGCCAGCAGCACCACCACATCGACCGTCGCGATGATCCCGATCACCGCGATGGCGAAGAGCAGCACCAGCCGCACCGACATGCGGCGCAGATGTCGTTGGCGCTCAAAGAAGTTGGTCGCCATCAGAATGTGACCTTGGGCGCCTCACGCTTTCCTGGATCATCGACCTCGAACAATGCCGCCGGTGCGAAGCCCATCATCCCGGCGACAGCACTCGCGGGGAATACCTCACGCTTGTTGTTATAGAACATCACCGTGTCGTTGTAGGCCTGCCGGGCGAAGGCGACCCGGTTCTCCGTCGACGTCAGCTCTTCGGAGAGCTGCATCATGTTCTGGTTGGCCTTCAGGTCCGGGTAGGCCTCAGCCAAAGCGAAGAGCCGGCCCAGCGTCTGGGTCAGGATGTTCTCCGACGCGCCCAGATTCTGCATCGCACTAGGGTCACCGGGGTTGGCCGCGGCCGCGGCTTGAGCGTTGACCGCCGCGTTGCGGGCATTGACCACCGCTTCGAGGGTCTCTCGCTCATGCTTCATGTAACCCTTGGCGACCTCGACCAGATTGGGGATGAGGTCATGGCGCCGGGTCAGCTGCACGTCGATCTGCGCGAAGGCGTTCTTGTAAGCGTTGCGGGCGCGGACCAATCCGTTGTAGACGGAGATGGCAAAACCCACCACCACGAGCACGAGCAGCAGCAAACATGCGCCACCGATAATCCACTCCATCCCCTCAGGCTATGGGCGATCGGTGCTGATCGTTCGACTTTGGAGAAAAGAAAGATGCCGCTTCACCGCCGCAGGCGTCTCACCCAGGTGCTGGCGCATCGTCCGGGTCAGGTGGGCCTGGTCGGCGAAGCCCAGCTCAGCGGCGAGTTGACCTAAGCTCTCCGCGCCCTGCTCGAGACGATCGAGCGCCCAGCCGACGCGGACCCGATTGCGATAACGGGTCACCGAAGCTCCCAAGGTGCGGGAGAAGGCCCGGCTCAGCCGATAGGGCGAGGTGCCGAGGTGGTGTGCCAGCGGCAGCAGGCCGGCCGATGCGGGATGGCCGGTGGCGATGGCTTCGCGGGCGGCCTCGACGAGAGCCCGATCGGCGACACTGCCGAACTCGGTCGCACTGCCCGCTCTTCGCAACGCGGCGTGGAGCAGACCCGTCAGCTCCTCGGTGACGGCGTAGCCGATGTCGCCGCCTGCGGCCGCCAGCAACAGCCGGCGGTGCAACAGATCGAAACGCGCATCGACATAGACCGTTGGGCTCGCGAGCCGCTCTGGGCCGCCAAACTGTTGCCACAGCGGGGGAGTCAAGCTCAGCCAGGTGCAGGTGTCGCCGCCGTCGGGATGGGCGAAACGCTCCTCCTCGCCGGGCAGGCCAAGGTAGGCCAGGGTCGGATCGACATCTGCCACCCTGTTGCCCACGCGCCTGCGGAACCGGCCGCGTCGCACGAGCACGATGCTGTGGCAGTCGCGGACCTCCGGGGCCGACCAGGCCGTGTGATCGTCCCGGCAGGTCACCGCGGCGACGGCAAACTCCTGCTCGCGGGCCAGGTCGGTGAAGCTCAACACCCTGCGAACGCTACCCGGCGGGTATGACACTGCCGCAAGAATGTCCAAGACCCGTGAGCCGGTGGCGCGGCAGACTCGTCACATGGCTTCCATTTACCAAGAGATTCAGATCGCCGCTGCGCCTGACGACGTGTGGGCTGCCGTGCGCGACGTCGGCGCCGCCCACAAACGCCTGGTTCCTGGCGTGCTGACAGATGCGTATATAGAGGAAGGGGGAGCGGCCCGGATTGTGACGTTCGCCAATGGTGCGGTGGTGCGGGAGTTACTGGTGAACATCGATGACGACGCGCGACGATTCGCGTACGCCGTCGTCGACGGGCCGCTGAATCTGTTGCACCACAACGCTTCCATGCAGGTGTTCGACGATGGCCACGGTGGCAGCCGCTTTGTCTGGACCACGGACGTGCTGCCCGATTCGGCAGCTGCTCGCGTGCGTGAGCTGGTCGAGCAGGGATCGCGGGTCATCAAGCAGACTCTCGAGGACTGAGCTGGTACAACTAGACGGGTGGTGTCACAGAGCCTGCAGGACTCCGCGCTCGACGCGGCGCGCGATTGCGTTCTCGCCTATGGCGTGCGGCGGACGACGTTGACCGATGTCGCCCGCCGGGCCGGGGTTTCCCGCATGTCCATCTATCGCCGGTGGCCCGATGTGACCTCGTTGGTGGCCGACCTGATGAGTCGCGAGTGGCACAACGTGATCACCGCTTCGCCACCGACCGTCGAGGGCATCGTCACCGTCGCGCGAGCACTTCGGGAACACCCGTTGCTACGCAAGATTCTTGAGGCCGATCCGGAGACGTTGTTGCCTTACGTTCTGGACCGGCGCGGCACGAGTCAGCAGGAGATGCTGACCTTCCTTACCGTGGCACTGCGGGAGGGGCAGGAGAACGGCTCTGTGCGAAAGGGCGAACCGGGCCGGATGGCGCGAGCGGTGCTCCTCACCGTGCAGTCGTTTACGCTCTCGAGCGCGATCGTGGTCGACGAATCCTGCTCGGCCGACGACCTGGACCAGGAGTTGGCCGAGCTGCTTGCGCGCTACCTAAGGGATTAGCACGCCAGGGTTGAGAATGCCGTGCGGGTCGAGCTGCCGCTTGACCGCCCGGAGTGCTTCCACCGCAAGCTCTCCGGCCTCCTGGACATACCAGTCGCGATGGTCGGTGCCGACACCGTGATGGTGGCTGATTGTGCCGCCGTTGGCGAGGATCGCATCACTCGCCTTCGCCTTCACCACATTCCACTGATCCACCGAGACCATTGGACTGACCACGGTGAAGTAGAGCGAGGCTCCGGTTTCGTAGACGTGAGACACGTGACAGAGCACGAACGCGGGCCCATCAAGTCCTTCGATGAGAGCGTTTCGGACCGCTTGGTAGAGCTGAGGAATCCGGGACCAGAAGGCCGCGGTCTCCAGCGTCTCCACGAATGCGCCCGCGTCGATCAGAGCGTCGCGTAGATAGGGCCCCGCATACCTGCCCCGAAGCCACTTCTCGCCGACCTCGGATCCGAGCGGCGCCGCGCCTTCTATCGCAAGCTTTTCGGGGGAGCCGACGATCATCAGGCAGCCGTCTGATGAGTGCTGCAGAGTGGTCTCGAACTCGTCGGAGAGCCTAAGCACAGTCGGCAATGGACCGTCCTGGGCGAGCTTTCGCATGGCGGCAAGCCCCGCTTCGAAGGACTCGAACCGCCAGCCTTCATAGTGCATCTCGGCGGGAATAGGGCGCACCCGCACGGTCACCGAAGTGATGATGCCAAGCGCGCCTTCGGATCCGAGAAACAGTTGGCGCAGATCGGGTCCAGCGGCTCCAGCGGGAGCGCGGCCCGCCTCGATGGTGCCGACCGGTGTGGCCACGGTCAGTGCCACCACCATGCTGTCGAATCTGCCGTACCCGGCTGAAGCCTGCCCGGACGAACGAGTCGCGGCAAAGCCGCCGATGGTCGCGTATTCGAACGACTGAGGGAAGTGGCCGAGCGTAAAACCGTGCGCCTTAAGGAGATTTTCGGCCTCGGGCGCCCGTACGCCGGCTTGGAGTGTGGCTGTGCGTGACACCGGGTCGACCTCGACCAAGCGATCCAGCCGTCTCAGGTCAAGGGCGACAACCCCTGGGAATCCGCGGGCTTGCGGGGCCAAGCCGCCTACCACCGAAGTGCCTCCTCCGTGGGGTACCACAGCCAGCCGCGCCCCGGCACAGAAGGCAAGCACGGATACGACTTCGTCGTGGCTGCCCGGGCAGACCACGACATCCGGAGCGTTGCTTACGTCGCCCTTGCGCTGGCGAAGCAGATCCGGCGTCGACTTTCCCGCGCTGCGCCGGGAACGCGTGGCGTCGTCGGTGTAGACGTGCTCCGCCCCGACGATGGCGGTCAGTCCTTGCGGGTCGACCCGTGAGGGGGCCGGATGGATTTCGCTGAGCTGGATGGTCGGGACCGGGTCGGTGTTCAGCGCGCCCAGCAGTGCCTTGATGGCCGACGGCAGCGGGATTGCCTGCGCCGGGTCGCCCCACCCGCCCCAGCGGGATTCCCTTTCCTCATCCATATGTGACATAGTGGCATCTGATGTCACACCGACGCAAATCCAGCTCGCTCACCGCCGCCAGACGGGCTCGTGAGCTGCGGGAACTTGCCGAAACACCGGTAGACGTCCTGGTCGTCGGCCTGGGCGTGACCGGCGCGGGAGCCGCGCTCGACGCCGCAAGCCGGGGGCTGAGCGTCGCCGCGATTGACGCACACGACCTTGCCTTCGGCACTTCGCGTTGGAGCTCGAAGCTCGTGCACGGCGGGTTGCGGTACCTCGCTCACGGCGATGTCGGGATCGCCTACGAGAGCGCGGTCGAGCGGGGTGCCCTGATGCGGACCATCGCGCCACACCTCGTACGCCCGCTGCCCTCGATCCTGCCTGCGGCTTCGGTGGTGAGGCGTTCGGCGGTCGCCCGAGCGCGCGCGGGGTTCTTCGCGGGCGACCTGCTCCGCCTGGCGGCCCGGACCCCTCGCGGTGTTCTGCCCGCGCCCCGCCGACTGTCCACAGTGGAGGCTCACTCGATGGCCCCGGCGTTGCGGCGTGAGGGATTACGTGGCGGTCTGCTCTCCTGGGACGGGCAACTGTGCGACGATGCTCGACTCGTGGTCGGTCTCGCTCGTGCTGCTGCCGGTCATGGCGCTCGCATCCTCACTCGTTGCCGAGCTGTCTCCTCTTCCGGGCTGGTGGACGAGCTGACCGGATCGTCGTTCAGCGTTCAAGCGAGGGTGGTTATCAACGCTACCGGAGTCTGGGCCAGGACGCTCGCGCCTTCGCTGCCGCTCCGGCCCTCGCTCGGCTCGCATCTCATCCTTCCGGGCAGTATCCTGAATGGACTGTGCGCCGGCCTCACCATCCCGGTGCCCGGTTCCTCTTCCCGTTATGTGATGGCACTGCCTCAGCACGACGGCCGCGTGTACGTCGGCCTAACGGACGAACCCTTCGACGGCCCGATCCCCGACGTACCAACAGTCCCCGGCGCCGACGTGGACTTCCTGCTGGGTGTGCTCAATTCCGTTCTCGAGCAACCGGTTTCCCCCTCCGACGTCATCGGCAGCTACGCCGGTTTGCGGCCCTTGCTCTCCGCTGAGGGTGCGACCGCTGACATCTCGCGACGGCATGTGGTCCAAGTCGGCGAGGACGGCGTGGTGACCGTGGTCGGTGGCAAACTCACCACCTATCGCCGAATGGCACAGGATGCGGTGGACGCCGCCGTCCGCTCCTCGGGGCTGACCGCCGGTCCTTGTGTGACAACACGTTTGCCGCTTCCGGGCGCGGGTCCAGGTGCCTCCGGGCCGCGCCGGTTGGTCGCTCGCTATGGTACGGAAGCATTGGCAGTGCACGCTTTGGGCTCGGAACAGGTCGCACCCGGCGTCACGTTTGGCGAGCTTCGCTGGGGTGTCTTGCACGAAGGTGCCCTGGACGAATCGGATCTGCTTGACCGTCGGACGCGCGCGGGCCTGGTACCCGCCGACAGATCTTCTGCTCTTGATGCCGCACGCCAGGCCCTCTTGCGGACGCAGGGGGCCTGACGGCGGAGCTTCTTCAGACGCCGCAGTTGGGGGCGGACCAGAACTGGCTGGACTTGTGTGCCACGTGAGTGTGGTCGCCGTGGCCCGGATAGCCGGGGCCGAGGATCTCGCGCCAACCGTGGTAGCGAGCCCGTTGTGCCAAGGTGCACAACGAGGGGGTGCCCGCGAGGTCCACGGCGTCGCCGTAGAGGTGACGGCTTGTGGAGGAGCCGCCGACAGCGTTGTTGCAGGCATAGCTGCGGAAGCCGCTGGTAACGATCAGTTGCACGTTGCCCAGCGCGTGCCGCATCGCCTCGAGCTTCCACATGTTCACCAGCGCGTTGAACTTTGCTGTGGCGGCGGAGACCGCGCCACCGCCCCAAGTGCTGTTGCACTTGTTGAGCTCGGCGTAGGTGAAATGGATCGGCGTGCAGTCGTCATCCTGCAATGCATAGATCTTGTTGAAGGTTTGCGACCCGGCGATGCCGTCCGCAGCAAGCCCATAGGCCTGTTGGAATCGGATCACGGCAGACCGCGTCGCCGGACCGTAGTCGCCGTCAAGCGCGAGCACGGCACCGTATCCGGGATAGCCGGAGACTCTGATCTGCAGCTGACGCACGTCTTCACCGGCCATGCCCGAGGACAGTGTGCGTCCCCAGGTGTAGCAGCCGTCAGCGTAAGCGGGGGCTTCCATCGTCACCACCACGGCGACGGTGGCGGAAATGGCTAAGCCTAAGGAGGAGAGGATTCTGGCGACACGTCGGAGCATGAATACCTCCACATCGGACTGAACTGTCGTTCATCGATAGTGGAAGACGCAAAGACGGTCGTCAATAACTTTCTATGTAAATGTTTTCCTTGTAGTTTATTAACGGTTGCGGCGCCTGACTGCACGCGAGGTGAACAGCCGGGACGATGCCCTGGCCGTGGCGACAAAGCTGGAGCCGACGAGGATTCCGAGCGCGACCGCGACAACCGTCAGGAAGGCGGTGACGAGATTGTTGGCGCCCGCCGAGCCGCTGTTGAGGTCGACGAGCCCGGAGACTCCGGCCAGACCGAGGGCGCCGGGGACCAGCAGCCAGAAGGCCGGCAGGGAAGCGACCTGGGCGGGCGGGCCTTTGAGCCGTTGAACCAGGGTGGCGATCGGGACCACGACGAGTCCACCGGTGAACGCACCGAAGAGCCCGCCGCTGGCCACCTGATCGCCGAGTTTCTGCGCGCCCCAAGCGGCAAACAGCATCAGTAGCAACCAAGGCAGGGAGCGCTTGGGTGCGGAGCTGTTGACGAACATGCCGATGCCAAAGACGACTACGCCGAGTACCGGAGCCCAGCCGGGAAGGTCGGCGGCTTCGATCGGCGGGTGTGCCGTCCCGGCGATCTGAGCGCCGGCGAAGATGCCAAAGCTCAGTAGTAGCAACATGTATACGCCCGAGACGATCCGGCTCGCGCCGCTGATCATCGAGCGGGTGGCCATCTCTTGAGCGCCCAACGTCAGCGCGGCTCCGGGAAGGAAGGTGACGAGCGGCGGAATGAGCAAAGTGGACGGCTCGACGTCGAGCCCAGGTCCGAAGCGGTAGGCCAGCCCGGTCACCAACATCGCCGCAGCGACAGGCAATGCGAGCGAGAGCACCTGCACCTTTTCGGCTATGAGCCGCAGAATGCCGACCACCAGACCGAGAACGGCCAACGCGCTCAACGCTTTGGCGTCCCGCACGAGCAACAGACCTAAGCCGACGGTGAGCACTGCGTGACCGATGATCCGGTTGAACCAATTGAAGCGGGGCTTGGATTCGACGATCTCCTCAAGCTCGTCGATCGCCTCCTCGGGCGGGATCGGGTTGCGCTTCACCGTTTCGATCAGCTTGTAGAGACGGTCGACCTGATCCAGCCGTAGGGGAGGGCCGTCGGCGTTCATGAAGTCGACGGTGACGACACCGTCTTCCTCATCCACGATCCGCACGAAGACACCGGTCGGCACGACAAGGAACTCGCAGTCGCCGATCCCATAGGCGTCGGCGATTGCCTCCATCTCATCGGGAATGCGGCTCGCCGCTTCGCCTGCGAGGCATAGCGCCACGCCGCAGCGGCGCAGGAACTCGAGCAGATCTTCGGGCGGTGCCGTCGTCGTGGTCACGAAGGCAGTATGTATTACTGCCCCAGGGCGAAGATCAGACAACTCGACGTGGCGTGGGCGACCAAACGGCCAGCTTCATCGGTGAGCTGAGCCTGCGCGAGTGCGGTGCGCCGACCGCGCTGGATGACAACGCCTTCGCAGCTGAGCAGGCCCGACTCCATCGTGACCGGGCGCAGGAACTTAGTGGTCAGATCGAGCGACGTGTACTGCTCGCCCACGGCCAGTGTCGAGTGCACTGCGCACGCAGCCGCTGTGTCAAGCAGCGTGGCGATCACTCCACCGTGGACTCCGCCGAGCGGGTTGTAGTGGAACTCCTGCGCTCGCATGGTGACGACAACCCTGGACGGCTCAGCCGTGAAGCTCTCCATGTCGAGCAGATCCATCACCGGCGGGCGGGGAGCCTTTCCTTCGATCATCGCGTGCAGCTGCTCGAGCCCGGTCATCTGGATCAGCGCGGCGAAGTCGAGATCTGTGGTGTCTGCCCAGGTGTAGGTGCGAGTGCGGGGCTGGGTCTGCGTCATAGACGCAGCCTCGCAGAAGCTTGCTGAGTCTGTCAACGAGACTTAGCCTGGGCTGCATGAGACATTCCGCACCCGGCCCAGCCGCCCTGGCGTGGTCCGCCGAGAACTGCACCGTCGGGCGGGCCATGGCCGTGCTCGGCGAACGGTGGACATTTGTCGTGCTGCGCGAAGTCTTCAACGGAGTGCGAAGATTCGAGGAGATGCGTGAGCACACCGAGATACCCCGGCAAGTGCTGACCAACCGGCTGACTCTGCTGGTCTCCCAAGGCATTTTGCGGCGGGTGCCATACCAGTTGCCGGGGGAGCGGGTGCGCCACGAATATCGGCTCACAGACAAGGGCTTTGAGCTTTATCCGGTACTGGTAGCGGTGTGGCAATGGGGCGACCGTTACCTTGCCGACCCGCAGGGGTCGCCGGTTGAGATGGCACACAAGGACTGCGGGGCACTGGTTGGAGCGCGACTGTCCTGTTCGGACGGTCATGACATCGAATCATTCCGCGAGGTCGTCACCCGTCCCGGCCCGGGAGCCATCCGCCGCTAGCGCCTTGACGCGGGCCTGCACCGCAGCCGTGGATCGGCCGAGTTGCTTGCCTATGGCCCTGTTCGACGAACCTGTGGCGTGAAGGTCAAGCATGGTGCGCTCTTCATCCACAGTCCATCGCATCCGAGTGTTGACCGGCTCGCCTTCCTTCTTGCGTGTGCGCCTTCTGGAAGCACGATCGCCAGGAAAGAACCTCCGCTGCAGGCGATCCCACAACCGGACATAGAGCCACACCACCGCTACGAGGATGAGAATCACGGCGCCACCGATGGCGCGCCAGCCGCGGCGGCGATGCCCCAGTAGCGGCTCGAGTAGGTCGATAGCCCAGTAGGCCACGAGCACGAAGAGCACCACCGACAGGCCAATGGCCAACCAGCGCAGCCATCGCGGCGACTTCCGGGGCTCGGGCAATTCCACGGGGCGACGTTAGCAGCAACCGTCCAGTTCGGAGGGCGAAGGAATCCGCCGCAGACCTTCCCAAGGGCGAATGTTTCTGTCAACATGGCGGACACGCATCGGTATCGATGTTATGGAGGACCCGCCCATGATTCTCCGTCGCCTGGGTGTACCCCTCGTAGCAGCCGTCACCTCCGTCCTGTTTGTGGCACCGCCCGGCCATGCCGCAGCACCCGCTTACGCCGCACTCGGCGACTCCTATTCGTCCGGTGTCGGCACTCGCGAGTACTACGCGGACAGTGGCGGTTGCCAGCGCTTCCCGCACGCCTACCCGGTTATCGACGCCGCTCGGCTCGGTGCCGCACTCACCTTCGCGGCCTGTTCCGGAGCAAAGATTCCTGGCATCCTCAGTGGACAGTTGGGCAGCCTCAACGGTTCCGCGAGCTATGTCACTGTCTCCGCCGGTGGCAACGACCTCGGCTGGTCGGCCGTGATTGTTCAGTGCGCCAAGCCATGGCCTTACACCTGTTGGGGCGACATCGATCGCGCCGAGGCGTACATCCGCAATACGCTTCCAGGCCAGCTCGATCAGCTCTACTCCACCATCCGCTCGCGGGCGCCCAATGCTCGCCTGATCGCCGTTGGCTATCCCCGTTTGTTCAACGGCCAGGAATGCAACGCAATCGCCCGCATCTCCCCCGGGGAGCAGAGCCGGCTCAACGCCGCCGCCGACCTGCTCGCCACCACGACCGCTGCTCGCGCTGCGGCGAACGGTTTCACCTTCGTCGACGCTCGCGGCACCTTCAACGGACACGCCGTCTGCGGGAGTCCTGAATGGATTAACGGGACCTCCTGGCCGGTAAGCGAGTCGTACCACCCGAACCGGGCCGGAC
>DPJL01000347.1:15621-17367 GCA_003543035.1 Micromonosporaceae bacterium | reverse complement strand
TTTTTTTTTTTAAAAAGCCCCCGCCCCCCCCAACTCCCACCCCCCACCCCCCCCTCCCACCCCCCCCACCTTCCCCCCCCCTCCCCCCCCTCCCCCCCCCCCCCCTTGCGGGGGGGGGGGGGGGGGGCCTGCTCGGGGGGGATGAAGCCGAGCCCGCCGGTCATCAGCTCGGTAATCTGCGAGCCGCCGAGGTTAGAGGTCATGAAGATCATGGTTTGGCTCAAGTCCACGCGGCGGTTGTCGCCGAGCGTGAGCGTGGCCTTGTCCAGGATGCCGAGCAGAGCCTGATGCGGCTGCTTCTCGTCCGCATGGGTGTCGAAGCCGCCCAGGGACACCGAAAACGCTCTCGTCGCCACCTTGGCTTCGATGCATTGGGCGACCAGATTCAGTTGGGCTTGCAGGGCCGACTGTCCCCCGGTACCCGTCGCCTTCGGGGTCTCATCGGTTGGATCTGTTGCCGCATCAGCGGTTTCTTTAACATCATTAACAAGCTCATCCACGCGTACCAGATCCGAGTAGCACGCGGCCGCTCTGGCTTGCAGCGGCGGTTCTCCCGCGACCGGCTGGCCGAGCGCCGAGACGGTATCCATTGGCACGCCTCGCGGCAGCTTCATCCCGTTCACTCCGACCACCGCCCCGGCGCTGGAAACACCTGCCAGTAAAGGCGGGAGCACGTTCTCGAAGGAGACAGCGAGTCGCGGGTCACCGCCGACGGCGTCGAGCCACCGGCCTAGCCAACCAGTGGTGCCCGGGCGAGCGGGTTGCGCCGTGTGCCAGATGTCCATCGAGCGGAAGTGGCTGCGATCGGCTTGCGGATAACCGACCCCGCGGACGATGGCTACCTTGTTCTGGCCGAAAAGGCCGTGCAGGCCCTTCATCGCCGGGTTCAGACCGGTGCTGTCATCGAGCTTGAGCACCTCTCCGGCGTTGTATGCGAGCTCCGGACGAGCCGCCTGGTAGGCCGGATCGGCATGCGGGATAACGGTGTTGAGCCCATCGTTGCCGCCGTAAAGGGTGACCACCACAAGGGTTTGCGCCTGCGATGGTCGCTCCCCCGCGGTCTGCAGGATGTCCTTCAACGTATAGGCGGTTGCGCCTGCCGCGAGTGCGGCTCCACCCACAACGCCACTGCGGATCAGGAATCTGCGCCTGGTTACGGTGTCCATTCCAGCCTCCTCAGTGGACCGCGTACTCGGGACTGGCCAGCCCTAGGGCGAGCATCTTGCGTGGATCCTTTGCGGTGGCAAGCACTTTGCGGGTCCGGTCGGTCCAGGTGTCCACCACGAGCAGCCTCGCGAGGGCGTCAGGGCGCCCGCTAACCGGCGCTGCCCCAAGCCGATCGACGTTGGCTGTTGCTGCCTTGGCCGCCAGCCCTTCGGCAAGACGCAACCGCACCTGCGCCGAAAAAGTGGTGAGCCATTGCGTGCCGCTCGGCCAGCCGCCGACGCTGGGTGGCCGGAAGACCACCTGATCCAAACCGGCCAGCCCGTTCAGGAACTGCTTGCTTTCCTGCTCGGTCAACGCCGAGGGGCGGACACCAAGTTGCCGCATCGCCCCGATCACCCACTCCACCGGCTGTTTGACCAGCTGGCTGCGAGTGGCTTGGAAGGCTGAGTCTTCGAACAGCGCTTTAAGCAGAGCCGAAACGTCGCGGCCCGGACCATAGGCTTTCACGAGCCGATCGCCAACCTCGGCGGGCATCGGCTCGCCGGAAGCAAAGCGGAACCACAGTCGCTGCGCCAAGAA
>DPJL01000347.1:4223-15294 GCA_003543035.1 Micromonosporaceae bacterium | reverse complement strand
GCGCCCGGTCGCGCCGAGGATGGTCTTCTCCCCATCGTCGAATCGGCTCGGCTCGAAGCGGACCTGCCGGGTCGCCCGGTCGATCGTCCAGCCGGTAAGAGCCCGGGCTCCGGCCTTCACATCCTCCTCGGTGTAGTTGCCGATGCCGAGGGTGAACAGCTCCATCAACTCACGGGCCAGGTTCTCGTTAGGGGCTTTGCGGGTGTTGCGCTGACCGTCGAGCCAGAAGATCAGGGCCGCGTCCCGCAGCATCGCCTTGACGAAGGGCGCGAAGTCACCGCGCCCGAAGCGGCGGAACACCTCTTGCTGAGCGAGCATGAGGTGAGCCGAGTCGACCTTCTGCACGCTTGTGGCCCAATGCCCGTGCCAGAAGAAGACGAGCTTTTCCAGCAGCTGATGGTCCGCAGCCACCATCCGGTCGGTCCACCACGCGGTGATTGTCTGGATCTGCTCGCGGCGAGCCTGTTTGGCCTGCTGCTTCTGTTCCCGGCTGGCATCCTTGCCCAGCGCTGCATAGGGGTCGGGGCCGAGCGTGGGCACCGGAGTTCGGGCCACACCCGCATCCGGCCCGGCCGGTTTCACCAGCGCTTCGATGGCCGCGGCCAAACCTGCCTTCTCCGCGGCATCCACCTCCTCCGCAGTCGGGCCAAAGCCGGCCCGGCGCAGCAGGTGGGCGCATTTCTCCCGATCCGCCATGCCGCCGACGCTAGGCAGAGCTTGTAAGAGCCGGGTTAGCGCCCGTTCAGCGGTGGGCACGGGGTCATCCCGTTCAGGCATACTCGGCGCATGCTCGCCACGCTGAGGAGGATGCGCGAACTTCCGCCCCTGGTGCTCGACACCGGGATCGCGGTCGTCTGCTACCTCGCCATGGCGCTTCTCCTGGCCGACATGAACTCCCCCTGGTGGACCTTCCTGCTGGCCTTCCTGGCCACGGCGCCCTTGATCTGGCGGCGCCGCTGGCCCATCGGCGTGGCGCTGGTGGCCGGCATCGGCACTACGGCACTTGGCGTGGGCGGCTATCTGCACGACCAGCCCTACGGCCAGCTCGTGGCCACCTACACCTTCGCGTCGCTCAGCCCGCTGGTCTGGCGGATCGTGGGTGGCTTCGTTACCGCGCTGGGGGTCGGCCTCTCACTCATGTTCGAGGAGGCCAAGGTTTTCGCCTTCGGCTACGTCCTCACGGCATATGTGGCTGCCTACGCGCTCGGCATGGCCGCCCGGAGTAGGCGCGAACGCATTGCCCTACTTGAAGAACGGGAGCTGCGGCACGCCGAGGAGAAAGAGGCGGCTGCGGCGCGGGAACGCGAGCGGATCGCGCGGGACATGCACGACATCATCGCCCACTCGATCGGGGTCATTGTGGTGCAAGCTGAATCGGGCCCGGTTGCCCTGCGTACGGATCCGGCTCGGGCGGAAGCCATCTTCGGCACGATCAGCGATGCCGGGCGCAATGCGCTTACTCAGCTGCGTTCGACGCTGGGAGTGCTTCGCGGCGCCACCGACCGGCATCCGCAACCCGACCTCGACGCACTGCCGCAGCTGATCGAGACGAGCCCGGTGCCGGCCAAGCTGACCGAAGAGGGCGAGCGGCCAAGCCTGGTCCCCGCACAGGTCAGCCTTGCCGCATATCGGGTGGTGCAGGAGTCGCTTACCAACACCAACAAGCATGCTCGAGCGTCCAATGTGGACGTCAAACTCGCGTGGCTCAGCGATGCGCTCGCCCTCGAGGTCCGGGACGACGGGATCGGTCGCGCCATCAACACCGGCGGGCACGGCCTGATCGGCATGCGGGAACGGGTGACTGCCTGCGGCGGGGAGCTCAGCAGCGGGCCGGCCGAGCGCGGCTGGCTTGTCAGCGCGAGGTTGCCGCTATGACCGGGCCCGAGAAGATCAGCGTTCTCATCGTGGACGACCAGGACCTGGTACGGGCCGGGTTTGGACTCATTCTCGAGGCCGAGCCGGACATCACTCTCGTCGGCGAGGCTGCCGATGGCGCCGAAGGTGTTGCCGCGGCGGTCAAGCTGCAGCCCGATGTCGTGCTGATGGATGTGCGCATGCCCGGCGTTGACGGGATCACCGCCACGGCCGAGATCTGCGCCCAGACCGCCGCCCGGGTCATCATCCTGACCACGTTTGACCTTGACGCTTACGTATACGACGCGTTGCGCGCCGGAGCGAGTGGATTCCTGCTCAAGGACATGCGCCGCAGCGAGCTGGTCGCGGCTGTTCGCACAGTTGCCGCGGGTGAGGCTCTGCTCGCACCAACCGTGACCCGGCGTCTGATCGCGGATGTGTTGCGCCGCACCGACCGGCCCGCCGCCGACCCGAGGTCGGCCGCCCGGCTCGGCCAGCTCACCGGGCGTGAGACGGAAACGTTGCGCCACTTGGCTCGGGGACTGTCCAATGCGGAGATCGCCGCGGAGCTCTTCGTGACAGAGCACACCGTGAAGACCCACGTCAGCAGCATGCTCACCAAGCTGAACCTGCGGGACCGGGTACAAGCCGTGGTGCTGGCCTACGAATCCGGCCTAGTCACCCCCGGCTCGCCCTGACTAGTGGCCCACGTCGATGATGATCTCCGAATCCGGATAGCGATCCGGCGTGGCAGTCAACAGATACGCGCGATTCTGCGTCGCCCCTAGAAACGTCGCGGCGCAATCAACTCGGCCGAGCATCATGCTCAGATTGATCAGATCAAGCCAATCTTCTGCTCGGAGCGGAGTGGTGACTGCACGCTCGTGCTGCGCTAGCAGCACAAGTTGGTCAACGTCGTCTGCCACTTTGCCTGCCTCGGCGAGGCAGATGACAGGGAGTGCGAACTTCACTTCGGGCTCGTCGTGCAGCTCGGCCAGGACCTCTCCAACATGGATAGATCCTTTGCTGTATGCCGCGACCGCCGAAGTGTCCAGGATCATTCGCACGCTCACGAGAGACCGTATTGCTTACGCAGCTCTTCCCACTTCTCTGGCGTCCACTTGGCGTCGAGCTCCTTGAGCTTGGCGCGCCAGCGTGCTTTGCCTTCTTCGGTGATGGGGATGTGGGCGAGTAGTTCCTCCGTCGAGACCGTCTTGGCCCTCACTTCATCGCTCATGCCAAGTATCGTACATGCGTTCCAATCAAGAGTGGAAGGGGCTGTTGTTTGAGGGTTTTTTGCCGGGAGGACGCATAGCTGACTCCCGGCAGATTTGTGATCTTCATACGGTTTCCGCATGCGGGTCGTGATCATCACGGAGTCATACCTGCCCGAGGTGAACGGCGTAGCCAACTCGGTGGCCCGGGTAGCCGGCCACCTATCGGCACGAGGGCATTCGGTGCTGATCGTCGCGCCGCGCCCGGTGTCGCGTGTGGACAGTGCCGACCCGTACCCGGTGGTGCGCCTACCATCCATCCCGATGCCCGGCTACTCGACGGTGCGGCTTGCCCTGCCGACCCGCAAGCTGGGTCGCATCATCGCCGGCTTCAAGCCTGATGTGGTACACCTCGCCAGCCCATTTGTCTTGGGCGCGTGGGGTGCACGGGTGGCTGACGAGCTCGGGTTGCCGATCGTGGCGATCTATCAAACGGATGTGCCCGGCTATGCCCGCGCCTACCGGATCGGACTCACCGAGGTCATGTCCTGGAAGGTGATCCAACGCCTGCACGCCCGCGCCGCGATGACGTTGGCGCCGTCCACTTCGACTGCGGCGCAACTGGTCGCGCATGGGGTGCCACGGGTGGCCATGTGGGGACGTGGTGTGGACACCGAGCTGTTCCATCCGGCCCGGCGCGATGACGAGCTGCGGCGCACTCTCGCCCCGAACGACGAGGTCATCGTCGGGTATGTGGGCCGGCTTGCCCGCGAGAAGAAGGTCGAGCTGCTCGCCGAGGCAGCGCGGCTACCCGGGGTGCGGTTGGTGATCGTGGGCGATGGCCCGACTCGGGCGGCGATGCAGCGTTGTATGCCGCAAGCACTCTTCCTCGGCCCGAAACGGGGACCGGAGCTGGCCCGCTTCTACGCGAGCCTCGACGTCTTCGTGCACACCGGCCCATATGAAACCTTCTGCCAGACAGTGCAAGAAGCCATGGCCAGTGGGGTACCAGTTGTGGCTCCCGCCACCGGCGGCCCACTGGACCTGGTCAAACCCGGCGTCACCGGAACACTTGTCCCACCGGGTGACGCGGCCGCATTCGCCAACGCCGTGGCCGAGTTGGCAGCGGATCCGCAGATGCGCAAAGAATTCGGTGAAGCCGCTTACGAAGCGGTCGCTGGGCGTACGTGGAGTGCCCTGGGCGACGAACTGATCGCTCACTATCGCACCGCGGTGATCGGCAACCCGGTCAAGGTAATGGTCACCGCATGAGGATCGTCCGCCTCGCCAACTTCGTCACCCCCAGTTCGGGCGGATTACGTACTGCCTTGCGGGAGTTGGGAAAGGGCTATGCGCGCGAAGGCCATGAGCCGGTGCTCATCGTGCCCGGCCCGCAACACAGCGATGAGTTCACCGAACAGGGACGGGTCATCACGGTCCCCGGCCCACTCGTACCAGCGATGCACGGCTACCGGGTGATCACCCGCTCGGCTCCGGTACGCCGGTGGCTCAAAGAGCTCAAGCCGGATCGGATCGAGGTTTCCGACCGCACCACGTTGCGCTGGACCGGAAAGTGGGCCAGGCGAAACGATGTGCCGTCGATGATGGTGTCGCACGAGAGTGTCGACGGTTTGCTCGGCCCGGCGTGGGATTGGCTCAGCGGCAGCCTCAATCGGGCCACCGCCCGGCAGTATGACCGGATCGTCTGCACCACCGGTTGGGCGGCAAGGGAGTTCGCCCGCATCGGAGCCCGCAACGTCACCGAGGTGCCGCTCGGTGTGGACTTGGAACTCTTTCATCCGTCCAATCACGACCCGTTCCTGCGGTCTACCTTTGCCAAGCCCGACGAACTATTGCTCGTCTGTTGCACGAGACTGTCGGTGGAGAAGCGGCCGCAACGCGCTCTGACGACACTCGCCGCGCTGCGGGCGATCGGTGTGCCCGCGGTGCTGGTGATGGCCGGAGATGGTCCACTTAGGACTCATCTCGAGGCTGAAGCCGCCGACCTTCCCGTCACCTTCACCGGATTCCTGCCCGACCGCGAGTACGTGGCGAAACTGCTGGCCACCGCCGACATGACAATCGCCCCGGGGCCTATTGAAACGTTCGGGCTTGCCGCATTGGAGGCGCTCGCATCCGGTACACCCACAGTGGTCAGCTCATCAAGCGCCTTGCCGGCGGTGATCGCGCAGGCCGGGGCGGTCGTTGCTGGGGATGATCTTTCCTGCGGCGTGCTTGAGTTGCTGTCGCTGTCCGAGGCGAAGAGGCGAGCCACAGCCCGCGCCAGGGCAGAACTCTTCGGCTGGGGAGCCGCCGTGAGCGGATTCCTAGCGGTCCATGAGTCTCTCCGCTGACCCGCGAACCTGCCGATGGCTTGGGGTTGCGGGATCCCTGGCGCTTGCGGCAGGCGGGTTGGCCTCGGGAGCGTTGCCTGTGTTCGGCCCAGCCGATCTGAGAGAGCACGCCAATGCGGGGGTGTTGGTTGTCTACTTCGGACTGGTCCTTTTGATTGGTGCGTGGTGGCTACTGGGCCGCCGACTCGAGGTCGACCAAGGCTGGCTACTTCGCACGATGGCGCTTTGGGCTGCCCCACTGGTGCTCGGCCCACCGCTTTTCAGCCGTGACGTCTACAGCTATCTCGCGCAGGGTGCGATGGTCGTGGCGGATCTCGACGTCTACCGCTTCGGCCCGGCTCAGCTCGGTGGGCCGCTGGCTGACGAGGTTCCCCTTATCTGGCAACACACTCCGGCGCCCTACGGGCCGGTGTTTCTCCGGCTGGCGGCCGGGGTCGCTTCGCTCGCGGAAGCCGATGTCGTTGCAGGCGTGCTGGGAATGCGGCTCGTGGCGCTGATCGGCTTGGCCCTGATGACTTTCTTCCTGCCGATGTTGGCGAAGGCAGGTGGGGTCGACCCGATCGCGGCTCTCTGGCTCGGTGCGCTCAACCCGTTGGTGCTACTGCATTTGGTGGCCGGAGCACACAATGATGCCTTCATGCTCGGCCTACTGGTGGCCGGTCTCGCCTTGGCGGCTACCAACCGGCCTCTTGCCGGAGCCGTGCTCGTTTCGCTTGCTGGGTTGGTGAAGGCACCGGCTGCGCTTGGCCTGCTGGCAGTCGCATGGCTGTGGGCCGGCCAAGCCCGGCAGGGGTATGCGTCGGACCAGGGCAACGGAAAGGTTGCGCAGGCACCGTTTGTGTTGCACAGGCTTGCACAACATAAGGCAGGGGCGGTGCTGGCGACCGGATTTGTCGCGCTGGCAACCGGCATCATCGTGACTATTGCGGCGGGTACCGGATACGGCTGGATGTCCGCGCTGGACACCCCGATTTCGGCCACCAACTGGTCGGTGAGCAGCGTCCTCGGCAGGCTCAGCGGCAACGTGCCGCTGTGGCGCTGGATCGGCTTAGGCGCTGCGGCCCTCGCCGGGGTGGTCGTCTGGTTACGCCGGCCCACGCTGAGCCCGGTCTACGCACTCGGCCTGACCCTGGCCGCGCTCGCCATGCTCGGCCCGGCGACCAGACCCTGGTACCTGTTGTGGGGCCTGATTCCCATCGCCGCGGCGGCCCCGGCCGGTGCGGCCCGGCGCTGGCTGGCGATACTCAGCGTCGCATTGGCGGTTGTCGTTCTGCCGGATGGGTATCCCCCGACAGTGAATCAATTGGCGTTGGCGGCTCTGGGCGGCGTCCTGGCTGCATTGGCACTGGTACAGGTCGGGGCGCGATGGAAACTGACATGAGAACACGATGGCTCTCGCTTGCGGGCCTGGCCACCGCGATTGGCATCTTCATCGCCGTCATTCCCGGCAAACGAGGCTGGTTCGACGTCGGCGTCTACTACGGGACTGTGCACCATTGGATCGGCGAGGGCGGGCAGATCTATGACTATGTGCGCCCAGGCACTCACTATGGGTTCACCTATCCCCCGTTCGCCACGCTTTGCATGCTGCCGATGCTGCTGTTCACCTGGCATGAGGCGGTCGCGGTCAGTGTCATGCTGACCGTGGTCGCCTCCGCGCTCCTGCTCTATTGGCTCGTGGATCCGATCGCGCAGCGCCTTGGCTGGCATCGCGGGCTCACCTTTGGTGTCGCGGCCTGCATGTTTGCCGTGCTCGAGCCGGTGCGCGACACGGTGAGCTTCGGCCAGGTCAATCTGCTCCTGGTGGCTCTGGTATATCTCGATCTCTGGCTGCTGGGCCAATCCGACGAGAGGCGAAGCCGCTGGGCCGGAATCGGGATCGGCCTTGCCGCGGCCATCAAGCTGACCCCGGCCATCTTCATCGGCTACCTCCTGCTGACCAAGCGCTGGCGAGCCGCTGCGGTCGCGAGCGGAACAGCTGTAGCGGCAACACTTTTCGCGGCTCTGGTCGCCCCGACCCAGTCCCTGATCTATTGGACAGACGCGCTTTGGGACACCAACCGGATAGGCGTGCTGGCCTACGTGTCGAATCAGTCGCTGCAAGGCGTCCTCTCGCGCCTACACCCGCCAACGCCGGGCGGAATCTTCTGGCTGACCGTATCCCTTGCCGTGCTTGTGGTCTGGGCGCACCGGGCCAGGCGTGCGGCAGCCGAAGGTGACGACCGCGTCGGTTTCGCACTGACCGGCATTACCGCCTGCCTGATCAGCCCGATCACGTGGGTGCATCACCTGGTCTGGCTCATTCCCGCTCTCATCGTGCTGGCGGACGCGGGCTCTCGGCAACTGCGAACTGCCGCCGGCATGTATTTGGTGCTCTGCAGCAGCATCGTGTGGCTTTGGTCGGTGGACTATTCCGGGCTTGACGGATTCATCCTGGGCAACGCGTATGCCTGGATTGGCCTGTCACTGCTCTTCATGCTGCCGGTGCGGGAGAGGGCCACGGTCGACATCCCACGACAGCGTCTCGTCCTTCAGAGTGAGATCACACTCCACTCTTCTCGGCGATCCGTGTTGAGCCGCCGCTGACGAGCATAAACGGCATGCTCACCAGACTTACCGGATTCTCCGCTCGCCGCCCGTGGATCGTCATCGGGGTGTGGGTCGCCATCGTCGCCGCCGGTTTCGGCATCGGCACCGGCGTCTTCTCCCGGCTGGACGCCAGCGTTGCCGTCGTGCCGGGAAGCGAATCACAGCATGCGACCGAGCTCATTGACGCCGCCGGGCCACGGCCGGACAAGCTCACCGCGGTCGTGCCATCTGCGCTGACCGCCCAGGCGGGCGGCACCGTCCTTTCCGTGCAGGGCGACAAGACCCTGCTCGAGTTCGAGTTGGCCGACCCCGACGATGCCGATGCGGTAGCGGCGAAGCTGCATGCGCTGGACCCATCGGTGATCGTCGCGGGTGGGCCGATCACCGAAGCGGAGTTTGGGACTCAGGCTCAGGCTGACGTGGTGCAGGCCGAATTGATCAGCATGCCGATCCTGTTGGTGTTGCTGCTATTGGTCTTCGGGGGACTGCTCGCAGCCGGGTTGCCGCTACTGATCGCGGCAGTCGGCGTCGGCGGTACGTTCGGCCTGCTCTACGCCTTCAGTCTCGTCTCGGATGTCTCGGTCTACTCGATCCAGGTCATCACGATGCTTGCGATCGGGCTCTCGGTGGACTACGCCCTCTTGATTGTCAACAGGTTCCGAGAGGAGAAGGCGATCGATCCGGCCACCGCACTGGCGCGCACCTGTGCCACTGCCGGGCGCACGGTGCTTTTCTCGGGCCTCACTGTGGCGCTTGCCCTCGGCGGGCTCGTCGTCTTCCCGGACACCTTCTTGCGCTCCATGGGTTTCGCCGGCATGGGCGTGGTACTCGTCGACATGCTTGCTGCTTTGACCTTGCTTCCGGCACTGCTTGCCTTGGTGGGTAAGCGAATCTCGGCTGCCGCGCCCAGGAAGGCCGACACCGGCGTCTTCGCTCGCATCGCGACCGCGGTGCAACGCAGGCCGGGAATCACCGTGCTGGCAACGATGATCGTCCTTGTGACGCTTGCCCTACCGGCGCTTCAGCTGCGACTGTCCACAGGCGACGCTCGGCTTCTGCCGACCGAAACCCAGACCCGGCAACTTTACGACGCCATGAACACTCACTTCCCCGCGTTGCAACAGCCGGACGCACTGCGGGTGGTCGCCGAAACCGGTGACGTGACAGCGCTCAAGACGAAGATCGAAGCATTGCCCGGCATCAACAGGGTGATAGTCGAGCCGCTCACCCCGGACCGCACTCTCCTTTGGGCACAACCGAAAGCGGGCCCGACCGACGAGGTGACTCAGCAGGCGCTGACCGACATCCGGGGCTTCGACAACGTCGTTGTCACCGGCGACGCCGCCCGGCTGGCCGACTATCACCAGATGCTCAGCGAGCGCATTCCGTGGGCGGTCGGAATTATCGTGATCGGTACGCTCGTCCTGCTGTTCCTCTTCGTGGGCTCGATCCTGCTACCGATCAAGGCGGTGCTGACCAACATCCTGAGCATCGGCGCGGCGCTCGGGGCCGTGGTCTGGGTGTTCCAGCAGGGGCATTTGGCGAGCCTGTTCGGCACGGTCCGGCACGATGCCACCAACCTCACCGTGCCGGTGCTCGTCGGTGCGATCGCCTTCGGCCTGGCCATCGACTACGAGGTCTTCCTGCTCTCCCGGATCAGGGAGCGCTGGCTCGCCGGCGATGAGCCGGATCGGGCGGTAGCCGTTGGGCTGCAACAGACCGGGCGCATCGTCACCGCCGCAGCGGGACTGCTCGCAGTAGTCTTCGCCGGTTTCCTGGTCGGCGGGTTCGTGCCGATCAAGGCGATCGGGTTGGGTTTGACCTTGGCCGTCCTACTCGACGCGACCCTGGTGCGGATGCTCCTGGTACCGGCGACCATGACCCTGCTCAACCGGCTCAACTGGTGGGCACCTGCTCCGCTGCGCCGCCTGCACGCTCGCCTGGCGCTCGCAGATTGAGAACTGTCCTGTTTGGAGTGACCGCGCTGGAGATCCCAAGTCAGCGCGGTCATAGCCAACCCAGTACCAGCCGCTGGACAAGATGGGCGCCATAATGCTTGGTTGTGACTGTTCTCCAGCGGATCGCCGCCGAGCTCGGGGTGCGCGAGCGCCAAGTGCAGGCGGCTGTTGACCTACTCGACGGTGGCGCCACGGTGCCGTTCATCGCTCGCTACCGTAAGGAAGCGACCGAAGAGCTCGACGACGCGCAGCTGCGCACCCTCGAGGAGCGGCTGCACTACCTGCGTGAGCTGGAGGAACGGCGCGGCGTCATCCTCGAGTCGATCCGCTCGCAGGGCAAGCTGGACGAGGCGCTCGAGGCACAGATCAACGGGGCCGACTCCAAAGCCCGGCTGGAGGACATCTACCTCCCGTTCAAGCCCAAGCGGCGGACAAAAGCGCAGATCGCACGCGAGGCAGGGCTGGAACCGTTGGCAGACGCCATCCTCGCCGACCCAGGCTATGACGTCACCGCACATACCGCGGAGGAGCTGGACGGCGCCCGCGCAATCCTTATCGAGCGCTTCTCCGAGGATGCCGACCTCATCGGCTCGCTGCGCGAGCTGATGTGGAACAAAGGCCACATCGCCTCGAAGGTCCGCGAAGGCAAGGAGCAGGACGGCGCCAAATTCTCCGACTATTTCGAGTTCGCCGAGCCGTTCACCAAGTTGCCCTCGCACCGCATCCTCGCGCTCTTCCGCGGCGAGAAGGAGGAGATCCTCGACCTCACCCTGGAGCCGTCCGACGAGCCGTATGAGGAGCGCATCGCCACTCACTTCGGCTGCGCCGGGGCATGGCTGCTGGACACCGTCCGGCTCACGTGGCGCACCCGGATCCTCTTCCGCCTCGGCGCCGACCTGCGAGGACGACTCTTCCAAGCGGCTGAAGACGAGGCCGTGCGGGTCTTCGCGGCCAATCTCCGCGACCTGCTTCTTGCTGCTCCGGCGGGTACCAGGCCAACGCTCGGCCTCGACCCAGGTTTCCGGACCGGAGTCAAAGTGGCGGTGGTCGACGCGACCGGCAAAGTAGTCGCGGCCGAGACCATCTATCCACACGTTCCAGC
>DPJL01000347.1:1536-3938 GCA_003543035.1 Micromonosporaceae bacterium | reverse complement strand
GAGCTGATCGCGATCGGCAACGGCACCGCCTCCCGCGAAACCGACAAGCTCGCCGGCGATCTGACCAAGAAGTTCCCGCAGCTCGGGTTGACGAAGATCGTGGTATCGGAGGCGGGTGCCTCGGTCTACTCCGCTTCGGCATACGCCTCGCAGGAGCTTCCCGCACTCAACGTTTCGTTGCGTGGTGCGGTTTCTATCGCGCGCAGGTTGCAGGACCCGCTCGCCGAGCTCGTGAAGATCGACCCGAAGTCGATCGGAGTCGGCCAGTACCAGCATGATCTCGCCGAAAGCAAACTCTCCCGCTCGCTCGACGCGGTGGTCGAAGACTGCGTCAACGCGGTCGGCGTCGACGTCAACACCGCCTCGATCCCCCTACTCACCCGGGTCTCGGGAATCGGCGAGAGCCTCGCGGCGAACATAGTCGCGCACCGCGACGCCAACGGTCCATTCCGGACTCGATCGGCTGTCAAAGAGGTGCCCCGGCTCGGGCCAAAAGCCTTCGAGCAGTGCGCCGGCTTCCTGCGCATCCCCGACGGCGATGACCCGCTTGACGCGTCCGGCGTGCACCCCGAGGCGTATCCGGTCGTGCGGCGGATCATCCAGGCAGTCGGGCCCGACATCGTTGGCAACCCCACTGTGCTGCGCAAACTCAAGCCCTCCGACTTCGTGGACGACAAATTCGGTATCCCGACCATCACCGACATCATCAAAGAGCTGGAGAAACCGGGCCGCGACCCGCGTCCGGCGTTCCAGACGGCCACCTTCGCCGAGGGCGTGGAGGAGCTCAAAGACCTGGTGCCCGGCCTCATCCTGGAAGGCGTGGTCACGAATGTGGCCGCGTTCGGGGCGTTCGTCGACATCGGCGTTCACCAGGACGGACTCGTCCACGTGTCGGCCATGTCCCGGAATTTCGTGAAGGATCCCCGTGAGGTGGTTAAGCCGGGTGACGTCGTGCGAGTCAAGGTGCTCGACGTCGACATCCCCCGCAAACGCATCTCACTCACCCTGCGCCTCGAAGATGACCATGCGACTGCCACGAAGACCGAGCGCACCACTCAGCAGCGTGCACCCAAGCCGAAGCGGGAAGCCCCGGCTCCGGCCAACAGTGCGATGGCCGAAGCCCTCCGCCGCGCTGGCCTCACCGGCTAGCGGCCCTCGTCGATCTTGGAGTTGTGGTGGGAAGACACGCCGGATTTGCGTGTGTCGTCCCCACCACAACTCCAAGATCGACCGGGGTTAGAGGTAGGTCTGCCGTTGGTAGAGGGCGTGGGCGCTGTTTACGCGATCGAGGAAGAGCAGACCGTTGCAGTGATCGATCTCGTGCTGTAGCGCCCGCGCCTCGAAGGCATCGGTCACTATCTCGACCTTCTCGGCGGTGCCCGGTACCTCCCCGGTGACGACGATCCGGCCGGCCCTTTTGACGTCGCCGGTCAAATCCGGTACCGACATGCAGCCCTCACGGCCGGGTCGCCACCTCGTGGCTTCAAGCATCACCGCGTTCGCGAGCACCAGCAGTCCGTGCACAGTGGACGCCTTGGGGTGCCCGGTGACGTCGACGACGAAGAGCTGTGCGCTGACCCCGACCTGTGGCGCGGCCAGACCGACGCACCCGGGCGAAGCCCGCATCACGGCCACCATGCCGTCGGCGAGCCGGACTATCGCCGGGTCGAGCGGATCGACCTTTTCCCCTACCCGGCTGAGCACCGGATCCGGGGCACGGACCACCCTCACAGCAGATCCGCCTCCATCGGGCGCAGCGAGATGTCCACACCCAACTCATCCGTCAGCTCTGCGAGCCGCTTGGTCAACTCTTCCACCTTGGCCGAGGGCAGATACACCTCGGCCAGCAGGACATAGAGCGGCCCGATCAGCCGCGTCGACAGGTCGGTGATGTTGCCGTCCTGCTCCGCGACAGCTCGCGTCACCGCGGCGACGATGCCTAGACGGTCGGCTCCGTGCAGGCTCAACAGGTACGGGCCGCCTTCGTTCACCACCGGCTCGTCCGAGCCGACATCGCCGACGGTCACGATCAGCCCGGACATCCCCTGCAGCGCCGCCTCGACCTCGGCCACGCTCGACTCGCTGGTGCAGATCAGCGTCATCGCGAAATGTCCCCGCAACCGGGTCATCGTGGAATCGGTCAGGTTGGCGCCCAGCCGGGCGAGGGCTTCGGCGACTTCGGCAACGATCCCGGGCCGGTCGGGACCGATCACAGTGACAGCAAGCTCCATGCCCGTATTGTCTCAGCTGGCGCAGGCGTCCTTGACGACCGGCGGCTGACCAATTCCGGGCAGGCCCAGCATCACACCCTTGATCCGGGTGACTAGCCCGGCCTCGTGGGAGTCACCGGCCCGCGTGCGCCGATGGCTCCTAAGTGGACCGTCGGCGTTGAGGTGATGCGG
>DPJL01000347.1:0-1220 GCA_003543035.1 Micromonosporaceae bacterium | reverse complement strand
CGGCCATCCCGGGCGCGGCCCGACAGACGGCCCGTCGCCTGATCCTTGCGGCCCTCGCCGACGGCGACCAGCACCTCGACCTCTTTACCAATGAGCTTGCGGTTCTCCGCCCAGGTGACTTCTTCCACCATTGCCATCAGACGCTCGTAACGCTCCTGCACCACCTGCTTGGGCAGCTGGCCGTCCATCGTGGCGGCGGGTGTCCCTGGGCGCTTGGAATATTGGAAGGTAAAGGCACTGGCGAACTTCGCCTCCCGTACCACATGAAGAGTCTCTTCAAAGTCTTTCTCGGTCTCACCCGGGAAGCCGACGATGATGTCGGTGGTGATAGCCGCGTCGGGCATCGCCTTGCGCACGTTCTCGATGATCGACAGGTAACGCTCCTGCCGGTAGGAGCGGCGCATCGCCTTAAGCACAGTGTCCGAACCGGACTGAAGCGGCATGTGCAGCTGGTGGCAGACATTCGCGGTTTCGGCCATCGCGTCGATCACGTCATCGGTGAAGGCGGCCGGGTGCGGGCTGGTGAAGCGCACCCGCTCCAAACCCTTGTCCTGCAACGATCCGCAGGCTCGCAACAGCTTACCGAAAGCGAGCTTGCCACCGAACTCCACGCCATAGGTGTTGACATTCTGCCCGAGCAGGGTCACCTCGAGCACACCCTCGGCAACCAGCGCCTCGACCTCGGCCAGGATTTCGCCCGGCCGCCGGTCCTTCTCCTTGCCGCGCAAGCTCGGCACGATGCAGAAGGTGCAGGTGTTGTTGCAGCCCACCGAGATCGAGACCCAGCCGGCATAGCTCGACTCGCGCCGCGTCGGCAGCGTGGACGGGAAGACCTCGAGCGATTCCAGGAGCTCGACCTGAGCCTCTTCGTTATGCCGGGCGCGTTCCAGCAACACAGGCAAAGAGCCGATGTTGTGGGTACCGAATACGACGTCGACCCAGGGCGCTTTCTTGACGATCTCGCCTTGATCCTTCTGTGCCAGACATCCGCCGACGGCAATCTGCATCCCGGGATGTTTATCCTTCACCGGGCGGAGATGCCCAAGATTGCCGTAAAGCCGGTTATCAGCATTCTCTCGGACGGCACATGTGTTGAACACCACTATGTCCGCAGTGTCCGTTTCGGCGGCCTTTATATAGCCGGCCGCATCCAAGAGGCCGGAGATCCGCTCGGAGTCGTGCACATTCATCTGGCAGCCATAAGTGCGCACTTGGTAGGT
>DPJL01000220.1:1026-3767 GCA_003543035.1 Micromonosporaceae bacterium | reverse complement strand
AGGCACATCGATCGGCTTTCATGTTCGCGGCTTCCTCGGTACGGTGCGAGACAACGTTGTCTCAGCCCTGGAGGCAGTCATGAAAGTCATCCTCCATGCCACATTCTGTGTTGCTCTCTGCGCCGCGATGCTGGCCGCGGCACCCGAATCAGCCGTTTCGGCCGTCCCCGATCCGGCGAACTATGTCAATCCGTTGATCGGCAGCAGCAACAGCGGCGAGACCTTTCCCGGCGCCACCACGCCCTTTGGCATGGTGCAGTGGAGCCCGGAGAACACTGCCGGCAACCAGACCCGCACCCCGGAGCCGGGTGGCTATTCGTATAGCGCCACGCGAATCCGTGGCTTCAGCCTCACGCACCTTTCCGGAACGGGTTGCGCCGGTGCCTCAGGCGATATCCCGTTCATGCCCTTCGTCGGCGCGGTGACATCGTCGCCATCGGCTGACACGACCGATGCCACCTATGCCAGCAACTTCTCGCACAGCAACGAAACCGCCGCCGCCGGGCACTACCGGGTGCTGCTCAACTCGGGCGTGAACTCGGAGCTGACCGTCTCGCCGAGAACGGGATCGGGGCGCTTCACCTACCCGGCCGGCACCGCGACGATGCTTGTGCGCACGTCAAACTCCGAAGTCGGCTCCAGCGCCGCGACCGTCTCGATCGATCAGGCGGGGCAGACCATCAGCGGCTCGGTCACGAGCGGCAACTTCTGCGGCTACATCAACGCCATCGGCCGCCGAAGCTACTACACGCTGCACTTCCATGCGGTTTTTGACAAGCCTTTCGCGAGTACCGGAACCTGGCAGGACAGCACGCTACGTCCCAACACGACAAGTGCCAGTGGGGGTACCACTTACGGCACCGACGGTTGGCCCGTGGCCGGTCGCGGCTCGGGTGGATACGTGGCCTTCGACCTTTCCTCGGGGCGAACAGTCAACACGCGCGTGGGCATCTCGTACGTCAGTCGGGCCAACGCCCGCGCGAATCTCAGTGCGGAAAACCCAGCCGGGACAGCCTTTGACACGATCCGGCAGCGAGCCTCGGACGCGTGGGACACCGAGCTCGGCCGCATCGAAGTAACCGGTGGGACCACGGGACAGCTGACCACCTTCTATACCGCGCTCTATCACTCCCTGTTGCACCCCAACATCTTCAACGATGTGAACGGGCAGTACATGGGGATGGATCAACAGGTACACACCTTGGCGGCCGGACAGCAGGCGCAGTATGCGAACTTCTCCGGCTGGGATGTCTACCGTGGACAGTTGCAGTTGGTGACCCTGCTGCGGCCGGACATAGGCAGTGACATGGCCCAATCGATCTTCCAGCACGCCACGCAGAACGGCGGCGTTTGGGATCGCTGGACCCACAACCAGGGCGGCACCCACGTGATGACCGGCGACCCGGCGCACGCCGCGTTGCCGAGCATCCATGCCTTTGGCGGCAACAACTTCAACGCCTCCGGAGCGCTGGCGTCGATGGTGAATTCGGCTACCAACGTGACGCCCGAGGACCTGAGCCGCGACGGCTGGAATGTCATGGTTGTCGGCGAACGGCCGTCTCTGGACAAATGGCTCGGCATCAACTACATACCGACCAACGGCAACGCGTGGGGCGGGGCGGGGGAGACGCTCGAGGTCTCCATCGCCGACTTCGGCATCTCCCAACTGGCCGGCCGACTCGGTCAAACCACTACGCAGCAACAGTTCCTGGCGCGAGCTCAATATTGGAAGAACGTGTGGAACCCTGCGGTAGGCTACATCCAGAACCGCAACGAGAACGGCACCTGGCCATCCTTCAACCCGGGTAGCAGCAGCGGTTTCGCCGAGGGAAGCGCCGCCCAGTACACGTGGATGGTGCCGCACAACGTGCGCGGGCTCTTCGATCGGATGGGCGGCAACGGCTCGGCGAACTCCCGCCTGGACACCTTCTTCCACAACTCCGACGGCAGTTGGGCGCTGACCGGAGCGGGCGGGCTGAAGTCCGAATTGGACAATGAACCCTCGATCTGGGTGCCGTGGATGTACAACTTCTCCGGGCAGCCCTACAAGGCTCAGCAGACCGTGCGGCAGGTCATCAACACGCTATGGTCGAGTGCCCCGGCCGGAATTCCCGGACAGGACGATCTCGGCGCGATGTCCTCCTGGTACGTGTGGTCCGCGATGGGGTTGCATCCACTCACACCGGGCCGGGCCGAGCTGCTGGTGGCAAGCCCACTCTTCCCGCAGGTCGTGGTACACCGGGGCAACGGAAAAACGTTGACTGTCAACGCACCCAGCGCTTCGGCCAGCACGTTCTATGTGCAGTCGCTCAACGTGAACGGCGCCGCGTCGAACCGGGCGTGGCTGTCCGAGTCGTTCGTGGCCAACGGCGGTACGCTCGACTTCACCCTCGGCATGTCACCCAACACGGCATGGGGCAGCGCACCGGCGGACGCCCCGCCTTCCTTTGATACCACCGGAACCGGCCCGCCCAACGTCGCGCTGAACAAGCCCGCCACGGGATCGGCACCCTGCAACGCCAACGAAGGCCCGGCCAAGGCGGTCAACGGCTCCTGGACCGGTGGCAACACCGACAAGTTCTGCTCGGCGGCCGCGACCAAGTTCGTTCAGGTGGATCTGGGCCAGACCTACAACGTCACCTCGTTCACGGTCCGGCATGCCGGCGCGGGCGGGGAGTCGGCGACCTTCAACACCCGGGACTTCGACATCCAGACCTCGCCCGACGGGACGGCCTGGACGA
>DPJL01000220.1:481-700 GCA_003543035.1 Micromonosporaceae bacterium | reverse complement strand
CGGCATGCCCGGCTGAACATCATCACCGCCACGCAAACCACGAGTGGCACCACGCGTATCTACGAATTCGAGGTCTACGGCACACCGGGGACGGGCGGACCGTCCAATGTGGCCTTGAACAAGCCCGCGATCGGGTCGGCTCCTTGTGGTACCAACGAAGGACCGGCCAAGGCGGTCAACGGCTCCTGGACCGGTGGCAACACCGACAAGTTCTGCTCG
>DPJL01000220.1:0-162 GCA_003543035.1 Micromonosporaceae bacterium | reverse complement strand
CGGCCAAGGCGGTCAACGGCTCGTGGACCGGCGGCAACTCGGACAAGTTCTGCTCGTCGGCCGCCACCAAGTTCCTCCAGGTCGACCTGGGCCAGTCGGTTGCCATCGCGTCGTTCACCGTCCGGCACGCGAGCACCGGAGGGGAATCGACGACCTGGAACA
>DPJL01000051.1:3445-3640 GCA_003543035.1 Micromonosporaceae bacterium | reverse complement strand
TTCCGCGTGAAGAGGGCGGCACACCGAGCCAAGGCCGCAACGGTCAAGCGTGAGCTGTCCACTCCGGACATTCGTCCGGCGGTGTCGCTGTGAGCGCCCAGGTGTACCAGATTGCACAGTGCCTTCGCTGTGAGGTCGCCCGCAAGATCAAGTCACGCGGGCTCTGCTTCACCTGCTACGACGTGCCTGGCGCCC
>DPJL01000051.1:0-3096 GCA_003543035.1 Micromonosporaceae bacterium | reverse complement strand
GAGTTGAGGCGTGTGCTCTTCCGATCTGCGCCCGCGATGAGTTTCCGACCAACCGGCGGACCCTTGCCGACTTCGCCGACGACTACAGGATCTTGACCGATCGCGGACTGAACCGCACTCAGATCGCGGAGAAGCTGGGTTACAAGCGCAGCTCGGTGCTGCGCATGGTCTCCCGCGCACGTGCGGCCGGGCTCCTGCCGCCCTATCAACCGGTCGACATCTTTGCCATCCCGGCAGGTGCGCGATGAACGGCCTCGTACTGGCGCTCACCGTGGTTGGCATCTTCGCCCTCATCGCGGCCTACGCGCTCGCGACGGAGAAGCCGGCCCCGCCGGCAACAACCGGCGTTGAGCCGCACGACGTGGATGCGGAACACCGCGCCCACGTGGTCAACACGTTCCGGGTGAAGCTATGACGCTCGCGCTGATTGTCGTCCTCGCCCTTGCTGCCGTCATTCTCGGCGCCCTGCTCGCATCTGAGCCGCCACGCGAGCCCAAGCCTGCCCGTCCGGCGCCGCGGCATCTGCGCCAGCGCGGACGCCGCTACATCACTGTCCGAATTGGAGCCTGATATGGACGGCATGTTTCTCGGCTTCACCCTGATTGGCCTCGCCCTGATCATCATGGGCCTGCTGTTGGTGAAAACCTTCCGCCGCAGGCCGTGCAAGCGCCGCCCGATCGTGGCCTTCCTCGGCCGTCTCGTCGTCAGCGCGCCCACCATCGCTGGGATCGTGGTCGGGGTGGCCGCCCTTGTCGCGGCAACCGCAAGCGCCTACGCCTTGCGTGACACGCCGGTCTGGTTCCTGCCGCTGCTCATCGTCGGCGCCGTGATCTTCGTGATCACCCGGCCACGCAAGCCCAGAAAGTCTGCCACACCGCCGACTCCGGCCTGGCACGTCTGGGACGAAGAGCTCGGGCCAGAGCACTCCGAAATCGAACGCCAGATGATGCACCGCCCCGAACCGGGCGCCGACTGGGCCGCCATCTGGCCCCGAATCCCGAATCAGGTGAGACGCAATGACTCTACGAACTCGTAAACCCACTGGTGCCGTCGCATGGCCGCTGACCCTCCTCGAGGGTGAGGAGAAAGCCGGCAAGAGCTGGATGGCCGCCACACTGTCCGCCTCAAACAAGGTGGGCCGCACCTTCTGGATCCAGCTGGGCGAAGGCACCGCCGACGAATACGGCGCCATCCCCGGCGTGCGCTACGAAGTTGTCGAGCACGACGGCACATGGCGTGACCTGTTCGGCGCCGTCCGGGACATCCGGGAGATCGCTAAACAGGCCGTAGCCAAACGGGAGAAGCCGACTGTCCTCGTCATCGACTCGATGCCGTTTGTGTGGGACCTGCTCAAAGACTGGATCAGCAACCGGGCGCGGAGCACGGAGAAGGCCAAGAAGATCCTGCGCGCCGACCCCGAGGCCGAGATCGCCGTTACCGCCAACCTGTGGAACGACGCCAACGCCCGCCACCGCTCGCTGATGAAGCTGCTCATCACCTTCCCCGGCATCGTCGTCATGATCTCCCGCGGCAAGTGGGTGACCGCGATGACCAACGGGCAGCCCGACCCCAACAAGCCCAAGGACTACCGGGTGGAAGGGCAGAAGGAGCTGGCATTTGACGCCGGGCATTGGATTCGCCTGCAACGCGGCGAACACCCACTCATCGTCGGCGCCCAGTCGGTGCACGCCGGGATCGTGCCCGGTGAAGACAAGCCTGTGAGACGTCCAGAGCTCACGTTGGAACAGTTCATCTTCGACATCATCAAGCTGGACCCGGCCACTGCTGAGGTGCGCAAGCTGATCGACCCGCAGGCGGGTAGCGAGCCGCCCGACGACATGCCGATGGCCGACGAGCAGCGGGACCGAGTCCTGGATCTGATCAAAGCATCCGGTTTGGACCGCGACGCCGGCATGGCCTTGGTGAATGAGGCCATCGCTCCGGAGCAGGTCGGCACGTGGCAGGAACTCACCTACAACCAGGCCACAACGGTCATTGAGCGCTTCACCAAGTTCGTGGCGCAGCTGACCCCGCCGGCCGAGCCGGAAGGGGCACAGGCATGAGCCATCCACCCACCGTCGAGCAGCAGGCGGTCATCGACGCCTACCGGACTGGTGCTGACCTCACTGTTGAGGCCGGTGCCGGCACTGGCAAAACCTCCACGTTGAGGATGCTGGCCGCCTCCACGCCGGGCCGTAAAGGCGTCTATCTGGCCTATAACCGGTCGATCGCCAACGATGCTGCGCAGGCTTTCCCGCGTGATGTGGTGTGCAAGACGGCGCACGGGTTCGCGTTCGCCGCGGTCGGCAAGCAGTACGCGCACCGCCTCAACGCCCCACGCTTGCCGGCCCGGCTCGCCGCCCAATATCTTGGCATCACCCAGCCGATCCACTTCGTGCGCGACAAGGCACCGCTGTCGCCCACCCAGCTGGCCCGTGTCGCGCTGGCCGCGGTGAAACGGTTCTGTACTTCAGCCGACATCCAGATCGAACCGTGGCACATCACCAGGATCGCCGGGCTGGACGACGATCCGGTGCACAAGCTGGTGCAGGCGTCCATCCTTCCGATCGCCATCCGGGCGTGGGAGGACATCAACCAGATCCACGGCAGGCTGCGTTTCGAACACGACCACTACCTGAAAATGTGGGGCCTCACCCGGCCCGCGCTGCCAGCCGAATACGTGCTGTTCGACGAAGCACAAGACGCCAATCCGGTGATCGCTGCGATCGTCGAAGACCAGACCGGGCAACGGATCGCGGTCGGCGACCGCTGTCAAGCCATCTATGGCTGGAACGGCGCAATCGACGCCATGGACCGCTTCGACGGTAAACGCCTGTTCCTTTCCAAGTCGTTCCGGTTCGGCCCGGCCATCGCCAGCGAGGCCAACAAGTGGCTGGCCGTCCTTGGTGCGCAGCTGTCCCTCACCGGCTTCGATCAGATCGCCTCCACCATCGGCATGCTGCCCGAGCCGGATGCGATCCTGTGCCGTACCAACGCGGGCGCGTTCACCCGCGTCGTCGAAAGCCTGGCCGCCGGACGCACCACCGCGCTGGTCGGCGGTGGCGACGACATCCGGCGGATGGCAGAGGCCGCCCT
>DPJL01000184.1 GCA_003543035.1 Micromonosporaceae bacterium | reverse complement strand
GATCTGGATCAGTCCCAGCGGCGAAGCCCGGCCGGTGGAGGCGATCGCCAGCACGGCGGCACTGGCGAGCATTGCGCCGCCGAGCGCGTAGATCAGGTACTCATATCCGCTTTCAGCTCCAGCAAAGCTGATCCCCAGGACGACACCTAGAGCCGCGCCGGAGTTGACCCCCAGCAGGCCGGTCTCGGCCAACGGGTTGCGAGTGGCCGCCTGTAGCAGGACTCCACCGGCTCCGAGGGCGACCCCGGCCAGCAACGCGGCGAACATTCGCGGAATTCGCAAAGTCGTGACGATCATCTCAAGTCGCTCTCCGGTCGCCGTGGAGTCGGCTCCCACCAGCAAAGACGTCCCGGCTAAGAGGACAGTCAGGAGCGTGGCGAGGAGAAATGAGTAGCGAAGAGGGACTTGCGTCAGGGGCACCCGGACACACTATCTTAGGCAAGGCACACCTAACTTAGGTATGCCTTGCCAAACTCAATGGAGATCCAATGCCCTCGCTTCGCCTTGCCGCCGTGGCTGCCGCGCTTGCCTTCGCGGCCACCGGTTGTGCCACCGCTCAGGAAGCCCCGCCGCAAGCGGCCACCACTCGCACCGTCACGGACGCGACCGGCACCCAGGTAGCCGTTCCCACCCAGCCCAAGCGCGTGATCGCACTGTCCGAACAGGACCTCGACGGCGCTCTCGCGTTAGGTGTCAAGCCGGTGGGCACCGTCAACGGACGCGGCCAGAAGACCCCGCCTGCCTATCTGAACAGCCAGATCACCGGAATCGCGGTAGTCGGCGACGTGGCCAAGCCGACCATGGACAAGGTGATCGCGGCGAATCCCGATCTGATCCTCGCCGGAAGTGTCACCGATGCGCAGATCCTGACCCAGTTGCGCCAGGTCGCCCCGACCGTGGTCACCTATCAGCCCGCCGATGACTGGATGAAGGCCCTGCGCAACCTCGGCGACGCGCTCGGCAAAACCGACGCGGTGACTCAATGGTTCACCACCTACGAGGCGAAGCTTGCTGAAGCGAAGGGCAAACTCGGCTCGAACTCGAGCGCGAAGGTAAGCCTGGTCCGTTGGAACCCGCAGGGCCCGGGCGTCATGCAGACCGAGCACTTCGCCAGCCTGGTCACCAAGGACCTCGGCCTCACCCGCCCGGCCGCGCAGAACGAAAAGGGCTTCGCCCACACCGCTCCACTGAGCCTCGAGCAACTGTCCATTGTGGACGGTGACGTCATCTTCGTCGGCACCTTGAACGCCGAAGGTGAGACCGCGCTCGCCAAGGTGAAGGAAGTGCCCGCGTTCCAACAGCTTGAGGCGGTGAAGAAGAACCGGGTCGTCATCGTCGACGGCACTGTGTGGACCAGCCGCGGTGGCCCACTCGCCGCGTTGCAGGTCGTCGACGACGTCGTGAAGGCGCTGAAGGCCTGATGTTCGCCGGGCAGGTGGCACTGGTAACCGGTGCAGCACAAGGGATCGGCGCCACCATCGCACAAGCTCTCACCGAGAACGGGGCCTCGGTGGCAGCTTTGGACCGGGACACGGCTGACGTCACCGACGCCGAGGCGGTCGAGGAGGCCTTCACCCTCACCGAGGCCGAGCTGGGTCCGATCGACATCGTGGTCGCCGTCGCGGGTGTCTTACACACCGGGCCGGTGACGGAATTCTCGGACGCGGATTGGTCGCACACCTTTGCGGTCAACACGACCGGGGTCTTCCACACCTGCCGAGCCGCGGCGCGCCGAATGGTCCCTCGCCGCCGCGGCTCCATCATCGTGATCTCCTCCAACGCCGCCGGAGTGCCGCGCGCGGGGATGGCCGCCTATGCCGCTTCCAAAGCGGCGGCAACGATGTTCACCAAAAGTCTCGGCCTGGAGCTTGCCCCCCATGGCATCCGGTGCAACGTGATCGCACCCGGCTCCACCGACACACCGATGCTGCAAGCGATGGCGGGCGCGCAACACGCCATCGACGGCGATCCCGCGAGCTTCCGGATCGGCATCCCCCTCGGGCGACTCGCCGATCCGTCCGACATCGCGGATGCGGTGCTCTTCCTCGCATCGGGGCGGGCGCGCCACATCACCATGCATGAGCTCTATATCGATGGGGGCGCAAGTCTATGAGCTTTTATCTGAGTACCGGGAAGAGCGCACTCCAAACTGAGGGCGTCTACTTCGCCGTGCCGCCGTCAATGCGCCCGGATTCCCTGGCGGATCTTCCCGCAAGGACCCACGCCGTGCTCGGGCTCGCTCACGCCGCGGGTCAGCCGGACCCGATCGTGGTCGGCGCCATCCCCTTCGATTCACGCGCCGAAGCCCGCCTCGTCGTCCCTTTACGTCGATCTTGGAGTCGTGGTGGGGACGACACACTCAAATCCGGCGAGTCGCCCACCACAACTCCAAGATCGATCAGGGTGACGACAGCGGTTCCGTCCGAGGCGGACTATGCGCGTTCGGTAGGTGAGGCAGTGGACCGGTTGCGGGCCAAGGACTTCGAGAAGGTGGTGCTCGCCCGGTCGCTGCGGTTGACCGGAGCGGATCCGCTCGATGCGAGACAGCTGCTGGCGAGGCTCGCCGAGGCCAACCCGGGCAGCCATGTGTTCGCCGTGGACCTCGGGGACGAGCGCACACTGATCGGTGCCAGCCCCGAACTGTTGCTCTCCCGTTTCGGCAGCGACGTGACCACGCATCCGTTGGCCGGCTCGACTCCGCGTAGCGCCGACCCGATTCAGGACAAGCAGCGGGCCGAAGCACTTCTCAAGTCCGGCAAGGATCTGCGGGAGCATGCGTACGTGGTGGAGGCGATCACAGCGACGCTTTCGCCGTTATGCAAGACGGTCATCGTCCCAAGTGGACCATCGCTGGTAGCCACCCCCACCATGTGGCATCTGGGGACCCGGATCACGGCCGAGGTGGCCGATCCGGACGACCCGGCGGTCTCCGCGCTGGCTTTGGCGACCGCGTTGCACCCGACGCCTGCCGTATGCGGGAGCCCTGCGGACAAAGCGCGTGAGGCGATAGCCGAATACGAGCCTTTCGACCGCGGCTTCTACGCGGGCATGGTCGGCTGGGGCGATCTACGCGGCGATGGTGAGTGGGCGGTGACTATCCGCTGCGGTGTGGTGGACGGCAGTTCGCTGACGCTTTACGCCGGTGCCGGTGTGGTGGCCGACTCCGATCCGCAGGCCGAGCTCGCCGAGACGTCAGCCAAATTCCGTACCCTGCTTGAGGTTCTGAAGGGGTGAGCGCGATGTACGGGAAGTACTATGCGGGCCAGACCTTCGGCGAAGCCCTACGCGAGTGGGCGACTTGGTACTGGGACCGCATCGCGGTCGTGGACGGCGAGCAGCGGATCACCTACCGCGAGCTTGACGCCAGAGTCGATCGGGTGGCCGGCGGGCTGCGCGATCGCGGCATCGGAGTGGGCGACCGGGTCGTGGTCCAACTGCCCAACAGCGCCAAATTCGTGGAAACCGTGTTCGGCCTCTTCCGCCTGGGCGCGATCCCGGTCTTCGCCCTACCCGCCCACGGCCACAGCGAGATCGCCTATCTGATGGAGCACGCCGAAGCGAAAGCACTCATCACCAACGTCGATGAGCTCGACGGGTCGCCTCCGCCCACTCCACGGATCGATCCGGCCGGGCTGGCCCTGCTGCAACTCTCCGGCGGCAGCACCGGATTGCCCAAACTCATCCCGCGTGCGCACGACGACTACTTCTACAGCGTGCGCGCGAGCGCCGAAATCTGCGGCCTGACCATGGATTCGGTCTACCTTGCCGTGCTCCCGATGGCCCACAATTTCACGCTCAGCTCCCCCGGCGTGCTAGGAACCCTTTACGCGGGCGGAACTGTGGTCGCTTGTCCCAGCCCCGATCCCCGGACCGCATTCGCACTTATGGAACAGGAGAAGGTGACCATCACCGCGCTGGTACCTCCTCTGGCACTGCTATGGCTCGAATCGGGGCGGCGTTCGTCGACTTTGCAGGTTCTCCAGGTCGGTGGCGCGAAACTGTCCGAGGCGGTGGCGAGGCGAGTGGAGCCCACCTTGGGATGCAAGCTGCAACAGGTATTCGGGATGGCCGAGGGATTGGTCTGCTACACGCGCCTCGATGACCCCGGGGAAACCGTTGTCACCACTCAAGGACGGCCGATCAGCCCGGACGACAAAATCCTGATCGTCGACGACGAAGACCGGCCTGTTCCCCTTGGTACCGTTGGACATCTGCTCACCCGTGGCCCCTACACGATCCGCGGTTACTGGCGGGCCGAGGAGCATAACCGCGTCGCCTTCACCCCGGACGGCTTTTATCGCACCGGGGACCTCGTAAGAGGTACACCCCAAGGGCATTTGATTGTCGAAGGGCGCGCCAAGGATCAGATCAACCGGGGCGGGGAGAAGATCGCGGCCGAAGAGGTGGAAAACCTTCTGCTCAAACATCCCGCCGTGCACGACGTCGCTGTGATTGCCGTGCCCGACCCGTTTCTCGGCGAAAAGAGTTGTGCTGTGGTCGTGCTGCGGGCCGAGGTCACCGGCAAACAACTGCGCGACTTCGTACGAGCGGCCGGGGTGGCCGTTTACAAGGTGCCGGATCGGGTCGACTTCGTGGATGCATTCCCGGTCACCGGCGTAGGAAAAGTCAGCCGCAAACATCTGAGGGCCGCACTGCGCGCCGAAAGGGGTCAATGATGGGACTCCCCGCCATCCCGCCTTACTCGCTTACGGCCGTGCTGCCGGAGAACCGCGTGCAATGGCGGCCGGATCCGGCCCGGGCAGTGTTGCTCGTGCATGACATGCAGGCGTGGTTCCTCGACCGATTCGCCGGCCCGCCGCTGCCGAGCATCATGGAGAACATCTCGTTGCTGCGCAAGGATTGTGCGGCGCTTGGGATTCCGGTCATCTTCACGGCTCAACCGCCTCGGCAGGATCCTCACGAAAGGGCGCTGCTGACCGACTTCTGGGGCCCCGGCTTGCCCGACGATGCGGCCGCGGCTCTGCTGCTGGACCCGGCTGACGACGACATCGTGCTCACCAAGTGGCGCTACAGCGCGTTCGTGCGCACCGGTCTCGAGGAGGCGCTCGGCGGGCGGGATCAGCTGCTGATCGCCGGTGTTTACGGGCACATAGGCATTGTCGCGACCGCATGCGATGCCTTCATGCGCGACATCCAGCCGTTCATCCTTGCCGACGCGGTGGCCGACTTCTCCGCGGCACACCACGAGCAGGCTCTGAGTTGGGCCGCGCAACGGTGTGCCGTGGTTACCGCCACGGCCATGGCAAGCCTGGACCTGATGCTCGGATTCACCCCGGATGACGATGAGAACCTGCTGGAAGCCGGACTCGACTCGATCCGGTTGATGGCTGTAGGAGAACGGTTCGGAGTGTCCTTTATGGACCTCGCCGAGGAGCCGACCCGAGCCCGCTGGCTCACTCTGATCGGAGGCGGTCGCTGATGCATGTCGTTGCCCCGCTTCCGACTCCGGCCAAGCTCGCGGCGAATCTGCCCCTGCCACCCCATCTCGAGCAGGAGATCCGGGCTCATCGCCGATCCATTCGCAGCGTGCTCAACGGGGTCGACGATCGGCTCATCGTCATCGCCGGGCCCTGCTCGGTGCACGATCCTGTTGCCGCGCTTGACTATGCGGCAGGCTTGAGCACACTGGCCCGCAGTCTCAGCGACGACCTGCTGATCGTGATGCGCGCCTATCTTGAAAAGCCAAGGACTGTGGCGGGCTGGCGTGGTCTCGTCCCCGACCCGCATCTGGACGACTCCGGAGATTTGGCTGCCGGGCTGCACATCGGCCGCCGGTTCCTGCTCGACGCCGCGGCAACCGGATTGCCGCTTGCAGCCGAGTTTGTCGAGCCGATGATCGCGCCCTATCTTGCCGACGTGGTCAGCTGGGGTTGCATCGGCGCGCGAACCGTTGCCAGTCAACCACATCGTCAGCTTGCCTCATGGCTGCCGATGCCGGTCGGTTTCAAGAACACAATCGACGGCGACATCGGGCCTGCCGTTGACGCTGTCGTTGCCGCTGCGGGAGTACAGATGTTTCCCGGGTTGGGCATCGACGGCGAGCCGGTGGTGATGCGCGGGCCCGGAAACCATGACGGGCACGTGGTCCTACGCGGTGGCGCGACCGGGCCCAATCACGACGCTGCCGCCGTCAAGGCAACGCTCACTTTGCTTTCGCACACCGGACTGGCCGAACGGGTGGTGGTGGACGCGTCGCACGGCAACAGCGGCAAGGACCATCGCAGGCAGCCCGGAGTGGTCGCTGAGCTGGCCGCTCAGATCGCGGGTGGCCAGCGCGGGATCCGCGGGGTGATGCTCGAGTCGTTCCTGCGGGCTGGGCGCCAAGAGCTGACACCGGCGTTGAGCTACGGCATCAGCGTGACCGATGCGTGCGTGGACTTCGCCACCACGGACGAGCTGCTCCACGTGCTCGCGGATGCGGTGCGAGCGCGCCGTGGCTGACCCGTATCCACTGCGCGCCCAGGCCGGGATCTGGGCCGGGCAGCAACTCGACCCGGTAAGCCCGGCTTACAACGCGGGCGAGTACGTGGACATCCGCGGGCCGCTCTCGCTGGAGCGGCTGATCCAAGCGATCCGTTCCACCATCGATGATGCCCCCGCTTTGCAGCCGTTTTCGCATTCGTGGGAGTTGCCCGTCATCGCGGTTTCGACTCTGGGCGAAGCGATGGACTGGATGAACGCCAGTCTGTCCACTACCGTCGATCTGGCAACCGGTCCGCTCTTCACGCAAGCGATCTTCCGGCTCGATGATGAGCGCCACCTTTGGTACCAGCAGATCCACCATATCGTCGCCGACGGCTACGCCTTCCACCTCCTGGCCGACTCGGTAGCCTCCCGGTATTCCGGTGATGCCCGCCCGTTCGGGTCGTACGAAGCAGTCCTCGCCGAGGACGCGGCCTACGATCCCAGTGCGGACAAGGCTTTCTGGCTGTCGCGCCTTTCCTCACTTGGCGCGTCTTCCGCCGTCGGCCTTGACTGGCCTCCTCTCCGGGTAGAAGTTCCCCTTCCGTCCCTTGGCAACCTGGCTGTGGATTCGATTGCCGCTGTCGCCGGATTGCACGCCCGCCTCCACGATGCTGACGAGGTGGTTGTTGGCCTGCCGGTGATGGGGCGGCTCGGCTCGGCCGCACTGCGGGTGCCGTGCATGTGGATGAACATCGTGCCGCTGCGGATCCCGGTTAGGCGATCGGACACGCTCGCGGACTTGGCTGCTGTCGTCAAAGGCGAGCTCGCCTCAGTCCGGCCGCACAACCGTTATCGCTATGAGCAGTTGCGCCGGGACCTCGGATTGGTCGGGCGACGGCTCTTCGGGCCGGTGGTGAACGTGCTGCCGTTCCGCAAACCGCTTAGGTTCGGTACGGCACAAGGCGAAGTCCACAACGTCTCCGCCGGGCCGGTCGAGGACCTCTCGTTCGTCTTCGCCGACCGGCTTACGGCCGAGGCAAACCCGGCTCTGCATACGATGGACTCGTTGCAGTCACACGTCGATGAATTGCTTGCACTGCTCGGTGAACGCGGCCCTGCCCGGCGTGCGGCTCTCCTGGACGGCGGTCTCCTGCCCATTCCCCCTCGGCCCGTCCTTGACCTGATTGCGGCCCAGCCCGAAGATCGAATAGCACTGCTTGCTTCAGATCTTGGACGATTGTTGTCGCCAGGGCCACAAGAATCTTCCAAGATCTCCTATGGCGCCCTCCGCCACGCGATCGGCGAGCAGGCTTCGGCGCTGAGCGCCGCGGGCGCGCGACCCGGCCGCATTGTGGCAGTGGGACTACCGCGCAGTCCCGAAGCCATCATCACCATCCTGGCTGTGCTTCAGACCGGCGCCGCCTACCTTCCGCTCGATCCGTCTGCGCCGCCCGCGCGGAACCAAGCGATCCTCGCCGACGCGCGGCCTGTGGCCATTGTCAACGAACACATTGTGGCCCTTGATGATCCGCGTGAGATCCAGCCGGCGGCGTACGTCATCTACACGTCCGGCTCGACGGGCACACCCAACGGAGTCGTGGTCGGGCATGAGGCACTGAACCATTTCGTGGCGGCCGCAACTGCCCGATACGGGATCACCAAAGACGATCGGGTGCTGCAATTCGCTCCCCTGCACTTCGATGCGAGCATCGAGGAGATCTTCCTGACCCTCTGCGCCGGAGCGACCCTGGTGCTGCGTCCCGACGAAATCTCGGTGCCGGCCCTACTCGAGGCGTGTGAGGCCAATCAGGTCAGCGTGCTGGATCTGCCCACCGCGTACTGGCACGAACTCGCCTACGTCCTGGCTTCCGGGGCCGCCGTTCTTCCCTCGTCCATCCGAACGGTGATCATCGGCGGGGAGGCTGCCTTGCCGGATCGGGTGGCGCGATGGCGTGAGGCGGTCCCGGATCACGTCAAGTTGCTCAACACCTACGGCCCGACCGAGACCACTGTCGTTGCGGTAGTGGCCGAACTATCCCAGGTGGACGGTGAGGTGCCGATAGGTAGACCCTTGCCGGGAGTGCGAGCGGCGGTGCGCGATGGCGAGCTTTGGCTATTCGGGCCCACACTCGCTCAGGGCTACCTCGGTCAGCCCGAGCTCACCGCGCGCAGGTTCGCCGACCATGAGGGCTCGCGGGCCTACCGTACGGGCGACCTCGTGCGGCTCAACGCCGGCGGGGAGTTGGTCTTCGCGGGGCGGGCCGATCATGAGCTGAAAATCAGCGGTCACCGGATCGATCCGGCCGCCGTGGAGTCTGTCCTGCTGACCCATCCGGATGTGATCGAGGTGGCGGTGGTCGGTCAGCCGTTGGCCACTGGTGCGAAAAGGCTGACGGCTTTTGTGGTACTCGGCAAAGAGAGTGATTTGAGGTCTCACGCGGCTGGGACCCTTCCCGCGGCGGCCGTCCCCACGGCCTTTGTCAGGCTCGAACGGTTGCCGCGAACAAGCACCGGGAAGATCGATCGGAATGCGCTGCGCGACTTCTCGCCACCGTCGGCCCTTGCCCCGCAAGAGCTGACGCAGACTGAAGCGTTGGTGCTACAGGTCTGGGCAGAGGTGCTCGGCGCGACAGACCTGGCCGCAACCGACGACTTCTTTGCGCGCGGCGGGCAATCGCTCCAGACGATCCAGGTCGCATCACGGCTAAGTGTCGCGTTAGGACGCTCGATTCCGGCCACTCTCGTCTTTGCCAACCCAACTGCGGCAATGCTTGCGGCTGCGCTCGATGGCAGCTCGGTTACCGTGACTGATTTCCGCGCTGACGCCGTGCTACCACCGGACTTAGTGCCCGCACCCGCACGCACTGCGCCTGTCCCCCCGACCGTGATACTTACCGGCGCCACCGGATTCGTTGGGGCACACTTGCTCGCGGAGTTGCCGGGCCGGATCATCTGCCCGGTGCGAGGAGATGCTTCACGTTTAGTCAAGGCCCTGGATCGGTGGCAGGTCAAGGTTCCCGGCCTCGCCGAGCGGGTCCGGGTCGTGAGTTTGGATCTCGCCCAGTCGTTCACCTTCGACGAGCACGTCGATGCGATCTACCACAGTGCGGCGACGGTCAGCGTGGTACGTGGCTACTCAAGCATGCGCCCGGTCAACGTGGACGCCACCCTTGCCCTGCTTCGCCTGGCGGCTACGCGCGGCGCCGCATTCCATCACATCTCGACGTTGGCCGTCGCCAACGGCTCGCTCGTCGACGGTTACCAACAAAGCAAGTGGGTGGCCGAAGAGCTGGTGCACCAAGCGTTTTCACGAGGGCTCGTGGGTGGGATCTACCGGCTCGGCCGAGTCGCCGGTTCCACCTCCACCGCAATCGTCAACCCCGACGACCTCGTCTGGCGGATTCTGCGAGCCGGGCTGCCGCGGGGAGTGCTTCCCGCGCTGGACATCGCCGAAGTCTGGACTCCGGTCGACATTGTGGCACAAGCGATCGCTTCACATTCGCTTTCGCAGAGCGTGCACAACCTTGGCTCGACACTGCGTCTTGGCGACGTATGGAAATGGTGCCGCGACTACGGCTATTCCTTCCGCACTGTCCCACCAGGACAGTGGGCTTCCGCCATCCGGAGCTCTGGACCGGTCGGCGATGACGTTGAGGCGACCCTTGCCTTCTTCGACGGACCGCCGGTCGAGGTTGCCGAATTCCCAAGCGGCCAAAGCCTTCCCACGGTTGACCAAGACCTCATGTTCCGGTACCTCGACAACGCTCAAATCCCGAAGGAGAAGTGAATGCTGTCCGCTCAGGCTCGCGTGCCCACCGATCGGGCTTCCCGCTACATTGCCCAGCTCTGTAAGCATTTCGCGCACAAGGTGCACGCGGAGTGGACCGAGGCACGCGGTTTCGCCGACTTCGCCTGGGGCACCTGCACCCTGATCGCCGAGCCCGCCGCGATTGTTCTTGTCGTGGAATCTACAGACGCCGAAGGTCTCGGGCGGGTGAAACATGTGGTCCAGGACCACTTGGAACGCTTTG
>DPJL01000479.1 GCA_003543035.1 Micromonosporaceae bacterium | reverse complement strand
GCGCATGATCAGCAAGGGCCAGTTGGTCCCTTACCTGTTCGCGCAGGATGCGGTGGCCGATGCTCAGACGGCGGTGGCCATGAACATCATGGAGACCACTGCGACCACGAGCACGCTGCCGGTCACGGAGTATGTGATTCCGTGGGATTTCGAGGTCGTCGGCATCTCGATCGTGTCGTCGGAGGCGCGTACCGCGGGCACGTTGACTGTGGACGCGACGATCGACGGCACGGTCACCGGCCTGCAGGCGATTCTTGATGCGACCAACACCATCCGTGATACGGGTATCCAGGTTCGTGGGTCTGATGTGGCGTTGGCGGGTGCCCGGATTGGTGTGAAGCTGACGACGGCTTCGTGGACTCCGGTGACTGGGGACATTGCCGTTGTGGTGTACGCGATCGTGTCGCTGGAGAACATCTGATGGCCCGCTACCGGGTGACCCGGCGCTACAGCAGCGCCGGGTACGGGCCTTGGCAGGCCGGTGCCGAGATGGATCTGTCCGATGCCGAGGCCCGCTGGCTCAACAGTGACTCGGCGGGGCTGCTGGTTCCTGTCGTTGACGCCGAGCCGGAGCCCGTCGCTGAACCTGATCCGGAGGCTGATCCGGAACAGGCTTCGACCGACGCCGACGGTGAGGATGACGACAACAGCGAGGACAAGCCGCGCCGTAACCGTCAGCACCGTCCCGCCAGGGCCCGGTCGTGACGGCGCTCGAGGGCACCGTCAAGGTTCTCCGGCACGACAATGGGCTGGTCGAGATCCTCGACGCCCCGCCGTTGATCCGGATCGCGTTGGAGCTGATCCAACTCCGCGATCCGGTGACCATGAAGGTGTCCGGCAAGCACATCACGGTCGCCGGCCAAGTGGTCTACGAGGTCACCGGCTGGGAGCCGTTCTCGTCAACGCTGGTAGCGAAGCTGGTCGAGGACCGGAGGGCCTGACATGCGGTCGTCGAACATCGCGCAGGCCGCCGCCACCGGCGACGTCACCACCCAGTCCGGGTATCTGCGGTCGGTGGTGCTCACCGCTGCGGCCGCCACCTCGACGGTGGTGGTGCGCGCCGGCGGGTCGGGCGGGACGGTAGTGCTCACGCTGTCCGCGGTGGCGAACACGTCGGCGCCGTCTGGCGACCTGGGCGACGCGTTGTGCAAGGACGGCATCCACGTCACCCTGACGGGTGCCGCCGCCGTCGCCACGGTGGTGTACGTCTGATGCCCGCACCCGAGTACACGGCCGTCACCGGCGGCGAAGTCGCGCTTACCGCGAATGTGGCCAGGACGGCGCTGGGCTGGAAGGCCCACGCCAACTCTGGTCTGCTGCTGACCTACTACGAGGTGTCGTTTGACGGCACCTCCGCGACGGCCGAACCGGTGTTGGTGGAGATCTGCTATGCCACGTGGGCGACGAACGCGCCGGGAACCGCCTCGACGTCGGTGACCCCGGCGCAGGAGCTGGGCCGGGTGCTCACGGTGGGTGCGACGGCGGGCAAGACCTGGACCACCGAGCCGACCGTGCTCACGGTGCTTCGGGAGCGGTCGATTCCGGCCTTCGGCGGGGTCGTCCTGTACGACTATCCGCTGGGCAAGGAGCCCGACTGCGCGCTGGCCGAGGGGTTCGCGATCCGCTGTACCGCCCCGGCGAACGTGTCCGTGCGGGCAACCATGAAGGTGTCGCGCTGCTAGGGCGCCATGGCCGACACCATCTTCACCGGCCAGACACCGGCCACCGACGAGCTGGACTTCATCACCCACTTCTTCGGCATGGAGTTCACGGTCTCGTCGGCGTCTGACGCGACAGCCGGCCGGGCGTGGGTTCCAGCCGCAGGACGGCCGCCGACGTTCTTTTGGCAGCTGTGGCGGGTGTCGGACACGGCGATGCTGGCCGAGGTCAACCTCAACGATGCCGGGTTCGGGACGCCGACCGCGGGCACCTGGATGAGCTTTTCCTCTTCGGACTTCATCACACCAGGCAATGTGGCGCTGTCCACCGGCGTGTCGTATGTGGAGGGCCTGTTCTCCGACGACGGGCACTTCGTCTACACGGGCTCGGCCAGCTTCCCGATCGGCACAGGCATCATCTCCTCGTCGCAGGGCCGGTTCAAAACCGGCGGGCTGCGCACCGACTTCCCCAACGGCACCCACTCCGTCTACGGCTTCGGCGACATCAGTGTCGACGTCGCGGGCGCAGCCGCGACGGGTTTGCAGAAGATCCTCTCGCCGGTCGGAGCCGTGCACCGGGCGGGGAGTTGGTGATGGCACGCCTCGGGCGCGGGATGCCCAACCGGCCTTACGTAGCCCACACCTCACCCGGCGACACGCAGGACGCCTCCACGCCCACCGTGTGGGCGGCCGGGCAACCGGTTGGCAGGTGGAAAACCTCGCAACCGCGAGGCAGATGGGCCACGCAGGCGCCACGCGGACGGTGGCGCGCCGAGGCGCCGCGAGGAGGCTGAGAGTGCACCAGATCTCCACCGCCTCGCTGGAATACGTGCTGGTTCCAGTGTCGTCCGAAGCCTCCGGCGCCTCGGTCAATCCGACCTCGGACACCGTCACGATGGCATTCCTGGCCACCGAATCCGCCCCCGTCGCCGGCGACTGGAAGACGGCGACCTGGGAAACGGATGCCACACCGGATCCGGACATCTACTACGCCCGCTGCCTGGTCGGCACCGGCGGGGCGGTCGCGTTGACGGCTGGCACCTACAACGTGTGGGTCAAAATCTCCGACTCTCCCGAAACCCCGGTGCTGCGCGCCGGCTTCCTGCGAGTCGTCTGAGGGGGCGGAGTCCGCTGGCACTGACAAACGCCTACTGTACGGTCCCCCAGCTGCGCGAACAGTTCGCCGACACCGGATCCGTGGCCGACAACGCCGTCATGGAGCGGGCGATCAATGCGGCATCACGTGCCATCGACCGGTTCTGCGGCCGCAAGTTCTATCTGGAGGCCGCGGTCGGCATCCGCGTCTACCGGCCCAAAGAGCCGGACATCGCATGGGTGGACGACATCGGCACCACCACCGGCCTGGTCATCAAAACCGATACGGACGGCGACGGCACGTGGACAACGACATGGCAGTCCGACGACTACCAACTTGAGCCGTTGAACGCCGACGTGGTCGGTGCGGGCTCGACGGTTCAGCCGTATGCCTGGTGGCGGATCGTCGCGATCGACACCGAGACGTTCCCGGTGTCGGAGAACCGGGTGACGTTGCAAGTGACGGCACGGTTCGGCTGGTCTGCGGTACCGGACGACGTCACCGAGGCCTGCCTGCTGAAGGCCGCCGGACTCTACAAGCGCAAAGACAGTCCGCAAGGAATTGCTGGCTTTGACGGGTTCGGTGCCGTTCGCGTAACGAGATCCGATCCTGATGTGGTCTCGCTCCTGCGACCGTACATGCGACTCCAAATTGGATCTGTCTAGGTGACCGCCTCGCCTCGCCCCTCGTGTGCCCATCACGGCTGTGAGCGAACGGCATACGTCAAGGGCCTTTGCAATGCTCACTATCAGCGCGTCATGCGGGGCGCAGATCCCGGCGCTCCGTTGAGGAACAACGGGCGGTCGCCGTCGAAGTGTTCCGTAGCCGGATGCGATGGGGTGGGCCACGCCAAAGGCCTGTGCTCAATGCGCTACATGCGCAGCCTCTCGGGCTTCCCGATGGACGCCCCGAAACGCGGTGGCGGGTACACAGACAAGCGCACGGGGTACAGGATCGTCTATCGCGACGGCTCCAACATCAAGGAACACCGCCACGTAATGGCGGCGGCGCTCGACCGTCCGTTGGAGCCGTGGGAGAGCGTGCACCATAAGAACGGCATCCGCTCGGACAATCGCATCGAAAACCTTGAACTCTGGGTCAAGCCTCAGATTAGCGGCCAACGGGTTTCCGACCTTGTGGACTTCATCGTCGCTCACTATCGCGCCGAAGTTGAGGCACGTCTCGGTGTCCACCACCGCGGAGCAGCGCGCAGACGGCGCCCGGTAGCCGATCATCCGCACCTCTTCGTCATCGACGGCCTGCGTGACGATGCGGAGGCGGTGTAGTTGCCCTCCGTCAAGCAGGTCCGGGCCGCCGTGAAAACAACCCTCACGGCGGCGATAGCCGAGACCAGCGTGTACGAACGGGTGCCCGGATCGGTGGTTGTACCAGCGATCCTCATTGTCCCAGCGCAGGCCGACTATGTCGCGGTGATGGGCAACGCCGCAACCGGCTGGGAGTTCGACCTTGTCGTGCTCGCACCGAGCACCGATGAGGACGTCGCGCAGGACATTCTCGACGACTACGTCGACGCCCGCGGCTCGAAGTCGATCGTCGCGGCGATCCACGCCAACACCGGCCTCGGACGTACCGACTGCTCGGCGGTTGTGCGCCGGATGACCAACTACGGCTTCAAGTACAAGGTCGGCACGGACGACTACATCGGCGCCACCCTGCGCCTGTTCGTCATCGCCACCCACGCCTAAACCCCCCTCCCGTTTGACCCCATCCGAAGGGGGAGTGTGCCGTGGGCATCTTCATCCTCACCAACGTGCGCCTGTTCGCTGGTGGCTGTGATTTCACCGCCCGGTCGAACAAGGTCGAGCTGGCCGCGGAGGTCGAGGAGAAGGACTCCACCACCTTCAACTCGGCAGGCTGGAAAGAAGTACTCGGCGGCCTCGGCTCGGCGGCCCTTGCCGCAGAAGGCTTCTGGGAAGCCGGCGACGCGAGCATGGTCGACAACGACACGTGGTCTTCGCTGGGTTCAGTAGGCGGCTACACCGTATGCCCCAACGGCGCCGCCGCCGGTGACCTCGCATGGACCCTCAACGCGCTACGGGCGCAATACAAATTCGGTGGTGCGGTCGGCGACATCGCCCCGTTCTCCACGGCCGTATCGAGCAGCTGGCCGTTGGGTCGCGGCAAGGTGTTGCATCCGCCCGGCACCGCACGGACCGCCACGGGCAGCGGCACGGCCGTCGAGGTGGCTGCGGTGCCCTCAGGCCAATACCTTTACGCCACCTTGCACGTGCTGTCCGTCTCCGGCACAGCCACACCGACGATCACGGTCCGGGTCCAGTCTGACGACGCCTCCGGGTTCCCGTCGGCCACAACGCAGATCACGTTCACGGCTGCGACCGCCATCGGTGGCCAGATCCAGCGGCTTGCCGGGCCGATCACCGACACCTGGTTCCGGGCGGACTGGACGATTTCGGGTACCTCGCCGAGCTTCCTATTCGTCGTCGGCCTAGGGATCAAGTAACCCGCCAGGCCCCCATACCCGCTCCCCGGCCCGCCCTGGTGTCCGGGCATTTCCGCATGCCCTAAGGAGGGTCCGCGCCATGGCGCTCATGGTTTTGACGGCGGCCTATGTGTCGATCACTGGGCCTGGCACAATCCACGATCACTGCTCCAAAGCGGAGCTCACGGTCGATGTAGAAGAGAAAGACGTGACTACATTCGCCGACTCCGGCTGGAAGGCCGTCCTGGGCGGTCTCAAATCCGGCCAGTTGGCGCTCGGACTCAAGCAGGACATCGCCGACGACGCACTGGACGAGGACTTCTGGGCAATCCTCGGGACCGTGGTGACGTTCGAGATTCGCCTGACGCAAAGCGCGGTCTCAGCATCTAATCCCAAATACACAGGTTCCATTCTCATCAAGGAATGGAAGCCTCTCAATGGCTCCGTCGGGGATGTCGCAGAGCTAGATGTGTCATTTCCGACATCTGGGGCAATTACGAGAGCCGTCGCCTAGATGGCTAGGCAGTCGAGGGCTCGCTGCTCCATCGGGGGCTGCGACGACTACGCCACCACCCGCGGGTGGTGCGTGATGCACTATGGCCGTTGGCGTGCTCACGGCGATCCCGAGACTGTGCTCGCCATCCGGTACGTAGCACCCGCCCCGTTCGAAAACGCCAAGCGCCCGTGTTCGGTGGATGGCTGCCTGCGTGGCCATTCTGCACTGGGCTACTGCGCCATGCACTACGGAAGGGTTCGCAAGCACGGCTCGACCGATCAGCGGTCCCGAAGGAATCCACGAACGTGCTCAATGGATGGCTGTGCCAAGCCCCACCAGGCGCACGGCTACTGCGACATGCATTACCAACGTTGGCATAAGTATGGAAGTCCGCTAACAGCCCGGTTTGAAAAGACGGGCGAGTTCCGTATCTACGACGATGGTTATCGCAAGCGGACAGTCACCCGCGATGGCATTCGTGTCAAGGAGGCCGAGCACCGGCTCGTGATGGAAGCCATGATCGGTCGGTCGCTGGAGCCACATGAGACGGTCCACCATCTCAACGGGCAGCGGGCAGACAACCGGCCCGAAAACCTTGAGTTGTGGTCCAAGAGTCAGCCTCACGGCCAGCGGGTTGAGGACAAGGTCGAGTGGGCGATCGAGATCATCGAGCAGTACCGTCCGCACCTTCTCGCTTCTCACTTCTGGGAGGCCGTTCATGACCAAACCAGGTAGCAGCGGCTGGCTGGTCGGCCGGTTCGAGCCCGGCAACATCGAATGGTCGAAGGTTGAGGAGTTCGCGGCATGGCTCCGGTCGCTTGGCATCGACCCGACCGACGTGGCGCTGCGCGCGGCGGTCGTCCAGGGCAAGGACGGCTTCGAGCTGCATCTGATGCGCCACGTCCGCGACGCCGAAGGCAGTTCCTTCATCAATGCTGCCCTCGACGATGTGGTCATGGAGTCGGTGATCGTGCCGGTGGAGGCAGATTCGTGGCCGGTGTGGCTGCGCGGGATGGGTTGCGGGCCGAAACCGCCAACCGTGCAGGTCCGCTCTGACGGCAGCGAGCTTAGCGATGCGCTCGTTTACGTTCTGCGGCAGGCGATCCACCGGCATCGCGACAACCCGGAGCCGTCGTAGTGGCAGTCGAGTTCGGTGACGGCCGGGAGCCGTGGTCGGTGGGCCGGGGCGGCGTCAGGCGGTGGTTGCACTGCCGTGTTGACGTCAGCGCTTTGCCTGCCGGGCAAGGCGACGAGCTGAGTGCGTGGCTGACCGCCCGCGACTTGAATGGGGATGTGCCGGTGCTGGTGGTCACGCGGGGCGATGACGGCTACTGGGTGCACGTGCCCGGCGGGCAGTGTGACGTCAGTCTTGAGGAACTGCCGGTGTGGCTGCAACGGCCGCAACCGCAAGTGCTGGGCAAGCCTGCGGGCACGCCCAAGGCGGGCAAGGCGCGGAAGTGATCGGACGGGTCGAGGTCGACCAGGGTGACCTGACCCGTCTTGTCCGTGCGCTGAATAAAGAGGCGGACGGTAGGGAACTGCGGCGGGATCTCGTCGAGGGGCTGAAGGCTGCGGTGGAGCCTGCGGCGCAGCAGGCGCGGGCTTCGATCCTGTCGATGGGCACACATGGGCTGGTGCAGGCTGTTCCGCCGCTGCGTGCCGCTGTTGCGGCCGGGGTGAAGGTTCGGGTCCGCCTTGGCGGCAAGAGCGCGGGTGTGTCTGTCGTGGCGGGCAAAGGCGGTATGCCGCGCGGCTTCGCGCAGGCGCCGAAACGGCTCAACGCCCGCGGCTGGCGGCATCCGGTGTTCTCGCCCGACGTGTGGGAGACGCAGGTCGGTAAGCCGGGCTGGTTCGACGACACGTTGGACCGTGCGAGACCGGCTGCGCTGCGGGCGGCGCAAGACGCCATGGACGGCATGGCGAAACGGATCGAACAACACACAAAAAGTTGAGGACTGTCTATGTTCTTGCGCTTCAAACCTGATGGCGCCAACGAGGACACTTTGTACGAGTTCCGGCCCGATAAGACGCCGGTCAACCGTGCCACCATCGCGGAGAAGCTGTACAGCAAGGCAACCGGCGAGCGGCGTACTTGGGAGCAGCTGAAGTCGGACGCGCTGCAGGGCGGTATCGCCGCCCGGCGGGTGGCGTTGTGGGTGGCGATGACCGACCAGCATCCGCTGCTGCGGATCGAGGACATCCCCGACTTCCAGGCGGGTGCGCTGGTCATGGAGTACTCCAAAGAGGAGCTGCGGCGTATGCGGGCCGGGCTGGCCGACTCCGACGCGATGCTCGATGCGGAGAAGGGCGCGGTCCTGGCTCAGCTGGACCGCGATATCGAGACGGCGCCGGTCGGCTCGGACGAACCCGACCCCGAGCCCGAGGTTGAGGTTGAGGAGCCGGGAAAAGGAACCGTAGCCGTCGAACCGCAGACCGAAGCCTGGACGAGCTAGCCGACGACTACGAACTGGACATCGCCGCGAACCTGCACATTCGGCCGTGGGAGTTGGAGCGGCTCACGGTCCGTACGTTTCTGAGGGCGTGCGCGGCGATGCAGCACCTGCGTGACGAGATCGAGTCCCAGCGGTCCAAGAAGTGAGGTGGACCGATCTCCGACACGGCGCTGCGCTTCGACTTCCTGAAGAACAAGGACACCGCGTCGCCGCACATGCGGAAGGTGGCCGCGAACGCGACCGCGATGTCGGCTGCGATGAAGGCAGCCTCGGCACTGTCGGTGGTGAGCATGGCGACGCTCGGTGCCGCCCTGGCTGGTGTTGCCGCGCACGCCATCGCGTTGGGGCAGTCGGTGATCCTCGCCTCCGGTGCGGTCGCTCTTTTGCCGGCGACGATCGGCGCCGCAGTCGGGATCGCCATCGCCGCGAAGTCGGCGTTCGGCGGGCTCGGTGAGGCGTGGAAACAGACTGGTGCCGCCGCTTCGGCCGGTGGCGGCGCCGCGGTGGATGTGGCCCATCGGGTAAAGCTTGCGCACCGTGCGGTGCGCGATGCGACGCAAGCACTGTCCGATGCCCAGCGCGACGCGATAGCGGCGCAGGAATCCCTTACCAGGGCACGGGAATCGGCGGCTGAGCGTCTCGAAGACATGTCCCGGTCGTTGCGCGGCGCACGGCTGGATGAGCGCAGTGCGATGCTCGCCGTTGAGGAGGCCCGCCGTAGGCTTTCCCAGGCACGCGGGTCGGGGGACTCGCTGGAGATCCGCCGCGCCCAGCTGGCCTACGAAGAGTCGGTCCACACTCTCGAAGAGGTTCGCGACCGCGTCGCCGACCTCGGCCAGGAACAGGCTGACGCATCGGCCAAAGGCGTGGAAGGCTCCGATGAGGTCCAGTCGGCGATCCAGCGGCAGGAACAGGCACAGCGCTCCCTTACCGCCGCCACCGAACGGCTCGCCGACGCGCAACGCGAACTCGCCCAGGCCGGAAAAGGCGTCGGCGGGGCTGCCAGCAAAGCCAAAGAGGCGCTCGCCGCGCTCGCCCCGTCCGCCGCCGCGACCGTGCTCGCCCTGCGGGCCCTGGCACCCTCGTGGCGGGCGGCGGGCAAAGCCGGGCAGCAGGCCACCTTCGCCGGTGTCGCCGACGACTTCCGGGCCCTGTCAGGGATCTACCTGCCCAGCATGACGGCATGGTTCGGGCGGATGGGCGGCGCGTTCAACAACGCCATGCGCTCCACCTTCAAACTCGCCCAAACGTCTGAGTTCGCCCGCGACGTCGACCTCGCCCTGGGCGCCATCGCCTCCACCACAACCATTCTGGCCCGGGCGATCGCGCCGTTCGTGAACGGCTTCATGCAGTTCGTGACGGTCGGATCATCGCTGCTTCCCGGGATCGCCGGTTCGGTTGGTTCGGTCGCGGAACGGTTTGAGCGGTGGGCGATCGCGTCCCGGGAGTCCGGCCGGATGCAGGAGTGGATGACGACCGGCCTGGACACGCTCAAGCAGTTCTGGGAGCTGTCCAAAAACCTGGTCATGTCCGTCGTGGCGATCTTCAGCGCAGGTGAAAACGCGGGCACCCTGGAAGGTTTGGTGGCCGGGTCCGCGGCGATGCGGGCATGGCTGGAGTCAGCCGAAGGCCAGCAGAAGGTCGCGGACGTCCTGGGCTTCCTGCGCGGCATCCTGACCGATCTCGGTTCGATCGTTCCGGCATTCACCAACAACTCCGGTGCACTGTTCGCCACCCTGTCGGTCGGCGGTGCGATCATGGAATTCCTGGCCGGGCACATGGACACGTTCGCGTCGCTGCTGCCCACCATCATCGCGGCATTCATCGTGTGGAAAGGCGCCCAGGCGGCCGCCAACATGGCCATGGTCGTCGCGATTCCGCTGCGGATCGCCGAGTTCATCGCCTCGGTGCGTTCGACATCCGCGATGTGGGCGCACACCGCTGCTCTGCGGGCGAACACTCTCGCGAGCCGCACCGGAACGGTTTCCACGGTGGCAAGCACGGTCGCGACGACTGCCGGTGATGTAGCCACCAAACGCAGCCTCGCGGCGATGGCGGCGATGAAGGTCGCGACTCTGGCCGGTGCCGCAGCCACAGGTATCGCGACGGCAGCACAGTGGCTCTGGAATATTGCAGTTGGCATCGGGTTACTGCCCATCCTGTTCATCGTCGCCGGCATCGCGCTGTTCATAGCCGCCATAATCTTCGTGATCAAGTACCACAAGGAATTCCCGGTCTGGATAGGCAAGGCCTGGGACTTCATCTTGGAAAAGATCAAAGCCTTCGGGAACTGGCTGTGGAACGACCTGGCACCCATGGTCTTCAACGCGCTCACCTGGCCATACCGGATGGCCTGGCAGGGCATCCAGTGGGTCTGGGGCAAGATCCAGGAAGGCGCCCAGTTCGCCAGCGGCTTCGTCATCGACCGGCTGCAGGCCCTGGTCGGGTTCGTCACGTCAATGCCGGGCAAGGTTGCCGCCGCCGTTTCGGGCCTGTGGAACGGGCTCGTGAACAGTGCCAAAGCGGCGTTCAACTCCATCGCCGGTTTCTGGAACAGGTCACTGGGCAACATTTCGTTCTCGGTACCCAACTGGGTGCCGACCCTGGGCGGCAACAACTTCAGCATCCCGAAGATTCCGTTGCTGGACGTTGGCGGCGACATCCGCACCACGGGTCTCGCGGTCGTGCACCAGGGCGAGCGTGTGGTACCTGCCGCTCAGGTGTCCTCGCTCGGGTCCGGCGGCAGCCGGGACGTGGTCGAACTTCGATCAGATGGGTCGGCGCTGTCCGACTGGATAGTGGAATTGCTCCGTAAGGCTGTACGCGATCGTGGTGGCGACGTCCAATTCGTCCTGGGTCGCTAGGTTCATCGTCTGGCGAGTAGGCGATAGCCTGGCTTCTATGCCCCCGCTTATGCGCCGTGTCATCGGCTGTGTGCTGTCTGTACTCATGGTCCTGGCGGGGGTGGGTGTGGCATTCCCCCAGACCCCCAACGACGTCGACATCGAGCTGTTCTACGGCGGCACCTGGAACAACATCGACGCATATGTCTACCACCGCGACGGGGCGCCGATCGTCATCACCCGCGGGCGCACCAACGAAGGCAAGAGCTGCGACCCTGGCAAGCTGACGCTGACCGTCAACAACCGGGATGGCCGGTTCAGCCCGCGCAACCCCAACTCGCCACTGTTCGGGAAGATCGGCAGGAATACGCCGATCCGGGTATCGGTCACCTACTCGGCCGTGACCTACGTGCGATTCACCGGTGAGGTCCCGTCGTGGCCGTCGCGGTGGGACGTGTCCGGTAAGGACATCTGGGTTCCCGTGGAAGCCGCAGGCATTCTGCGGCGCCTCGGGCAGGGATCCAAACCGCTACGCTCACCGCTCTACCGTTTCATCAGCGGCTCGTCGCCGTTGGCCTGGTGGCCGCTGGAGTCCGGCGATCAGCGCGCCACCGTTTCGACACCAAGCGGCCTAGCGGGCGGAAGCCCACTGGTCGCTTCAACCGCCACCATCGGTACGCACGCACTTTCCGGTACGGTCGGTGGCTCTGCCGTTGGCCCACCTGGCGCGCCAATTGCCATCGATCTATCCAGCGGCGGGCAACTCACCGCCGCAGGCATTCCCACTTCTTCATCTACCGCCCCCTGGCGCTTCGAAATGGGCGCGCTTTTCACCACCCCGCTCGGTACCGCCGAGGCCGCCGAGATTATGCAAATTAAATACGCTGGCGTTAATACCGTTGACGTGATCGCCTCCCAGGCTGTAGGAACCCACCTCGAATTCCGTGGTACCGGCACGCATAACGCCACTCCATCGTCCTACATTCTGGATGATGGCGCTTGGCATCACATCCGCATGGATTTCACCTCAGCGGGTGGCGGCGCTGACACGGCCTACGAGGTGGCACTTGACGGTGTCGTCAAGTTTAGTGGTACGGCTACCGGTCTGACGTTCGGCAACCCGACACGACTGGAAATATCAGCTGGCGGTCAAGTTGACGCGGCGAGTCATGCCGCGTTTTGGTCGGGCACCCTACCCGCCGACAACGCAGGCTATGACGCGTTCACCGGCTATGACGGCGAAGAAGCTGACGACCGCTTCGACCGGTTGTGCACCGATGCCAGCATTCCGTCCACGGTCACCGGCAGCACGGGTGCATTGATGGGGCCGGAGCGTGTGGTGTCAGTGCTTCAGGCGCTACGAGACGCCGAGGCCACAGACCAGGGGTTTCTGCACGAACGCCGCGATGCTCTCGGCCTGAAATTCCGCACCAATGCGTCGCGGTACAACCAGGCACCGATCGCTTTGGACTACGCGGCCAAGGACATCAGCCCCCCGTTTGACCCTGAGCCCGACGAGCAGCACGTCGCCAACGATCGAGAAGTCAAACGACGAGGCGGATCATCGGCCCGGAGGGAATTGACCTCCGGGCCTCTTTCTACCCAGGACCCACCGGCCGGCGTCGGTCGCTACGACGACTCCATCACTGTCGACGCCTACAGCGACGACCAGCTCGAGCACATCGCCAACTGGCGGCTCGCGCTTGGCACCGTTGACGCCGAGCGGTATCCGCGGGTGCGGGTGGACCTGGCGGCCCGCCCGGCGCTGATCCCGACGATCATGGCAGCGGATTCCGGTAGTCGCATCACCGTCGCGAACCTGCCCGACTGGCTGCCGCCCGATGACGCCGATCTGATCGTTGAGGGCTATCGCGAGGCGATCGGCTTCTTTACCTGGGACTTCGTCTTCAACTGCTCGCCCGGCGGGGTCTATTCGAGTGTGGGCAGGTGGGACACGGTGGCGAGCGTTCTGAAGACCGCAGTGAACTCCACGGCCACATCGTGGGATGTCGCTACTACCTCGGGTCCTTTGTGGACAACCGACGACGCTCAGGACGGCTGGGACTGGGAGATCGGCGGCGAACGGGTCACCGTCACCGACATCGCCCCAAGCCTCATCACCTTCGGCGCGGTGGGCACTGCGGCACACGCCGACAATGCCAGCGTCACACCCGGGCTACCCGCCAGCCTCGCGGAAGGCAATCTGATGTTGTGCCTGGCCGCGATCCGCAATAGCGGCACCGGCGCGCCCGAAATCCCGGCGGGTTGGGTCCGCCTGGCGGTGTTCCCCGCCAGCGTCGCCGTCAACGTTCGGCTGTTCGCGAGGATCGCAGGACCGAGCGAGACAGCGCCGACGATCACCTTCACCGGCGGCGTCGCGGGCGCGACAACCTCGGCGCAGATCGCCCGGCTAGCGGGTAAGTGGCACAGCACCTCCAATATCTTGCTCGGTGCGGCGATCTGTCTGAACGCCTCCGCGCAGGACATCACCATCCCGGAGATCGGAAGAGC
>DPJL01000183.1 GCA_003543035.1 Micromonosporaceae bacterium | reverse complement strand
CGGGCTCGAGCCACGTGGTCGGCGTGCCGGGCTGCAGAGCGAGCCGGCCATATGGCTCGGCGAGCATCCACTCCCATGGGTAGAGCTTGAAGCAGGTCGTGATCGGTTCACCGGCGCTGTCCCGGAACCGGCGGCCGTCCCATGCGATGTCCAACATCGCAGTGACGCGAACGTCGAGACCGGCCTGATGTGCCGTGTCGGCCAGATAGCCGATCGTCATCAGGTCCTCGAACGTCTCCTCCAGGTTTGACCAGGCGAAATGCACCGGACCGGGGGCAAAGTTCTTGGCTTGGCGCTGCCAGCTCGCGATCAGCTTCTCGTGGATGCTGTTCCACTGATCCGCGCCGGGCCGGGTGTCGGTGAGCCAGAACCATTGGATGATCGCGGCTTCGAGCAATGACGTCGGAGTGTCCGCGTTGTACTCCAGCAACTTGGGCGGGCCGGATCCGTCGTACCAGAGATCGAAGCGGCCGTAGAGCGTGGGCGGCTGCTCCTGCCACGACCTTCGGATGGGGTCAGCGGCCCAGGCCGGGATCGCGAAGTCGGCATAGCGATCGTGGCGAATGACATGCTCGGCGGCGGACAGACACATCCGGTGCAGCTCTTCGGTCTGCTCCTCGAGTCGGAGGATCTCGGCAAGCTCGAACTGGTAGCAGCCGCTCTCATCCCAATACGGAATCGTCTGGCCGTCCTCGAGGGGCGTGTCCGCATGCAGCATCCCCTGCGAGCGGACGGTCTCCCGCCAGCCGTCACGTGGCTCGGTGGTCAGCCTCCGCATGAGGCGAGATGGGTGCCGAAGCCGCCATTGGCCGGGACGGCCGCCAGGTCGGAAGGTGCAGGTGGAGCCATCCGGACTCCGGAGGATCCGGCGGCGAAGATCTCGGCATCGGGCAGCTGGCCCACGGCAAGACCGGAGTGGCTCGCGGCTAGAACGGTCTCGCTCGGGCCGAGCGAATCGCAGTCGTCATCGTCATCAAGATTGGAGCAGGCGCAGGCCGTGCCCATCACGAGCAGCAGCACACCGCCGATGATCACCTTGGGGGAGCGGAGTAAAGACAGGTCAGCGGGCACATGTCATTTGTAGCTGAGCGCGGCAAGGACTGCTGAAGCTGGACGCTAGGCTGCACTTATGCTTCGTCAGGTCAGCCTGGCGTTAGCGATCCTGGTAGTTCGCCTCACATCCTGCGTGACCTGCGCCATTGCGGGTTGACCTTGGTCATCGTTGGTCAAGGCTCGGCGTCCTGAGACGGCCTGGAGACGGCCTGGTGGGACTGACTGGAGTTCGCCGCCGCGATCAGTGGCTTGCAAGACCAAGGCTGGGATGTATTCGGTTTCGGGTACACGAATGGTGGCAGCTAACGGCAGCCGAAGGAGTCAATTCCGCTGCCGGTTCAATGCGCTGCTGGCCGCGATCGCTGCTCTGATCGCGGTACTAAGCCAACGTTAGGTTTTGTGGATCGGGCCCTTGGGCGGCGCGGGCAGCCCGTTAGGGCTGCCTTGAAGACGTACAGAAAGTTGTCACAGGTCTTGGGGTAAGGAAATTGGGCCTAGGGCTTGTTGGCAGACTTTCTTCCTGGCAGACTTACGGCATGAGCGACACGAGGAGACGTAGGGCGGCCTCCGCCGAGCCTGACAAGCCTACAAAGCCAAAGGGTGTGGGCCGTGCTGTTGATCCTTCAAAGAGGGTGTTTGAGTTGTCGGGGCCCATTCGTCAGAAGGGTGTCGTTACGATTCCGCAGCAGTTTCGTCAGCTGCTCCATCTCGAGGAGGGCGATCAGGTGATCTTCTCGGTTCGGGATGGAAGCATTGTGATCACTCCTGCCGCTGTCGTTCCTCGGGATCAGGCTTGGTTCTGGACTCCAGAATGGCAGGCGAAGGAGGCGGAAGCCGAGGCGGAGATCCTCGCGGGCGGTGGAACCGTCTATGAGACTGGAGAAGATTTCCTCGCGGCGCTAAAGAACGCCTGATGCCTCCCACATATGAGCCGCTGCCTACGTTTCTGCGAGACCTGAAGAGGCTGAGCGAGGATGAGCGGGGTCTGTTTATGCAGGCTGTCGAGCATTTCGTTCACGACCTGAGAGCGGGGCAGTTCCGTAAGGGGTTGAGGGTCAAGAAGATGCAAGGTCACGACGACGTGTGGGAGATGACGTGGGCGCCGGATGGTCGTGCCACGTTCGAATACGGCCCGGAGCAACGGGCGGGCGAGAGACATGTCGTCTGGCGTCGTATCGGAGGACACGAGATCTTCGACAGACCGTGATAGGACGCGGTCATTGATCAGCCTGACTGACCGCCTATGTGCATCTGATCAAGGGCAACGACGATTGCACCCGGCAGGCAATTGACCGGCTAGTCGTGACTGACGAGACGGACGGCCCGGAACTCTGCGACGGCCTGGGGACGGCCTGAGGCATGGCAAGCGCTGTGAGGCGGCAGGTCAGGGGACGCTACCCTGACCCTATGTTCCGTTCAGTGATCCTTGCGGCTGCCCGGTCACCCCGGGTTGAGCGACTGGTCGAGACCGCCCCCATCAGCCGGGATGTCGTGAAGCGATTCGTCGCCGGCACCACCACCGATGAAGCGCTGGCCGCTACCAGGCAGCTGGCCGATTCAGGTTTGCACATCACCCTGGATCATCTCGGTGAGGACACGCTGACCGAGCAGCAGGCGACCGCCACCAAGGACGCCTACCTCGAGTTGCTCAAGGCGCTGGACGCGGCGGGGCTCACCGCCAACTCGCGCGCCGAGGTGAGTCTCAAGCTTTCCGCGCTGGGTCAGGCCTTCGATGAGGCCAAGGCCGAAGCCAACGCGCGGGAGATCTGTGCGGCCGCAGATGCGGCGGGTACCACGGTCACCCTCGACATGGAGGACCACAGCACCACGGATTCCACTTTGGACATCCTGATGCGGTTGCGCCGGGACTATCCGGCGACGGGGGCGGTGCTGCAGGCGTACCTTCGGCGCACCGAAGCCGACTGCCGGGAGCTGGCAACTGCGGGTTCACGGGTGCGCCTATGCAAGGGCGCCTACAAGGAGCCGGAGCACGTGGCTTACCAGTCCGCACTTGAGGTGGACAAGTCCTACGTGCGCAGCATGAACATCCTGATGGCCGGCGAGGGCTATCCGATGCTCGCCACGCATGACCCACGCCTGATCGCCATCGGCGAGGACAGGGCCCGCTGGTTCGACCGCGAGCCGGATCGCTTCGAATTCCAGATGCTCTATGGCGTCCGGCCCACCGAACAGCAGCGTTTGGCCAGGCAGGGCTACACGATGCGGGTTTATGTGCCCTATGGCACGCAGTGGTACGGGTACCTCATGCGCAGACTGGCCGAACGTCCGGCCAATCTCACCTTCTTCGGCCGGGCACTGCTCTCCAAAAA
>DPJL01000029.1 GCA_003543035.1 Micromonosporaceae bacterium | reverse complement strand
CTGGGGTTCATACGTGCGCTCTTCCGATCCCCATCGGAAGCACCCGGCCCACCGCGCCGACCATGGCAGCCGCGTGCTCCAGCGCCAGCACCGGATTGCCAACCATCTCCAGCAGGCCACAGAGGACCAGGTTGCCGACCGGGTGCCCGGCCAGCGCGTCGTCGCCCGGGAAGCGGTACTGGAAGAGCGCCGCACTGCCGACGCTGACACGGTCCTCACCGGCCAACGCGGCCAGCGCTTGACGCAGATCGCCGGGTGGCAGGCTGCCCCGATCGGCACGGAGCCGGCCGCTCGAGCCGCCGTCATCGGCGACCGTGACGACCGCCGTGATCTCCAACGGGAGTCCCGTCGCCCGCAACGCCCGCAGCGAGGCGCCCAGACCGTGTCCGCCGCCGAATGCGACTACCCGCAACTACTCACTCCCGTCCCAGATCGCGATGTTGGGCGTGTGCCACCACCCGCTGCTCCTGCAGCCTTCTTGCGAGTTCCTCAGCTATCGCCACACTTCGATGCTTACCGCCCGTGCAGCCGACAGCCACCGTGAGATACCGCTTGCCCTCGCGTTCGAAACCTGGCGCCGTAGTGACGACCAGCCTCGCGTATGTCTCGACGAAGGTACTCGCCCCACGCTGCCCGAGCACATAGCTGCTGACCGGTTCATCCCGGCCGGTCTGCTCGCGCAACTCGGGCACCCAGAACGGGTTGGGCAGGAATCGGGCGTCAAGCACGAAATCCGCGTCGGGTGGCAGGCCGTATTTGAAGCCGAACGAGAGCACGGTCACGCGCAGCTTCAACGCTTCCGGGCTCGCGAAGAGCTCTTCCACCCGGGCCCGCAATTGATTGACGTTGAGGTGCGAGGTGTCGATGAGCACATCGGCCTCCTCGCGCGCCTCTGCCAGCAGTGCCCGCTCCGCGGCGATGCCGTCGGACAGACGACCGCTGCCCTGCAACGGATGCGGCCGCCGGACACTCTCGAACCGCCGGATCAGCACCTCGTCATCGGCATCGACGAAGACCACCCTCGGCTCGAAACCCCGCTCGTGCAACTCACGAATGGCCCCGGACAGGTCGGTGGAGAAGGCGCGGCTGCGCACATCCAGCACCATCGCGGTATGCCTGGCCGCCCCTCCGGCCTTCGCGGCAAGCTCTGCCATCTGCACCATCAATGCCTGTGGCAGGTTGTCCACCACGTAATAACCGACGTTTTCCAACGCCCTTGCCACCGTGCTGCGGCCCCCGCCCGAGACTCCGGTGACCACCACAAGATCCGTGCCCTGCGCTTCCTCCGCGTCATCCTCGACCGGCGCGCTCATAAACAGGTCCGCCCCCACCTGCGACATCCTAATCGGGGCGACTTCCCCCGCGATTCGCGAGTGTGTCCAAAACGACCTGGGCCGTTCGCTTGCCTATCCCGGACACCTGGGCGATCTCCTCGACCGATGCCTCGGCGAGACGCTTCACGGAACCGAACTGGCGCAGCAGAGCCTTGCGCCGTGTCTGGCCAACGCCGGGGACATTGTCCAAATCGGACGCTGTCATCCGGACCGAACGACGCTTGCGGTGGAAGGCAATGGCGAAGCGGTGCGCTTCGTCCCGCAGGCGCTGGAGCAGGTACAGGCCTTCCGAGGTGCGCGACATGATCACCGGTAGCGAGTCGTCGGGTAGCCACACCTCTTCGAGCCGCTTCGCCAGCCCGCACACCGCGACATCGGTAATCCCAAGCTCCGACAGGACCCCCGCCGCGGCGTTCACCTGCGGGCCACCACCATCGACCACCACCAACTGCGGCGGGTAGGCGAATCGGCGTGGCCGGCCGATTTCCTCGACCTTCTCTTCAGCAAGATGCCGGTGGAAACGGCGTCTGATCACCTCGGTGATCGCGGAGACGTCGTCGGTCGCGCCCTTGATGACAAAGCGCCGGTAGTCGCTCTTTCGGGCGACACCGTCCTCGAAGACCACCATGCTCGCGACCACATCAGTGCCTTGGATCTGCGAGATGTCGAAACATTCGATCCGCAGCGGGGCGGCGCCCAGGCCGAGTGCGTCCTCGATCTCTTCGAGGGCACGGCCGCGTGCGGTCAAATCGCCGGCGCGCCGCAACTTGTGCTGTGCCAACGCTTGTCCGGCATTGCGCTGCACCGTCTCCATCAGAGTCTTCTTGTCACCGCGCTGCGGGACACGCATAGCGACCCTTGACCCGCGCCGCTGGGTGAGCCACTCGGTCAGCGCCTCGGCATCCCCGGGCAACTCTGGGACCAGCAACTCCCTGGGCACGTCGGTCTCGCCCGCTTCATCGCCATAAATCTGAGTGCAGAAGTGGTGTACCAGGTCCCCGAGCGTCAGATCCTCAGTCTTCTCCACGATCCAGCCGCGCTGACCTCTCACCCGGCCGCCACGCACATGGAAGACCTGGACAGCCGCCTCGAGCGGGTCGTCGGCAAAGGCCACCACGTCGGCGTCTGTCCCGTCACCGAGCACAATGGACTGCTTTTCCAAGGCCCGCCGCAGCGCCATCAGGTCGTCGCGCAACCGGGCGGCCTGCTCATACTGCTGATTCTCCGCCGCCTCGTACATGTTCCTTTCAAGGCGGCGTTGCATGGCGTCGGTCTTGCCGGCCATGAAGTCGCAGAACTCCAGCACGATCGCCCGATGCTGGGCGGCGTCGACACGGCCAACGCATGGGGCGGAACACTTTCCGATGTCGCCGAGCAGGCAGGGCCGCCCGATCTGGCCCGCCCGCTTGAACACGCCGGAGGAGCAGGTGCGCGCGGGGAAGATACGCAGGAGCAGGTCGAGAGTTTCCCGGATCGCCCAGGCATGTGAGTAGGGGCCGAAGTAGCGCACCCCTTTGCGTTTGGCCCCCCGCATCACCTGAAGCCGCGGATATTCCTCGTCGAGGGTCACCGCGAGATAGGGATAGGACTTGTCATCGCGATAGCGCACATTGAAGCGCGGGTCGAATTCCTTGATCCACGAGTACTCAAGCTGCAGCGCCTCAACCTCGGTGCTGACCACCGTCCAGTCGACGGCGCACGCGGTGGTCACCATCTGCTGGGTGCGCGGATGCATCGACCATTGATCGGCGAAATAGGAGTTGAGGCGGCTGCGCAGGCTCTTCGCCTTGCCGACGTAGATGATCCGGCCCGACTCGTCACGGAAGCGATAAACACCCGGAGCATCGGGAATTGTGCCCGGCGATGGGCGGTATGTCAGCGGATCAGCCACGTCGGCAAGCGTAATACGAGGCTCCGACGATCACCCGAGCTTGATGTCGTCGCCCTCGATCTTCAAAGTCTGCTTGTCCAAAGCCCGTGTCGCCGGGCCCTTCTTGACCTTGCCGTCCTTGACCGAATATTCGCTGCCGTGGCAACCGCAGCTGATGGTGTCTCCCACGACCTTGGCGAGCACGCACTGCTGATGGGTGCAGATAGCGCTCAGCCCAACGAATTCTCCGGCGGTCGGCTGGGTGATGACGACGCCATCCTCACCGAAGATCTTGCCGCTGCCCACCGGGATGTCGCTCTTCTTCGCGATGGTGCTGTTCTGTGGTGCGCCGGTGGTCGGTGTGTTACCGGTCGGCGTGCTCGTGGCAGTGCCGGGCTTTTCCTCCCCGCCACAGGCGGCTAGCACCCCCGCCACGCCTACCGCACCGGCCCCCGCTATCAGGGCCCGCCTCGAGGTACCCGCCAAAATCTGGTCGCTCATTACCCAACCTTCCTTTGCGGACGTTTGGTTGAACGGTCACAGTTTAGCTTTCGCCTTTGCCCTTTTCCTGGGAGTGACCGCTGTCGAAGGTCCTACCAATGCCCGCAAGAACTGCCCGGTGTGGCTGGCCTCGACCATTACCAGCTCTTCCGGCGTGCCGGTGGCCACCACCGTCCCGCCCTTGTACCCACCATCAGGGCCCATGTCGATCAGATGATCGGCCGACTTGATCACGTCCAGGTTGTGCTCGATGACGATCACCGTGTTGCCCTTGTCCACCAGACCCTGCAGCACCAGGAGCAGCTTGCGGATGTCCTCGAAGTGCAGGCCGGTCGTCGGCTCGTCGAGCACGTAGACCGTGCGCCCGGTTGAGCGCTTCTGCAGCTCCGAAGCGAGCTTCACTCGCTGGGCCTCGCCACCGGAAAGGGTCGGCGCGCTCTGCCCAAGGCGGACATAGCCCAGGCCGACATCGACCAGTGTCTTAAGATGGCGGTGGATCGCGGGAATCGCCTCAAAGAAGCCCGAGGCCTCTTCGATCGGCATCTCCAGCACCTCCGCGATGGTCCGGCCCTTGTAGTGAACCTCCAAGGTCTCCCGGTTGTACCGGGCTCCCTTGCACACTTCACATGGCACGTACACATCCGGCAGAAAGTTCATTTCAATCTTGATCGTGCCGTCCCCGGCGCAGTTCTCGCAGCGTCCGCCCTTGACATTGAACGAGAAGCGCCCCGGGCCGTAGCCGCGCACCTTCGCCTCGGTGGTCTCCGCGAAAAGCTTGCGGATGTTGTCGAAGACCCCGGTGTAGGTGGCGGGGTTGGAGCGCGGCGTGCGCCCGATCGGCGACTGATCCACGCCGACCACCTTGTCCACGTGTTCGAGACCGGTCACCCGGGTATGCCGGCCCGGCACCATGCGTGCCCCATTGATCTGGTTGGCCAGCACGGTGTAGAGGATGTCATTGACCAACGTCGACTTCCCGGACCCGGAGACACCGGTGACCGCAATGAATTGGCCCAGCGGGAAGGTCACGGTGAGGTTTCGCAGGTTGTGTTCCCGCGCTCCGACCACGCTCAGCTCACGCCCGGCGACGCGGGGGCGGCGACGCGCCGGGATCGGAATGCTCTTGCGCCCACTCAGATAGGCGCCCGTCACGGACTCCTTATTCTTCAACAGCTCGGCGTAGGGTCCACTGTGGACGATCTCACCACCGTGCTCCCCCGCTCCCGGGCCGATGTCGACCACCCAGTCAGCGGTGCGGATGGTCTCCTCGTCGTGCTCCACAATGATCAGGGTGTTGCCCAGGCCGCGCAGGCGCACGAGCGTCTCGATGAGGCGGTGATTGTCCTTCTGGTGCAAGCCGATTGACGGCTCATCCAGCACGTAGAGGACCCCGACCAGGCCCGAGCCGATCTGCGTGGCCAACCTGATCCGTTGAGCTTCACCGCCGGACAGCGACCCCGACGGCCGGCTTAGCGACAGATAATCCAGCCCCACATCGATCAGGAAGCGCAACCGCGCATTGATCTCCTTGAGCACCCGCTCGGCGATGAAGCGCTGCCGCTCATTCAGCTCCAGCTCGCCCAGCACCGTCGCCGCCTCGCCGACTGAGAGTGCGCACAGCTCGGCGATGTTCTTGCCACCCAACGTCACGGCAAGCACTTCGGGCTTGAGGCGGGAACCGCCACATGCCGGGCAGGGCACCTCCCGCATGTAGCCCTCATACTTCTCCCGGGACCACTCGCTGTCGGTGTCGGCGTGCCGTCTCTCGAGCCAGGGCACCACACCTTCGAAGCCCGAGTAGTAGGACCTCTCCCGGCCGTACTTGTTGCGATAGCGGACGTGGACCTGATTCTCCGCGCCATGCAGGATGATCTTTTGCGCCTTGCTGGAGATCTTCCGCCAGGCCGTGTCCATGTCGAAGCCCTGCTCCTCGCCGAGCGCCTCGAGCAGCCGGCCGAAGTATTCCATCGTGTGGCCGTTTGCCCACGGCGCGATGGCTCCCTGCCCCAGGGTCTTCTCCGGGTCGGGGATAAGCAGCTCAGGGTCGACCTCCTTCCTCGTCCCCAAACCGGTGCACTCGGGGCAGGCACCATAGGGCGAGTTGAAGGAGAACACCCGCGGCTCGAGATCCTCGATGCCCAGCGGGTGGTCGTTGGGACAGGCCAGAAGCTCGGAGAACTTGCGCTCGCGGTGCTCGTCATCCTCCGGCAGATCGATGAAGTCAAGCACGACGATGCCACCGCCCAGCCCGAGCGCGGTCTCCACCGAGTCGGTAAGGCGCTGCTTTGCGGTCTTCTTGACGGCGAGCCGGTCGACCACCACCTCGATGGTGTGCTTCTGCTGCTTATTCAGCTTGGGGACCTCGGTGAGCGGATACACCACGCCGTCCACCCGGGCCCGGGCAAAACCCTTGGACTGCAGCTCGGCAAAGAGGTCGACATATTCCCCCTTGCGGCCGCGCACCACCGGGGCGAGCACCTGGAACTTGGTGCCCTCATCCATCGCGAGCACCCGGTCCACGATCTGCTGCGGGGTCTGCTTGCTGATCAAGTGGCCACAGGTCGGGCAGTGCGGCTGACCGGCGCGAGCGAAGAGCAGCCGGAGATAGTCATAGACCTCGGTGATAGTGCCGACCGTGGACCTCGGGTTGCGGGAGGTCGATTTCTGGTCGATCGACACAGCCGGGGAGAGCCCCTCGATGAAATCGACGTCGGGCTTGTCCATCTGACCGAGGAACTGCCGCGCATAGGCAGACAGCGACTCGACATAACGCCGCTGGCCTTCGGCGAAGATCGTATCGAAAGCCAGACTGGATTTACCCGAGCCGCTCAGACCGGTGAAAACGATCAGTGCGTCGCGCGGCAGATCGAGGCTGACGTCGCGAAGGTTGTGCTCTCTGGCACCACGAATGATCAGACGGTCGCTCACGGCGCAAGCCTAGCCGCGGGGTCCGACAACACTCATCTCGGCGCTGGCCGCATGGTGTTTGGCCACCTCCGCGAAGTCTGTCCGGTGACCGACAGTACCGGCTTCGCAGCTGCCCTTGGTACCCGCCGCATGATTGAATCCGCGTCATGTCCGAGGAGCCCTTACGGCTTGAGCAGCCACCTTCCGAAGTGGAGCCGCCAAAACGATTCCGGCGGCTGCTCTATGTGGTCAGCATTCTGACCGGGCTGACCCTGCTGCTGTGTGGTGGTGTCGTGGGCGGGCTATGGCTATACGCGGATTCGATCGACGACCGGATCGACCGGGTGGACGCCTTCACCGGGTTGCCGGAGCAGGCCCGGCCGGAAAAGGTGACCCCGAAGGCACTGAACATTCTGTTGCTGGGCAGCGATTCGCGGGCCACCCGCGACGAGCCGGAGAACGGCGACGGCGCCCGTACCGACACGATCATCATCGTGCACGTGCCCGCCGACCGGAAGAACGCTCAGCTGATCTCGCTGCCTCGGGACACCTGGGTGACCATCCCAGGTCATGGCAACAACAAAATCAACTCTGCCTTCCAGCGCGGCGGGACCCCGTTGATGGTGCAGACGGTGGAGGAGTTCACCAAGATCCGCATTGACCACGTGGTCCTGATCGACTTCTTCGGCTTCAAGGATGTCATCGACGCGCTGGGCGGCGTCGATCTGGTGGTGGATAAGGAGTTCAAGTCGATCCATCCGCCGCATCGCAAATTCGGTCAAGGCCTTCAGCACATGAACGGCGACGCGGCCCTGGACTACTCCCGTCAGCGGTACCAGTTCAAAGACGGCGACTTCAGCCGGATCGAGCATCAGCAGCAGGTGATAAAGGCCGTGATGGAGAAGGCAGCCTCGCGTGGCCTGCTCACCGACGCACCCAAGCTGAACGGTTTCGTGCGGGCGACAGCAAGCGCCCTCACCGTCGATCGGGAACTGTCGGTTTTCGATCTGGCGTTGGAGCTCCGGCACTTGCGCAGCAAAGACTTGATCTTCCTGACCAGCCCCTCCAAGGGGACCGGGAACCAGGGCGGTCAGAGTGTCGTCTTCACCGATCCGGTGAGGGCGCCGGAGCTGTTCGCGGCCGTCAACTCCGACCGTGTCGGTGCCTGGTTGTCCGCCAATCCGCAATACGCCCGTTGAACCGCGCGATCCTGCTGCGCTGACGGCGCTCTTCGAATTCGAGCTCCCGCAACAGTTTGAGCCAGCTGGCCCAACGGCGATGAGAGAGGTCTCCGGTCGCGAGCGCCGCGGCGATGGCGCAGCCGGGCTCGCCTTCATGGCGACAATCGTGGAAGCGGCATTGCTCCGTCAGCTCTGCCACATCAGAGAAGGCACGGTCCAGGCCGCTGGCCCCGTCGAGCAGGCCGACCGAGCGAAGCCCTGGAGTGTCGAGGATTGCGCCGCCGCCGGGGATGGGGACCAGGGCCCGGTGGGTGGTGGTGTGTTTGCCTTTGCCGTCAACCCGCCGGATCGACTGCGTCGCCATGACGGGCGCGCCCGCCAAAGCGTTGACGAGAGTTGACTTTCCGGCGCCGGAGGCACCGATCAGGCCGAGGGTCCGTCCAAACGCGACAAATGGTCGCAGCACCTCGAGCCCGTCGCCACGAATGGCACTCACCGCCAGGGTCGGCACTCCTGGAGCGATGTCGGCGAGCTGCTCGGCGATCGTGCTCGGGTCAGCGGCCAGATCCGCCTTGGTAAGGATGAGGTAGGGACGGGCGCCGGAATCCCATGCCAGGGCAAGCAAACGCTCGATCGTTTGGAGCTCGGGAGTGGGGTCGAGTGAGGCGACCACCGCGGCGACATCCAGATTCGCCGCGAGCACCTGCCCGGTGGCGTCCTTGTCAGCCGTTCGCCGCACGATGGCGCTGCGCCGGGGCAGGACCTGCTCGAGCGTCACACGCTCGTCCGGCCAATGCCGCAACGCGACCCAGTCACCGGCGCACGGCAGCGCCACCGGATCGATCGCGGCCGCCGCGAGGACATCGCCGCTCAATCCGGCACGAAGGTCGCCGGTTGCGGTGAGGACGGTGCAGATCCCGCGGTCTGCCCGCACCACGCGGCCAACCTCATGATCCGGCTGCGCGAGAGGCGGGTAGCCTGCAGCGAATTGATCTTCCCAACCGAGGGAAGCCAGGGTAATGGTCATTGCGTCCTGTTCTTCAGTGATGAGGTGAGGTCAGTGGGTCTACCCGCTCCGGCATTGCCACCACCTCCTTGCCCCGCTGATCGACCAGACGCGTCTGCCGCAGACGGTAATGCCTAGGCACTCGCTGGCTCAACTAGTTTGTGACAGGTCATATTGGTACAAGTCGTACTGCTGCATCAGATTGATCAGTTTGTCGGAGTAAGTGGGTGAGGTGGCATAGCCCGCCTCATGGATCTCCCTGGCGAAGCGGTCCGGATCGCCGGTGTGTTGCATTGCTTCTGAGTACCGGCTCAGACCCGACAGTTGCTTTCCGTGGTCCACATAGGAATCGGTCGCGTTGCGATAGGCGCGGAAGTCGGCGTGAGTGGTCCAGCAGTCCTGGCCCGAGCATTCGTGGGTGACGTAGTCACGGCAGCCCAGGGCCACCGCACCGGGACCGCCAAAGCACTTCATGCCGAAGTAGTTGTGGTCGTCACGGGTCAGAGTGCTTCGGCCCCAACCGGATTCGAGGATCGCCTGCGCGATGGTGACCGAGGCGGGAACTCTGCTGGAAAGTTGACTCTCCCGCGACGGCTCGACCGCCGAGGAGATGAACGCCGTTGTTCCGGCGGGGGCCACGACCACCGGCTCCTGCCCGCACCACGGCAACCACGGCCGCTCCGGCGCCCACGCGACATACCGGTCGGAGACGAACCGGCCGTCGCCGATCTGAGTCCAGGTGGGATTGCCCTCGACCGGGCTCCCCCACTGCTGACACTGGACTTCCAGCGCCGTACCGTGCGCCAGCAGATCGACCACTGAGTGGACGAATCCCGGTCCCGATCTGACATTTAGACCGGTGGATGCTGTTGTGGTGGCCGCGGTTGCACCGGAAGCGCCGCACCACTGCACCGCCGGGCGCGACGGCGCCCACGCGACGAAGGCGTCCGAGATGTAGCGCCCGTTGCCGATGCGATTCCAATAGGGCGTGCGTCGTTGGGTACCCCCGATTTCCTCGCCCCAAAGCTGGCACTCGACGTTGATGGCTTCGTCATCGCTCAGCGTGTCCACGACGGGCTTGTCAGTGCCCGCACCGGATCGCACATTGAGGACGGTGGCTTGGGCATCGACAGTCCCGGATGCGCCGAAAGCGAGGGCTGGGGTTGCGCCAGAGAGGAGGATGAGCAGTGACGCTAGGCACGCTGCAAAGACCGGCATATCCGACTATAACGGTCGTCTGTGTCGCAAGACACCATCGTCGACCCCGAACACGCACTTGAGGGCCCCTAAGGGAGGATGGAGAGCATGCCGACCCGCCCCGATCTCCGCAACGTCGCTATCGTCGCTCACGTCGACCATGGCAAGACCACTCTGGTGGATGCCATGCTCACGCAAGCGGGCGCGTTTCACGCGCGCGCGGCGGCCGCCGACCGGGTGATGGACTCGATGGATCTCGAGCGGGAAAAGGGCATCACCATTCTCGCCAAGAACACCGCGGTCAACTACCTCAGCACCAATGGCGACAAGACCACCATCAACATCATTGACACCCCTGGCCACGCCGATTTCGGCGGTGAGGTCGAGCGCGGGCTGACCATGGTGGACGGTGTCATCCTGCTTGTGGACGCTTCCGAGGGGCCGCTGCCCCAGACACGTTTCGTGCTGCGTAAGGCTTTGCAGGCGCGGCTGCCGATCATCCTGGTGATCAACAAGGTGGACCGGCCGGACGCACGGATCAAAGAGGTCGTCGACGACACCTACGAGCTCTTCCTGGACCTCGACGCTGACGAGGCTCAGATTGACTTCCCGATCATCTATGCGTGTGCCCGCGACGGCATCGCGAGCCTGACGCAGCCGGCCGACGGCAGCATTCCCACCGACTCGACCAACCTCCGGCCGCTCTTTCAAACCCTGCTCGACACCATTCCGGCACCGTCCTATACGGAGGGTGCGCCGCTGCAGGCACACGTGACAAACCTTGACGCGTCACCGTTCCTGGGCCGGCTCGCGCTGTGCCGCGTGCGTGAGGGCGAGATTCGCAAGGGCCAGACCGTGATGTGGTGCCGCACCGACGGCTCGCAACAGCGGGTGCGCATCTCCGAGCTGCTGATGACCGAGGCGCTCGAGCGCAAGCCCACCGATCAGGCCGGTCCCGGTGACATCATTGCGATCGCCGGCATCCCCGAGATCATGATCGGCGAGACCCTGGCCGACGCGGAGAACCCGATTCCCTTGCCACTGATCAGAGTGGACGAGCCGGCCATCTCGATGACCATCGGCACCAACACTTCTCCACTCGTAGGCCGGGTCAAGGGCGCCAAGGTGACCGCACGCATGGTCAAGGACCGGCTCGATCGCGAGCTGGTCGGCAACGTGTCGCTGCGGGTGCTGCCGACCGAGCGGCCGGACGCGTGGGAGGTGCAGGGCCGTGGTGAGCTGGCTCTGGCCATCCTCGTCGAGCAGATGCGCCGCGAGCAGTACGAGTTGACCGTTGGCAAGCCACAGGTGGTCACGAGGGAGATCGACGGTAAGACGCATGAGCCGGTCGAGCGCCTGACCATCGACGCCCCGGAGGAGTACCTCGGTGCGATCACCCAACTGCTCGCGACCCGCAAGGGCCGGATGGAGCAGATGGTCAACCACGGCACCGGCTGGATCCGGTTGGAGTGGCTCGTTCCGGCGCGTGGCCTGATCGGCTTCCGGACCGAGTTCATGACCGACACCCGGGGCACCGGCATCCTGCACCACGTGTTTGAAAGCTACGAGCCCTGGTTCGGCGAGCTGCGCACGCGTGCCTCCGGATCGCTGGTGGCCGACCGCGCCGGCACCGCGACCCCGTTCGCGATGATGAACATCCAGGAGCGCGGATCGTTGTTCATCGAGCCCGGTTCCGAGGTCTACGAGGGCATGCTCGTCGGTGAAAACTCCAGGTGGGACGACATGGACGTCAACATCACCAAGGAGAAGAAGCTGACGAACATGCGGCAGTCGACCTCCGAGGAGACCGAGAGGCTCATCCCGCCGCGGAAGCTGTCGCTGGAGCAGGCGCTCGAGTTCTGCCGTGAGGACGAGTGCGTCGAGGTCACCCCTGCCGCGGTCCGCATCCGCAAGGTGATCCTGGACCAGACCACCCGGGGCCGCGAAGCGTCCCGCCGCAAGCACGCCGGCTGATTCCCAAGATCCGCGTGATCAGGGAGTTGCTTCAGCGTGTCGTCGGCGTGCCGCGCTCGTAACTCCCTGATCACGGTGATCATGCCGGCGCTGTAGGCTGCGCCGATGTTGCTGCTCGTGTTCGGGGTGTTCGCCCTGGTGAACCTGATCGCATCGGGCACTGAGAATGAGGTGCTCGAGTGGGCGACCAAGCCGGTCCTCATGCCGCTGCTCACGTTGTGGGTTTGGCGAAACGGGCGGCACAAAGGGATCGCCGCCGCGCTGCTCTTCTCCGCCGCCGGTGACATCGCACTTCTGAACGGCGACAAGGAGCTGTGGTTCATCGCGGGCATGGTGTTCTTCCTCGGCGCCCACATCTGTTACATCGTCACGTTTCTCAAGGCCGGGGCTCGCGTGGGCCTCGCCGCGGTTGGATATGCGGTCATACTCGGAGCCGCGTTGGTGTGGCTCTGGAAACCGTTGGGCGCCATGGCAATCCCGATGACCGGTTATGGCCTGGCGCTGGCGGCGATGGCCACGCTCGCGGCCGGCTTGCGAAATTGGCGCGTGGCGCTGGGCGGTGGGCTGTTCCTGCTTTCCGATCTGCTGATCGCGGTCAGGGTCGCCGAAGCGGCCACCATCCCGGGACCGCCGATCTGGGTCATGCTCACCTACCTCGCCGCACAGTTTCTGATCGCGACCGGCTGGGTGCGGTACCGTCAGCCTCGTGATTAGTGAGCTGGATGCCTTCCCCGGCACGGCCTCTGTCTGGTTTGGACCATTGGACGGCCCGCCCCGCTTTGTGCGAGCCGAGCACGAGTTGCACTATGCCGCCAGCACGATGAAGGTCGGGGTCATGGTGGCGGCGTTCCGCGCTTTCCCCGATCTCGACCAGCCGGTGCTGGTGCACAATAGCCATCGCTCGGCGGTCGAAGGGAAAGCCGCTTTCGGCAACGACATCGAAGAGGACGGCGATCCCGAGGTGTGGCAACGGATGGGCACCCAGGTGCCGTTGCGCTGGCTGGTCACTCGCATGATCGTCCGCTCGTCCAACCTCGCGACCAATCTCGTCCTCGGCTTGCTGGATGCGCCCAGCGTCAACCAAGTCTGGCGCGACGCGGGCGCCCCCAACGCCCACACCGATCGCGGGATCGAGGACTACGCCGCGCGTCAGTTGGGCATCACCAACGAGGTGACCGCTGCCGACCTTTCCGCACTGATGAATGCGCTCGCCGTGGGAAGGCTGGCCGACCCCGAGCCGACCGCCGAGATGATGGAAATCCTGTGCGCCCAGGAGTATCTGGACGACTTCGCCCAGGGTTTGCCGCCCGGCACCCGAATGGCGTCAAAGAACGGCTGGGTCACCGGCGTCCGCCACAGCACCGCAGTGATCTACCCAGGCGACGCGCAGCCGTATCTGCTGACTGTGTGTACGACCGGGAAGCTTCCCGACGAACAGGCCTGTGCACTGCTCGGACGGGTAGCGACGGCGAGCTGGCAGGATCGGTAATCTTACGATCGTGCCCATCGCCGCCATCCGGACCCACCGGATCTCCGCTCCCCTGCACACGCCGTTTGTCACCTCTCTGCGCCGGGCCACCTCGATCGAGTCGCTGCTGGTCGAGGTGATCGACAGCGATGGCAGGTCCGGGTTCGGTGAGGCGCCTCAGGTTTGGGCGGTCACCGGGGCGAGCATCGCCGGTTCCCAGCAATGCGTCGATGAGATGATCGCCCCGCGACTTCTGCAGCGCGATCCGGACGATCTCACGGCCAACTGCCGTCTGGTCGCGAATGCCGTTGTCGGCAATGAGGCTGCCAAAGCTGCGGTGGATGTAGCTCTGCACGACCTTGTGGCGCGGCGGCTCAACGTCCCCCTGCCGCGCCTGCTTGGCGCCACCGGGCTGACGGTGCCAACCGACGTCACGCTCGCGGCAGGTGAGCCGCTGGAGCTCGAGAAAGCCGCCAGGGAAAGAGTCAAGGAGGGCTTCAGCGTCCTCAAGGTGAAGGTCGGCACCGATGCAGCAGGCGACCTTGCTCGCATCCGGTCGGTCTGCCAGGCCGTCGGAGCCGGTGTCAAGATCCGGCTCGATGCCAACCAGGGTTGGACTGCGCGAGAGGCTATCCGGATCATCAACGGCATCTCCGCCGAGAACCTGCCGATTGAGCTGGTCGAGCAGCCCGTTCCCCAAAAAGATCTCGACGGGCTCGCCGAAGTAACGCGGCGCGTGGATATCCCGATCATGGCGGACGAGTCGGTCTTCGGGCTGCGCGACCTCACCGAGGTGATCCGCCGGCGGGCCGCCGACATGATCAATGTGAAGCTGGCCAAGTGCGGCGGCCTCTCGGTCGCCCGGACCATGCTGGAGCTGGCCGAGGCGCACGGGTTGGGCACCTGTGTCGGGTCCATGATGGAGGGCCCGGTCGGCGTGGGCGCCGCCGCTAGCCTGGTGGCAGCCTCTCCCACCAGCATCGTCAGTGACCTGGATGCCGCGTGGTGGTTGAGCGACTCACCGGTAAGTGGTGGACTTAAATATGCAAATGGCACGGTAGTGCTGCCCGACAGTCCCGGATTGGGGATCCAAACATGATTACCGCGACCGTCAACGCCCCGGTGGCGACCCTGTGGAGCAAGCCGGACGCACCCCGGCCCGGCATCGACGCCGCGGCGCTTGCGCCCCAAAGCGATCTGCATGCCTGGGTGTCCGGTTTGGACGGTCCGGAGCGCAACTATCTCGGGGTGCTGACCCAGCTGCTGCAAGGCGAGCCGGTGCTGATCGAGGAGATCACGGGTAACTGGGCGCGAGTGGTGGCCACCGCCCAGCCCGCGGCCAAGCTGGATCCGCGGGGCTATCCGGGCTGGCTGCCGGTCGACCAACTGCGTTTCGACGACGTCCTTGACGTGGCGCGCGGCTGGCTTGGTACACCCTATGTGTGGGGTGGTTTGACCTCACACGGCATTGACTGTTCCGGCTTGGTGCACCTGGCTTTTCGCCGGGTGGGGCGCACGATCCCACGCGACGCGGACGACCAGGCGAGGGCGACCACACCGGTGGCGCTGGGCCAGGAACGGCCCGGTGACCTCTACTTCTTCTCCAACAAGCCGGAGAAGGTGACCCACGTTGGATTTGTCACCGGGCCGGACCTCATGCTGCACGCGTGCGGCGACAAGGCCCTGGTCGTCGAAGAACCGCTGCCCGACGACCGCAGGCGCACTCTACTTGGAATCCACCGGGTCGATTGACGGCTTGGCTTTCGAGGCTTCGGCCGCTTCCGCCTTGGCCATGCGCGACGACTTGAAAAGACTTGCGACCGTGGCGATGGCAAGGATGCCAACGATCACCAGCAGTGAGACCTGGATGCTGATGTGTGGCACCCCCGGGATCGGCTCGCCGCCGTTGATGAAGGGCACATTGTTGTCGGCAAGTGCAGTGAGGATCAGCTTGACCCCGATGAAGCCCAGCACTGCCGCCAATCCGAGCGACAGGTAGACGAGCCGGTCCAGCAGGCCACCAAGCAGGAAGTAGAGCTGGCGCAACCCCATGAGGGCGAACACGTTGGCGGTGAAGACCAGGTAGGGCTCCAGCGTCAGACCGAAGATCGCGGGGATCGAGTCGAGCGCGAAGATCAGATCGGTGGTACCGATCGCGATGATCACCACGAGCAGCGGCGTGAAGATCAAGCGCCCTGCGCTGTTGCGGGTGGTCATCCGAGCGGCGTCGAAATCCTTGCTCAGCGGCAACACCCGGCGGGACCAGCGGATGAGGATGTTCTCCTTGTAGTCCTCCTCCCCGGTCTCGCCGTGCCGGGTCAGCTGCCAGGCGGTGTAGATCAGGAAGAGGCCGAAGAGGTAGAACACCCAAACGAAACGCGACACCAGAGCCGCGCCTGCCGCGATGAAGATACCGCGCATGATCAATGCCAGCACGATGCCGATCAGCAGGACCTTCTGCTGACAAATCCGCGGGACCTTGAACCGGGACATGATGATCACGAAGACGAAGAGGTTGTCCACGGACAGGCTGTACTCGGTGAGCCATCCCGCGAAGAACTCTTGGCCATACTGCGAGCCGTAGTTGAAGAAGATCCAGGCGCCGAAGGCGCACGCCAGCAGGACGTAGAAGACGACCCAGCCGGTTGCTTCCTTGAAGGATGGCTCGTGTGGCCGACGGCCGACGATCAGGAGGTCGATGAGCAACAGGGCGATCAGACCGCCCAGGGTTACTCCCCAGACAAGCGCGGAAACATTCACAGAACTAAACCTCCGGTCGGCAACATGAAACGCCCCGGAGGTCTCTCCCGCCGCAGCCCGTGCTGGTCGCACAGCCTCCCCGACGACCGACGGCGCCGGGACCGCGCCGGGCAAACCGACGCGAAGCCGTGTTGACGACACCGCCGCGAGGGAATACTCCCCTCCCGCTAGCCAGTATTGTTCACCATCCTCGGCGACATCCACGAATCGGGTCGTGAAATGATCGGCCGATGGTGCTCGAAGTAGCTCTGATCGACATTAAGCCTGGTGAGGAAGAGGCCTTTGCGGCGGCCTATCGCAAGGGACATGAGACTCTCGCCACAACGCCCGGCTGCCGGAACGTGCGGATGACCCAGGGCATCGAGTCGCCGGCGCGATTCGTGCTCCTCGTCGAGTGGGACTCGGTTGAGGCCCACGTCGAGAACTTCCGCAACAGCGAGCGCTTCGTAACCTGGCGTGGACTGATCGGGCAGTATTTCGCCGCGCCCCCGGTGGTCGAGCACTTCGACGATGTCCAGCCTTAAGACTTCCGACGGAGTACTGATCTCGGCTCACCACGACGCGGCTGAGGCCGGCCTGGCGATTGTGATGGCGCACGGCTTCACCGGGTCGTGGCGACGGCCGTCGCTGAGGCGTGCCGCCTTGATCTTCAACGCCGTTGCCGGAGTGATCAGTTTCGACTTCCGCGGTCACGGCAAGTCGCGGGGAATGTCCACTGTGGGCGATCGCGAGATCCACGATCTCGACGCCGCGGTGGCGTGGGCGCGTGAGCTTGGGTACGCCAAAGTGGCCACGGTCGGCTTCTCCATGGGCGCTTCGGTAGCCGTGCGCCACGCGGCACTTATGCGTGGCGCACACCCGCCCGACGGCGCGTCGTCCCACGGTGGCAGCGGCATCGATACAGCGGCACTTATGCGTGGCGCATACCCGCCCGACGGCGCGTCGTCCCACGGTGGCAGCGCCATCGATACAGCGGCACTTATGCGTGGCGCGGGCCTGCCCAACGGCGCGTTGTCGAGCGGTGGCCGCGAAGGAACAGCTACCGACGCCATTGTCGCGGTGAGCGGGCCGGCCCGCTGGTACTACCGGGGCACTCCCCCGATGCGAAGAGTCCACTGGGTGCTCGAACGCCGACTGGGCCGTCTGGTCGGGCGGGTCGCACTTGGTACTCGGATAGCAAATGGTGGTTGGGACCCGGTGCCCGAGCCGCCGCACGCGGTCGCCGGCCAGATCTCTCCCACGCCTTTGCTTGTGGTGCACGGGGATGCCGACGCCTACTTCCCCGTTGAGCACGCTCATCAGTTGTACGACAGCGCTCGCGAGCCCAAAGAGCTTTGGCTGGAGCCCGGTTTCGGGCACGCCGAGAACGCGGCCGATCCCGATTTGCTGCAACGCATCGGGGCTTGGATCGTCACTCACACGTGATTGCGCCAGCTGTGCCGCGGTTCGTAGCCGAGCAGGCGCCGCGCTTTCTCAATGGATAGCAACGTCTCCGTGCCAACGAGTTGACGGGTTACCGGAACGTCCGAAAAGGACAGTGCGGCCAGACTCGCGGAAGGTTGGGACATCACGGTGTCGGCGTTCGCGATCACAAAGATCTCCAGCCCGATGGCGTCATATTCAAGCGCACAGCGGACGGCTTGTGCCCCGTCCCGCGCATCGATGTAGCCCCAGAGGTTCCACTTGCGCAGGCTCGGATCCTCGTCGAAGGACGGGAAGTTGGCGTAGTCGGCGATCTCCATGACGTTTGAGAAGCGCAGCCCGATCATCTTCAGACTCGGATCCCAGCGGCAGAACTGCGCGGCCATCGTCTCGTCCATGAGTTTGCCCAGCGCGTAAGAGCTTTCGGGGCGCGGCGGATGTTCTTCGTCCAACGGGATGTAGTCCGGCGGGATGTCCAACGGCAGCCCCAGCAACGTTTCGCTCGATGCCCACACGACGTTGCGGATGCCCGCCGCCTTGGCCGCGGCAAAGACATTGTAACTGCTGGTTACGTTGCGCTGAAAGGTGATCGCATTCGGCGCCGCACCCGGGCCGGGGATCGCGGCAAGGTGGACCACCGCGTCGATGCCGCGATAGCGCGAGTCTATGGCGGTCAACGCTTCCAGGGTCTGGCCATAGTCGGTTAGATCGACCCTGGTGAAGGTGTTCGCCGGCGGCCCGGCGATGTCAAGGTTGACCACCTCGTATCCGTGGTCAAACAGCTCCTGCACCACCGCGCGGCCCAGCTTGCCGCTGCCGCCCGTCACCGCTACCCGTGTCACCCGTGCATCCTGGCACATGGGGCAGCGCCTGCGCCGCGACCTCGGCACAATGGCCGCCATGCCGCTACCGCATTGCCTAGGCGCAGGCTTTGAGAGCCCAGTCGACTGCGGCGGGGATGTCGGTCACCGGAAAGAGGGCTGACCGGACTGTGCGATCCGGGCCGATGACGAGGATGAAGCGGCGCAGCCGCGGCACCTCGGCGGCACGGAAAGTGGGCAGCCGCAATGCCGCGGTCAGCAGCAGATCCGCGTCCGACAGGAGCGGAAACGGTACCCCCTCGGAAAGAGAAAATGCCCGCTGCTCATCAGGCCGCTGCGTGCTGACTCCCCGGACCACCGCATCCCTTTTCACAAATTGTGAGTACCGGTCACGAAAGAGCCGATTCTCCAAAGTGCACCCGCTTGCCCCTGGGATCGCGCTCCACCCGTCGGGCGTTGAACCGGTCACGGTCATCGGATATCCAAAAAGGACGGTCGCTTTCGCCTCGGCCGCAACGACATCGAGCGCGCTGCCGGAGGTCGATGGCAACTCGATATCCGGAACGCGGGTGCCGACCAGGTCGTGCATTCGGTGAGCGGAGTCGGGTGAGGCCAGCCCGGTCGCCGATCCGTCGCC
>DPJL01000030.1 GCA_003543035.1 Micromonosporaceae bacterium | reverse complement strand
GCCTACATCGAGTCGCTGGATGCCGTTGGAGCCTGGCCACCGATCTCAGAGTCGCATGTGGAGATGGATGCGGCCTGGGCGTTCTACGAGGCTTGGGCCTGGCTGCAGCTGAACGAAGGCGACATCGCGCTCGTCTACGGCATCGGGCGTGGCTCGCTGTCCGAGGATCTCGATCAGGTGATGCCGGCTCAGCTCGATCCGTACTTCCTGGCCCCGCTTCGCCCTCACCGGGACGCGATCGCCGCATTGCAGGCCTGTGCGCTTATCGCCGCCGGCTCGACAAGTGAACGGCAGATGGCGGAAGTAGTCGCGCGCAGCCTTGCCTCGGCAAGCGCCAATCCCTTGGCGCAGAAGGCGGGAACGTTCGCGGTGGCGGATCTGCTGGCGGCGCCTTACGTGGCGTCGCCGTTGCGCGAGCACGATGTAGCTCCCGTTGGAGACGCCGCGGCCGTGGTCATACTGGCCGCGGGAGATACTGCACGCCGTCTCACCTCCCGACCGGCCTGGGTGCGAGGCATGGACCATCGGATGGACACGCACTATCCGGGGATGCGCGACCTGACCCGTGCCGACAGCGTCCGCATCGCGGGTGATCGCGCGGCTGAGTTGGCCGGGTTCGCTGCTTCCGATGTCGGCATTGCGGAGCTGCACACCGAATACAGCTACCAAGAGGCACTGATCGCCGAGACGCTTGGCCTGTCAGGGGTGGCGGTCAATCCATCCGGCGGACCGTTGGCAGGCCGACCGACTACCGCGACCGGCCTCGTGCGCATAGGTGAAGCCGCATGGTCCATTTTGGATGGCAGGGCTGATCGCGCATTGGCACATGCGACAAGCGGACCCGCTTTACAGCAGAACCTCATCTGCCTTCTCGAGGGGGAGCAATGAGCGAGCACTTGGGCGAGCGAACAGGAATCGTAGTCGCTTGCGACAGGCTCAAACCGGCACCGGAGGTGACGGCTTGAGTCTTCGGCTGGCGGTTATCGGGGTGGGACAAAGCAAGCAGGCCAAGAAGCGAGAGGTCACCATCGGCGCCATGGTGCGTGAAGCGGTCGCCGCTGCCATGGCCGACGCCGAGCTGGAATTCCGGGATATAGATGCGATCGTGCTGTCCAAGACCCCTGACCTGTTCGACGGGGTGATGAACCCCGAGCTCTATTTGGCCGATGCCATGGGAGCACGCGGGCTGCCGGTGACCCGGGTCTTCACGGGCGGGAGTGTGGGCGGCCACGCCGCCATTTACGCCGCGCACCTTGTGCAAGCGGGTCTCGCGCGACGAGTTCTCGTTGTGGCGTATTCGAAGGAGTCCGAGGGGAACTTCACCTGGGCGCTTTCGCGTGGGCTGCCCTTCAGCGCTCGGCTGGGAGCCGGTGCCGGTGCGCACTTCGCCCCGGTGATCCGTGAGTACATCCGCCGTTCCGGTGCACCAGAACACATCGGCTGGCAGGTGGCGGTCAACCATCGCCTCAACGCCACCCGGAATCCGTATGCCCATGTCCAGCGCCCGGACATCACGATCGAAGAGGTGCGAGACTCGCGCATGCTCTGGGATCCGATCCGATTCCTTGAGTCCTGCCCATCGTCGGACGGGTCATGCGCGGTGGTCATCACCGACGAGGAGCATGCCGAGCGCACCTCCCGGCCACCGGCTTGGATCCACGGCATGGCCTGGCGCACCGAAACCGGTCACTTCGCCGGCCGAGACGAGGTGAATCCTCAGGCGGGCAAGGAATGTGCGGCTGAGGCCTACCGGCAGGCGGGGATAGACGATCCGGCGCGTCAGATCGACACAGCCGAGCTATACATCCCTTACAGCTGGTACGAGCCGATGTGGTTGGAAAACATCGGCATGGCCGAAACCAACCGCGGCTGGAAACTGGTTGAGGCCGGCCGGACCGCATTCGAGGGCGAGTTGCCAATCAATCCCTCGGGCGGCGTGCTGTCCGGGAACCCGACAGGTGCCACCGGGCTGCTGCGCTTTGCGGAAGCGGCCCTTCAGGTAAGAGGATTGGCGGGCGAGCATCAGGTCGATGGAGCGCGCCTGGCGATTGGGCATGCCATGGGCGGAGCCTCGCAGTTCCACGCCCTTTGGGTAGTAGGTAGAGAAAGGCCCGGGTCATCATGAGCGTGCATCTTGGACACTTGGTTGTGGCGGCGTTAAAGCGCAACCGCGACGTTCCAGTACTCTTCCTCGGCGGCACTACGATGACTGGCGGCGAGATGTCGGCCGAGGTGAGCCGCTATATCCAAGTGTTCGAAGGGCTGGGTGCGGTGGGTCTCCTTGCGCTTAACCGGCCGGAGGTGTTGCTCATCATCGCCTCGGGGCAGGTCCAAGGATATCGGCGGACCTCACTGCATCCGCTGGGCTCGCTGGAGGATCACGCATACGCGATATCAGACGCGGGAATCTCCACGCTGGTAATCGATCCAGTCCCGGCGTTCGCCGCGCGAGCGTTGGCACTTTTGGAAAAGGTCGACACCCTCGAACGGGTGCTGACCATCGGGCCGGTGCCAAGCGAACTCGCCGGCGTCGCCGAAGACGTGACCGCCAAGGCCGCGAGCTATGCCCCCAGTCCCCTTGTGCCCGCGGAACTTGAACCCGACCACATCGTTTCGCTCACCTACACGGGTGGCACGACAGGCAAGCCAAAGGGAGTCATCGGGACGGCGTCGGCGATGATCACGATGACACAGATCCAGTTGGCGGAGTGGGAATGGCCGTCAGAGTTGCGTTTCCTTGTGTGCACACCGCTTTCGCACGCCGGTGCGGCGTTCTTTGTGCCCACGCTGATGAAGGGTGGGGCTCTTTACGTGCTGCTCAAATTCGACGCAGGCGACGTGCTGAAGACGATTGAAGAGCAACGGATAACTGCCACCATGCTTGTCCCATCAATGCTTTACGCCCTGCTGGACCATCCCGACTCGCGAACCCGCGACCTGTCCTCCCTTAAGACGGTCTACTACGGGGCGTCGGCGATCAACCCGGTACGCCTGAAGGAAGCAATCGAGCGGTTCGGGCCGATATTCGCTCAGTTCTATGGGCAAACCGAGGCGCCAATGGCCATCTCGTACCTTCGGACAGATGAACACGATGACAAACGCCTCAGTTCGTGCGGGCGTCCGTCGGCGTTCCTGCGCACGGCATTGCTTGGCGAGGACGACCAGCCCGTGGCCGTTGGCGAGCCTGGGGAGATCTGCGTTTCCGGGCCCCTACTCGCAGGCGGTTACTGGCGTCTGCCGGAGGCCACCGCGGAGACGTTCCGCGATGGCTGGCTGCGCACCGGGGACGTGGCCCGCGAGGACGAGGACGGCTACTGGTTCATCGTCGACCGCACCAAGGACATGATCGTCACCGGTGGCTTCAACGTCTATCCTCGCGAGATCGAAGACGTGATAGCCGAGCACCCATCCGTTGCTCAGGTGGGCGTGATCGGGGTACCCGATGAAAAATGGGGTGAGGCCGTCACCGCGGTCGTGGTCCTGCGGGATACGGTCAACGTCGACGAGTTCGCTTCCGAAATCCAGTTGGCTGTAAGGGAACGGAAGGGCTCGGTACAGGTACCGAAGCGGGTCATCGTGACCGATGCGCTGCCGTTGACCGGCCTCGGCAAGCCCGATAAGAAGGCGTTACGTGAGCGATACGCCAACTGACCGGCGACTGCTCCTTGCGGCAGAACGGCTGTTTGCCGAGCGGGGTATTGATGCCGTCTCACTTCGCGCCATCATGACCGAAGCGGGAACGAATGTAGCTTCGGTCCACTACCACTTCGGGTCGAAGTCTGCCTTGGTCGAAGCACTGATCAAAGAACGAAGCGCGCAGGTTTCGCTTCGCCGGACCGAATTGCTCGACGCGATCGATGGCTCGCCTGAACTCAATGCCCGGCAGCTTGCGGAGGCATTCGTCCGTCCGGTGGCGGAGATGGTGAGTTCAGGCGGCCGTGATTGGGTGACTTTCATCGCCGCGATCCTGGGCAGTGGACACCCCGCTCTGTCCGTTGTCGCCGATAGCTTTGTACGGCAAGCTCGCCGCTTCACCGTTCTGCTGCAACGGATCTCCCCCGGCGTGCCCGCCCGGACCATCCGATTCCGGCTGACACAAGCCATGAGCCTTACCTTCCGCGTCCTCGGAGATCCCGAAGGCACACAAGGCATCCTGGCACTCAGCGGCCGCAAGCTTGCCGCGGACGAAGTGCTCACCGAGCTGATCGATGTGGTCACCGCGATCCTCGCCGGCCCACCCGACCGCTAGCTGGGGCCGGCCCACACGGTGGCAGGGATTTCAAACGACCGATCCGGACCCGGTTTGAGGAACTTGACGAAGCTCCTTCCTTTCAGGTGACGGAGGGCGATGACGCGTCCGGGACCAGCAGCCGCGGTGCGCCGGTGCCGTCGGCATTTGCCGCCCAGACATCGGTGCCTCCACCGTCACGATTCATTGCGAACATGACGGTGTGATCGTCGAGCCATACCGCCTGATCGTCGATTCCATCGCTACCAGGCAAGGGTTTCTCGGTCATCGTGCTCAGATCGAGAACGTGCAGACTCCACGGCCGGGCGCCATCCGAGGCTACCCGCTTTTTGAAAACCAGCCGGGTGCCGTCGGGTGACAGGGATGGGCATTCCGCGTTCTCCCGCAATGTCTTGGCCTCCCAGGTGGCCACGTCTCCTTCGATCAGGTAAGTGCGACCACCCGTGGAGGCGCTGGCGTAGAAGGTTTTACCGTCCTTCGCGAAGGTGACACCCCACAGGTTCAAGTCAGACGCCCGCAGCCGCCCGCCGTCGCGGTGAATCTGAAGCGTCTCAATGTCGGCGTAGAACTTCTCCGAGTTCAGGTCCAAAATGGACGTCCGGGTCGAGAAGCCGGTCTTCGCATAGGAATGGCCGGTGACGAACGCCGTCCAGGCGACCATCCGGCCGTCGGACGATAGACGGGCGCGGTTGGGCACACCGGGCGGGCTTATCGTGCGTGTCTCCTGTAGGTTCCGGTCCACGAGCGTTGTGGTGAACCGCGGAACGGCGCCAGGCCGCGAAGCCAAGCAGACGGCCGCAGCCGCAGCCGCGTAGACCCGATCACATGACAGCCCCGTCACCACACGCTCCGCAGCCGGGTGGCCGATCGGCACGGACGCGACGCGGCCGAACCCGGTACCCGCCTGAGTGTTTCGGAAAATGATCTGCCCAGGCTGACCAAGGTCGAGCTTGCCCGAAGGCACGGCCGGATCGTGTTGCTGCGCAAGGAGAACGGCACGAAGATTGTAAAGGCCGGCCACAGCTGTCAGCACCACCACGGCTATCAGAAGCACAGTGATGCGGGCCCGGCGGCTCATCTCTGCCGCCACATCAACACCCCGAGGCCGACGCCGGCCAATGCGACGGATGCCACCACCAGAGCCAGCTCCGGTCCGCCGACTGTCCAAAGTGCACCGAAGGCGATGGAGGCGGATAGGCGTCCGAGTGACTGCCCGGTCATCAGCAATGCCAGACCGCTTGAGCGAAGGTGGTCCGGCAGCACCGATGAGCCAACCGCGGCAAGGATTCCATCGGTGGCGGCGTAGTAGGTGCCGTGCAGAATCAGGCACGCCATAAGGAGCGGAAGCCCGCCGATCGGCCCGAGCAGCAATCCATAGACCACCGCGAGCACGACATATCCGCTCAGGAAGACGCGCCATCGACCCCAGCTGTCGGCCAGCCTGCCAAGTGGCACCGCGAAGATCAGGTAGGTGAGCGCGCTGCCAAGGGGAAGCAACGGGAATAGCTCGATCGCAAGGTCTAGGCGCCGTTGGAGGAGGAGATAGAGAAAGGCGTCGCTTACTGTCACCAGTCCCAGTAGCGTCGCGCAGGCACAGACCCTCCGAAATGGAGCTGCTCCGAGAAGGCCAAAGGCTGCGCGGATCGAGACGGTCGCTCTGCTCGTGGTGACAGCGGCTCGTTCACCGACGAACAGCACGAGCACCACCAAGCCAACCACCGCAATGCAAAAGCTCGTGACGAAGACCGAGTCGTAGGAGCCAACGGTCAGCGACAGCAGGCCGAACGCCACGATTGGACCGGCCAAAGCCCCGGTCGTATCCAGCGCCCGGTGTACGCCAAATGATCGGCCAAGGTTCTCGGGATGGCTGTTCAATGAGATGAGCGCGTCCCGTGGAGCGGTGCGAATCCCTTTGCCGACACGGTCTGTGGCGAGCACACCGCCGATGGCGGCAACGGAACTGCCTGCCACAAGAAGGCCAAGTTTGGCGAGCGCCGAGAGCCCATAGCCGACTGCGGCCACCGTTTTGCGCCGCTGCCAACGGTCGGCGACATGCCCACCGGCGAGCCGCGTGATGGCGGTGGCTCCGGTGTAGAGCCCGTCGAGGAAACCGAATTGCAACGGACTCAAGCCGAGTCCCACCACGAGATAGAGCGGCAGGACCGCGGTGACCATCTCGGCCGAGACGTCGGTGATGAGGCTGACGATTCCCAGCGCTACCACCGTTCCGGCGACCCTGCGAGAGCCAGTCGCCGTCTTAGTGACCGGACGATCCGTGGTGGACAGGTACATCGATGCCTCCGAGGGGGTTGGCCCTCCACCTCCAGCACGGAAGAGGTGGAGGGCCGGCTCGCTAGTGGCAGGTGTAGGTGGGAAGCGTGTCGCGGACCTGGCCGCTGTCACTGATGAGCTGACCGGTGAAGGTGGTGTCGGTCAGGGTCAGCTTGAGTACGCCGTGCAGATCGGTCAGCCGAACGACACTGTTGGGCTGCACCTCCTTCTCGAAGGTGTAGTTGTCCGCGCCGCCCAATCCGACCGTGATGGCAACCATTCCGCTGCTGGTCGATCCGGCACTCGGGTTCTGCGGGGTGAACCTTTCATAAGTGTGGTCGTGTCCGTTGAGCACGAGGTCTGCCCCGGCCGTGTAAAGCGCCTGCCATGCCGGTAGGCTCACCGGGTCGTAGCCCTTGCTGCCGGAGTTGAACAGGGGCTTGTGCCAGTAAGCCGCGATGCACCGCTTGGTGTTCGCGGCCAGATCCGCCCGCAACCAGTTGAGCTGCGCCGAGTTTGACGACATCGCGATCTCCGAGTCGAGCGCGACGAAGTGCCACTCCCCCTGATTCCAGCTGTAGTACGTGCTGCCATTGGGGGTCGCGAGGTTGCCGAAGTAGGCCTTGTAACCGGCCGCGCCGCCGGCTGGGTCGTAGTACTCGTGGTTGCCGGGCGTGGGCTTGGTCTTGGCCTTGAAGCGCCCCCACGTGGTGGCGTAGTAGGCGTTGTATTCGCTCAGTTTGCCGTCGTCATACTGGTTGTCGCCGGTGGTGAGCACCCAGAGCGGGTTGATGGACTCGACGAGCCGCGCGGTGCGCTCGTGTTCACAAGCCGTGCCATCACTTGCCCTACAGGCGCCGGCGATGTCACCGGCAACGGTGACGACGAACGATCCGCCGCCGCCCGAGTTGGGGATCAGATCGATCAGCGGGTCGTCGATGCTGAAATCCACCCACAGCACGCCATGGTTCTGCCTGGTCTGCGCGGTCAGATCACGCCCGATGCTCTGCGGGATCGGCGCCGGGCGTTGACTCCACCAGGACCGATCAGACGGGTACCCGATCTGGAACATGACATCACTGGGGTAGAAGAAGTCGGCGAATTGCTTGTGCTCAGCCAAAAACGCCGAGTAGGAGCCGTTCAGCTCGTCATCGCAGACGAAGATGATGTCGCCACGGTAGGCCGGCGGAAGATTGGACTCATTGAAATGCTTGAGGATCATCCGGTACCCGGCGTTGTGGCCCTTGACCCGTTGCTCCCAAGCCTGTGCTTGAGCGTTGGTCACCGGTGTCTCGACATCGGTGTCACTGGTCTTGTTGATCCACTCAGCGTCGACGGTGAGGCCGATGACGCTGGGGTGGTGCTTGTACCGGTTGAGCACCAGGTCGATCAGCGTCGGGATGTCGGCATCGCCCGGCTCGATCTGCAGCGAGACCTGGATCCCGTGGGTGTCAAAGTAATCCAGATACGGCTCGTGTTTGTCGGTGGACTGGAATTGGTACAGCGGCCCGTAATTCTGGCCATTGTCGGGCCGGGGGAACTCCAGGATCATGCCGTGGTTGGCGTAGTCCACCTCACCGACGAGCCAGATAGTTGCCGATGGGGTCGAGCCCGGGAAATACCCCGACATGGTCTTCATCGCCGACTCCCACTGCGCCGAAGTCGGGAACGGAATCTGTGCGCCGTCACGGATCCCATAGGTTGAGGAGCGCACGCCGGCCCACTTCAGGTTGCTGCCCGGGCCCGGCCCGCCGCCGGTGCCGTACACGTCGAACTCGAATAGCGAGTAGCCGTAAGTTGTTCCGCGCTGGGTGCCGTGCATCCTCACGTATCGCCCTTGGGTGGACAGCCCGGGATGGTCGTCGATCCCACCGTTGCCATTGGTCACTGTGACAGCGGTCGACCAACTGGCCCCGTCGGGTGAGACCTGAATGGTGTATGCCTTGCCGTAGGCGGCTTCCCAGTTCAGTTGCACCCTCGTGATCGAGGCGACTGCGCCGAGGTCGACGCGGATCCACTGCGGGTCGGATCCTTCCGCCGAGGCCCAGCGAGTGGAGGTGTTTCCGTCTACCGCCTTGTCGGGGGGTGAGGCTGGAGTCCTCATTGGACGATGAGGTGGCCGGCTTGTTGCGGGAGATGGGCGTGCCACCGCCACCTCCGTCGCCGGTGCCGAAGATTTCGAATTCCCATAGCGAGTACCCATAAGTGGTACCCCGTTGCGTGCCGTAGACCCGGATGTAGCGGGCGGTGCCGGTCGCGGTGGTGATCTCCCTGATTCCGGCTGTCCCGTTGGAGGTGGTGTATTTCGTGGTCCAAGCCGAACCGTCGGCGGAGAACTCGACCCGATAGGCCTTGGCGTAGGCGGCCTCCCAGTTCAGCCGGATCCGGGAGATGCTGCGGGCGCCGCCGAGGTCGACGCGAATCCATTGCGGGTCGGATCCCGCCGCCGAAGCCCAGCGCGTGGAGGTGTTCCCGTCCACCGCCTTCGGCCCGGTTAGCGTGCTGTTCTCATTGGACGAAGTCAGGACAGGCTTGTTCAGGGACAGAAGTTCTTCAGCCGCCTCGCTGGGAGCAGCAACGATCAGCTGGTTGACGAGCAAGAGCCCGACAAGTGAAGCGAGGATCTTTAGTCGGTGTCGTTTCACTGCTTCTCCTCACGTACCTGGTGGATCGGATCGGAGCTGCTGGCCGGCAGTCGGACAATGCGAGGCGGCCTAGTTCGTAAACCAGCCTTACTATTGTTCAGCACATTGAAACGCTCTGATGGCCACCTGTCAACACATGGCCTACTGTTGTTCACGTCAGATTGGTAAGGTCACCTAACCTATGAGTGAGGGACGATGGTTCAACCGGCACCGAATCTGATCCGTGCGGCCAATGACCGGGCCGCCCTGCAAGCGCTGGTCGATCGGGGTCCATTGACGAGGCCGGAGATCGGCGCGCTGCTGGGTCTGTCCAAGCCGACGGCCTCCCAGTTGCTCAACCGGCTTCAGGAGGCCGGATTTGTGGTCCCCGAAGGCATCCGTGAAGGCGGCCCCGGCCGAGCAGCCGAGCTCTACCGCATCAACCCGCACATCGCCCATGTCGCATGCTTCGATGTCACCCCGGAACGGATAGAGGCTCTGGTCGCGGATGTGACCGGGACGGTGCGGGGCAAGGCGCGCCTGGAGCTGTCGGATCAAGCGGACAGCACCGGCGGTGTGATCGATCGCCTTCGAGCCGCACTGACCAAGGCATGCACGCGGGCCGGCGTCAGTCACGCCGACCTCCACCATGCGGTCATCGGCGTGCAAGGCGCTTTGAACCCGGCCACGGGCCGCCTCGGGTACGCCGCTCACTTACCGGATTGGCGTATCCCGGATCTCCTTCGGACCTTGAGCGATGGGCTCGGCGTTCCCACCTCGGTGGAGAACGACGTCAATCTGGTGGCCCTGGCGGAAATGGCTCACGGAGCCGCCCGCTCCCACCGCAATTTCGTTCTGCTGTGGGCATCTGACGGCCTCGGTATGGCACTGATGCTTGAGGGCTCGCTCTATCGGGGCGCAACAGGCGGTGCCGGCGAAATCGGCTACATGCCAGTTCCCGGGGCACCGATCCCGCACGCCTCCGAGCGACCGGCAACCTATGGCTACCATGCGCTCACCGGTGGCCCGACCGTCCTGAAAGTCCTTCGCTCATACGGGTTCCGCGGCGCCAACCCCGCGGCCGCGATGCAAGCAGCGGCCCGCGCCTGGGCCGCCCCCGCCCCAGCCACCGCCGAACGGGCCGCCAACGCCTTCCGTGATGTGGCAAACCGCCTGGCGACCGGGCTGGCCGCCGTAGTGTCCGTGATCGACCCGGAGCTGGTCGTGCTTGCCGGCGACGTGTTGCTCGCCGGTGGTCATCCGCTGCGCGAGCTGGTCGAGCAGGAGCTGCACACCATGACGATCCCCAAACCGCCACTGCGACTGTCCACACTGGAGGGAAACCCGGTCCTCAGCGGCGCGCTCGACCGTGCGGTCACCCAGACCCGCGACCGGCTCTTTAACGCCGCCGCCCTACTGCCAACCCAGACCTGACAGCCACATGGATGCGAGCGCGGTGAGTAGAAGCGCCTCAGGAAGGCCTAGCCGCCCCGTTATCCGGGTGAACGGGTCGAGCACCTCACCTACATCGCGATCATGCCAGTACGCACGCGCAGCGATGGTGAGGAAGGGCAAGGCCCTTCCAATGCCAAACGCCAGGAACACCGGCCAAACCGCGGAATATTCGGTCGCTGCCAAGCTCCACGCGAGCACCACATAGAAACCGGGTGAGGCCAGCGCAGTCGCCACGCCGGTGCCCACCATCAATCCGAAGACACCGGAATCGCCGATGTGACCCATCCGCGACCAGCGTCCCGGCACGCGCCACCGGCTGCCTTCAAGCTTGATGCCGAATATCCCTGCGGCTATCACAGCCATGACGATGGCGAGCACGCCGAGTGTCCACAATGGAGAATGGATGAGCAATTCGCCTAGCAGGAACCCGGCGACGCCGGTCACTGATGCTCCCAGCAGCAGACCAGCCACGTGAACTATTACCCCGCCAACCCACATCGGTTGGCTCCATGGCCCCCAGACCGAGGGCTGCGCGGCAACGTACACCGCGTTTCTGCCTCAATCGGTGCCCAGGCCCTGAACCCCGCTGAGTAACGCCATCAGCGCCAGCAGGGCCACCTGGATATTGCCGGCGTCCAGGCCGGAGATCAGCGTTATCGCCAATCCCAGGCCAGCTCCGATCACCAGAACCGAGGCCGCGCGGGAGGGCCGCGTGGTCCGTGCTTCTACCCGCACCACGTGCCCTTTCCCTTGCGGTCTGGCCTATCCATGGCAGTAGCAGTACCACACATCGGTGTGCTCATAGCATTTGCACTTACAACACGTGTGCCCGCTGGAACTCCAACAGGCGATTCCCGGGGTATCGCAATATCCTGAGATCTTGTAGCACTTGTATGGCAGGCTGTTCCTGCAGTTTGGCCCGCTGCACAGAGAACGTCCGCACCATCCGGTCTCATAGGGGCCGCTACACGGTCCGGCATGAGCCGGGGCCCCGACTGTCATCGACGCGAACGCAGCGAACACGCCGGTCCCGGCGGCGGTCAGGGCGCGCCTGCGATTGATCCGCAGCGCGCCCCACCTCATAACCTCACTCGCTTTGCTTGACACCGCTCGCTCCAATCGCTCGCTGACCGGTAACCCCTCAGCCGTGGCAGTAGCAGTACCAACGGTCGGTGTGCTCATAGCATCGGCAGTCGCAGCAGGTGTGGCCGGCCGATGCCCAGCATGGGTTAGTCGGATTCCGGCAGAACCCGGTTACCTTGTAGCACTTGTACGGCAAGGCGTTCCGGCAATTTGGCCCGCTGCAGAGTGCGCTTCCGCACCAGCCGGTACCATATGGGCCACTACACGGGCCGGCGTGAGCCGGGGCTCCGACGGCCATCGACGCGAGCGCGCCGAACACGCCGGTCCCGGCGACGGCCAGGGCGCGCCTGCGATTGATCCGCATCGCACTCCATTTGACCAAACGAGTCATCAGGTCACCTCTTTCCAATCAGGCCTTAGTTGGCGGACTGAAGCACCGGCAAGGATCGCGCTTCGTCGGCGAGTAGCTCGAGGGTGTCAAGGTCGTTGACGATGCCTTTCGCGCGGACCAGTCCATCGGTGCCGACCGCGACGCAGAACGGGGTCGCGTCCACCCCGTTGCGGACCGCGATCTTGCCACGTCGGTCAGCGACGACGGAAGCCACCTGAGCAAGATCCCCGGCCCAGGCTTGGACCGCTCGTGGGCTGCCATCGCAGTACACCACCACGGACACTTCCGGGTTGCGTTGCGCGAGCAGCTTTAGCGCCTCACGCAACTGGGCGCAGAGCGCGCAGCTGGTCGACGCGAAGGCGACCAGCAGCGGCCGGTTGCTGGGTGGGACGAGAATCGTCGCTCCCAGGATGTCAATGCTTTCCACCGGCTTGAAGTAGCTGCCCTCCTTGGGTCCCTGCTCCTCCCGTCCGGTCGGACTGCTGAGGTACATCTGGCCGAAATGGTGGTACATGGCAAAAACGCCAATGGTCAGCACCGCAACCATGACCCACAAGATCGCGTAGCTCACCAAAAACGCTGTGGTCATCGACCCGCCTCCTCTACAGCAGCCGTTCCGTGATTGGCCTTGAGTCGCGAGAACACGGCGGATCGGCCGCGCTCGAATTCGTAGACCTGCTCGAGAACGGCGAACGATGCGATGTATGCCAGCGCCGCAAGCACTCCCAGCGACATGGCGGTTGTTCCCGGTTGGTTGCTCGAAGTGCCCCACGTAAGCAGCGCGATGGTCGCTATGGCAAGGACTATTGCTCGTGCCACGGCAACAGGTGTCAGCTGCCCGCTGTCGAGCACACCGAAGCAACGGCAACCGGTCGTCACGCCGCGGACATACGCCACGACAAGTGTGATGGCGAAACCGGCGGTGAGCGCGGCAGCCGCGAGAACGACCGCATCGCCTCCCCAGCGCAGCACCAGAAGTCCGCCGCAAAGACCTTCGGCGACCGGCAGCACTCGCGCCACCGGAGCACTGATTTGCGGGGGTACCGACAGGGCGTCAAGAAACGTGCGAACAGACACCTGTCCGACGATCTTCGCGCCGGCCGCGGCGAGCAGAACCACGCCTACCGCGGTTTGCACCATCACCATCCAAGGCATTGGGTGGCCGCCAGTCAGCCGAGGTCGAGCGAGCGGGCGATCTGAATAAGGTCCTTCAGCGCGACATCGCGTCGTGCTCGTATTCCCACCGTCCGGTCGGATTCGTGAATGGTCAGCGAGTGAACCTGGTCGGTGCGCCACTGCTTTGCCCGCTGCAGGCCGACGGATTGAAGTGCCGCACCGTCCACGTACCACATTCCGTCGTGATAGGTGCCGATCTTTCCCAGGATCCCCAGGCTGACCTGAGTGCCGGCCTGGCCCTGGGTACCGTCCAACTGCTGGCCTGGCGCCGACGCCACGAAAACCATTAGGGGAAACGAATTGTCCTCGGCCTTGCCCAGTCGGGAATGCAGGAATGTCACCTGGTCATTACCCGCGCCGTGAAAGCCGCCAGAGGGCTCACCCTCGAAACGATGCCGCAGCTTGAACCCAGCGGGAACCCACGATGGTGGACCGGGAACCCGTGATGGTGGAACGTTTTTTCCGATCATCCGTTCCGTCCTCCTTGCCTATGTCTATCCAAATGAGATAGAGGGCACGCCTTGTAAAAAGGTCGTTCGGTCTACGTGGCATAGTGAGGACCATCCCTATACGGGTACTATGTGCTGGCATATAGGCGTTCGATCGGGGGACGGATGGACGTTCGAGTCCTCGGCCCGCTTGAGGCGAATCGGGCCGATCAGCCTGTCGACTTGGGGCCGCCCAAACAGCGGCTGGTGCTGTGCCTGCTGATTTGCCGCAATGGCGAGCCACTGAGCATCGACAGCCTTGTGGATGCTCTGTGGGTCGACAAGCCACCGGCTTCGGCACGCGACAACGTCCATCAGCACATACATAGGCTCCGCAAAGTGCTTGGCCCGGAACGTCTGCTCAGCCAGGGCCGGCTCGGATACGCCCTTCACCTCGATCGCAGCGAGTTGGACATGTTTCGTTTCATCGACCTTCTGGCACAGGGCCGAGAGACGATGACAGCAGGCGACTTGGTTGGGTCGGCACGGCTTTATCGTGATGCGCTGTCGCTTTGGCGCGGGGACCCATTCGCGGATCTGTCCGATGAACCGGCGTTGGCGCCGGAGATCGCGAAGCTGCAGGAGTTGCGGCTGGCCGCCTTGGAGCATCGCACGGAAGCCGACCTGGCCCTCGGCGATCACGCGCATGTGGTGTTTGAACTGCGCCAACTGCTCGAAAAGTATCCCTACCGCGAGCGATTCCACGAACAGTTGATGCTGGCGCTCTATCGGACCGGCCAGAAAGCCGCGGCCCTGGCCGCCTTCCAAGATGCCCGCAAGACTTTCGCCGAAGATCTCGGTCTCGAGCCAGGCACGCGCCTCCGTGAACTCGAGAGCGCAATCCTTAACGACCGGCCGGTTGCTACGGCCGTCGGGGCACCGAAACTGGCAAGCATCCGCACCGGCTATATCGTGCCGGCCCAGCTTCCTCCCGCGCCTGCGGCATTCGCCGGCCGCGCCACTGAACTTGCGCAGTTGAACGAGGCGGCCATCGCCGGCCCTGGCGTGATGGCGATCGCCGGGACGGCCGGTATCGGCAAAACAGCACTCGCGGTTCATTGGGCTCGCCAGGTCGCCGAGCGATTCCCGGACGGCCAGCTCTACGTGAACCTTCGCGGCTTCGCTGCAGGCGGGCCTGCGGTAGACCCGGCCGAGGCGATACGAGGATTTCTGGATGCGCTGACGGTGCCACCCGAACGAATACCATCCAATATGGAGGCACAGTGTGGCCTCTATCGCAGTCTGCTTGCCGGCAAGCGTGTTCTCGTTCTCCTCGACAACGCCCGCACGGCCGAGCAGGTCCGGCCGCTCCTGCCCGGCTCGAGCGGCTGTCTGGCGATCGTCACCAGCCGGAACCAACTGCCCAGCCTGGTGGCTCTTGAAGGCACGCAGCCGATCAACCTGGATGTGCTCCCCGCCGGTGACGCACAAGAGATTTTGGCTCTGCGCCTAGGTTCGGACCGGCTGGCGGCCCAGGCGGATTCGGTGGACCAGATTATCGAGCGGTGCGAGGGTCTCCCGCTCGCCTTGGTGATCATTGCCGCCCGCGCCGCCCTCCAGCAACGGTTGCCGTTGGCTGTCATAGCCGCTGAGCTACGCGAGGCGCACGACCGGCTTGACATGTTTGCACAGGAGGATCCTTCGGCGGATCTGCGCACGGTGCTTTCGTGGTCGTATCAGAACCTCAGCCCCAGCGCGGCGGATCTGTTCCGGCTACTTGGGGCGCAGGCCGGGCCCGACATCTCGACCCCGGCGGCCGCGAGCCTCGCCGGTGTTCCGCCGCGGCAGGTGCGCCCGATACTGGCCGAGCTCACCCGGGCAAGCATGATCACAGAGTCGGCGGCCGGGCGCTACTCGCTCCACGATCTGCTGCGCAGCTACTCGGTCGAACTCTCGGAAGTTCACGACTCAGCCGACGATCGCGCTGTGGCGCTTAGCCGTTTAACCGACTATTACGTGCATACGGCCTACGCCGCGGCTGTGTTAATTGAACCGCACCGCCTACGCATCACACTCGACGCGGCTGACCCTGCAATATTCCAGGAGAAGCTTGCCGACCATGCCGAAGCCACCAGATGGTTCAAGCTTGAGCAGCACAATCTTCTTGCTGTTGTCCGACACGCGGCCGCATCCTCAGATCAGCGAGTGGGCCACCTTGCCTGGGCTCTCAGCGATTATCTGCAGCGGCGGGGCCAATGGCAGGATCAGGCACTCGTCCACCGCCTGGCGCTTGAGACAGCACAACGCCTCGGTGATCGGTCAGCACAGGCGCGGGCACATCGCCATCTGGGCCGCGCCCTCACCTTGCTGAAGCTCTATGAAGAAGCGAAAGCCCAGTACCAGAACGCACTCGACCTATCTCACGAGATCGGAGATGCGGCCGGGGAAGCACATACATATTCAAACCTATCCCACATCGCGGAGGCGCAGGGACAACCCCTCGCCGGCTTGGAGTTCCAGAAGCGAGCCCTTGAGCTGTTCGTTGCCGCAGGCAATAGGGACGGGCAAGCGCGCAGCCTCAACAGCATCGGCTGGTTCTACGGCTTGACCGGCGATCATGAAGCGGCACTCGGCTGCTGCAATCAGGCGCTGGATATGCTGATCGAGTTGGGAGACCTTGTCGGACAAGCCAACACGATCCACAGCATCGGCTACGCCCACCACCAACTGGGCCAGCACCGCGAAGCAATAGTGAGCTACCAGCGGGCGGTGGACGTCTTTCGCAGTCTCGATGACCGGCTCGACGAAGGCGAAATGCAGGTCTACCTTGGCGACACGTACCTCGCTGCAGGCGACCGGGATGCCGCCCACGACGCCTGGCGGGCCGCGCTCAAGCTATTCGAAGAGGTCGGCCACCCCAATACAGGAAGCGTTCGCTCCAAGATCGAGAGCCTATCCCTGCGCTAGCTCATCCGGCGAGTCCGATCAGGCTGGCACTGCGTCACTCCGGTTGCGTCCAGGTGCTCAAGCAACATCAACGTGTGCCGGCGAGAGACACCCAGAGCCTGGCGCGCTTGGCTGACGGTGAATGGCTGGTCCAGCGCTGCCAGCACCTCGACCGCCTGGGTCATCGCACCGCTGAGCATGAAACCGCCACCGACACGGACCAGCCGGCCATGCTCGACAACCGTGTTTACCTCCGGTTTGCGCAGCCCAACCCGTGAAAGTTCGGATGTGTCCACCACGTGTGAAGGCAACAGGTTCAACGCTCGCAACGTCGCGGCAGGCAACGGCTGCCGCGTCACGGGTCGCACCTCGCCTCGGTCGAGCTGCACCGAATCCGGCAGGAGCGCGGCGACCAATGCAGCGTCAGGTAGCCCGAGCCGATGCTGGATCACTTCCATCGACACGGCACGGTGCGCCATGTCCGCAGCCGTAACCTGGCGGTGAATGTTGTCGCGCAAGGCAATGGCGTGTGCCGGGTCGACGTGCCAGTCGCCGAGAACCGGATCGCCGGGAGGCGTGACCCCAATTGCGGTAAGCATTCCGGTGCTGGCGACCTTTCTGAGGCGAAGCGCTGCCGCGCCATCACCCGCGGAGCCGGCCACATCAGCCAACTCCTTGCCCCGCCGAGCGGCGGCGCCACGGCCCGCCAATGGTGCTGGTTCAGGGTCCAGGACAGTAGCGCCCACAATCGACCGGCTGCCCGCTGCTCGCAACGCCAACCGATCGCCAACGTGTAACGGCAGGGGTGTCGCCAGTCGCAATCGGATCGTGTCGTCCCCGAGCCGGCGTTGCACCCCTGTGACTTTCGCCGTCCCAACGTGTACCAGGATCTCTCGCGGAAGTTGCACGGACTCATGGACACGCACATCCACGGAGCTGACGGCCAGCCAATGCTCCGGCGTCACCAGCGCGTCTCCACGATGCAACGCCTCTGCTGGTACCCGCCGCAAATTGATTGCCACCCGGGAGAAAGCCGCCGCCTTCCCGACCGGCTCGCCAAGGCAATGCAGCCCCCGAATTTCCAGCGGGCGCCCGAGTCTGGGCACGAAAAGGGAGTCGCCATTGCTGATTTGGCCGGAGCAGAGGGCTCCTGTCACCACAGTTCCGGATCCACGGACACTGAAAGAACGGTCGATCCACATTCGCGCCGGTGCTGCGCCGAGTGGTGCTGCAACGAGTTGTGGGGTCAACGCGGCCAGCAGATCCTCAATGCCCAGGCCGCTCACGGCGCTTACTGCGACGGCCGGAATGCCTTCCAGGCTGGTACCAGCCAGCCTTTCCCGAGTCTCGGCCAGCACCGGTCCGGGGTCGGCCAGGTCGGAACGCGACACAGCTACCACACCGCAGCGAATCCCCAGTGCGTTCAACGCATCCAGATGCTCGAACGTCTGCGGCATCCAGCCCTCGTCAGCGGCCACGACAAGGATCACCGCTTGGCAGCAGCCGACGCCGGCGAGTGCGTTGGACAGGAACCGTTCGTGTCCGGGCACATCCACGAAGGCAATCGACTCGCCCGCCCGCGACGTCCAGCAGAAGCCCAGATCGATTGACATCCCGCGAGACCGCTCTGCTGCCCAGCGATCGGGTTCCATACCGGTCAACGCCTTGATGAGCGCCGACTTTCCGTGATCGACGTGGCCCGCGGTCGCTACCACATGCATTCTGCCGCCCCTACCGTGAAGCAGCGGCACGCACCGCGGCGAGTAGCGCAGCATCGTCCTGATCGGACACTGTCCGCAGATCCAGCAGGCAACGCTCGCCGGCAACTCTGCCCACGACCGCCGGGGAACTCGCGCGCAACCGATCGGCAAAACCAACGGGCAGGCTTATCGCAGCACTCGGCAGGGTGACGCCGGGTGCGCCGCCACCACCGGCAGTCGCCTCACTGCTGACGGCAAACGCGTCAAGGCCCGACTCCCGCAACTGCGCAGCCAGCAGCTCAGCGCGCTCCAGCAACTGCTGCGCCGACGCTCGCAGCGCGAGCCTGACCGGGGTCGGTGGGCCGTTAACGCTGGCCTGTAAGGCCGCAAGCGTCAACTTGTCCACGCGCAGCGCTCGCGCAAGCGGATGCCGCTTAAGCAGCTGCACCAGGTCTGCGCGCCCGAAGAGGAGACCGGCTTGTGGTCCGCCGAGCAGCTTGTCGCCGCTTGCCGTGACAAGGGCGGCGCCATCCCTAAGTGCCGTTGCGACATCCGGCTCATCGGGCAGGATCCGTTCCGGCGCAAGAAGTCCGGAGCCAATGTCGTAGACGACCGGCACACCGAGCGGGGCAAGTTCGGCGATCGTCGCGGACGAGGTGAACCCGCTGACCTTGAAGTTGGACGGATGCACCTTCAGGATCAACGCGGTGTCCGGCCCGATCGCATTCGCATAGTCCGCAACGTGGGTGCGGTTGGTCGTGCCGACTTCGCGCAGCGTTGCCCCGGCCGACTCGATCAGCTCCGGCAGGCGGAATCCGTCGCCTATCTCCACCAGTTCGCCGCGGCTCACCACAATCTCCCGGCCGGCCGCGAGCGCCGCGGCAATCAGAGCCAGCGCCGCCGCATTGTTGTTGACGACGTGAACCGCTTCTGCGACGGGGACGGCTCGCAGCAGTGTCTCAAGTGGACCGACGCCCCTGGGCGCCCGCTTGCCCGTAGCCAGGTCGAACTCGACGTCGGTCGCACCCGCCGCCACGCGCATCGCCTCTATGGCCGCCTCGGAGAGCGGGGCACGACCAAGATTGGTGTGCACCAGCACACCTGTGGCGTTGATGACCGGCCGCAGACTCGTTGCGGCGACAGGCAAAGCGCCATAAACAACGTCAACCACGGTATGGGCTTCGAGCTCACCGCGTCTGACGCGTTCCACAACGGTGGTCACGACAGCGTGGACCACACCTCGACCGAGGCGTTGCTGGGCCGCGCGTAGACGTGGGTCATCGAGCACCGCATCGATGCGTGGCGTGTTTCGCCTAGGGTCGTCCACGCCAGAATGGTCGCACAAAACGTTGGTGGCGGAGGTGCACGGGAATCGAACCCGCCCGGCCGAGTGTCCCGGCCGCTTCGGTTTTGAAGACCGTGAGGACCACCAGGTGCCTGCCCACCTCCGGATCGGACTATAGCCTGTGCCTCGTGGACGATATCCGGCTCACTCAATTTGGCAGAGGCGGCGGCTGCGCCTGCAAAATTCCGGCCGGCGAGCTGGAGACGATGCTCGCCGGTCTCGACCTAGATGGCGAGGTCACCGATGGTCTGCTCGTCGGGCTCGCGGGCGGCGACGACGCGGCGGTGGTGGTGCGTCTCGACGAGGCTACGGCAATCGTTGCCACGACAGACTTCTTCACCCCCGTCGTCGACTCGCCCTACGACTGGGGCCGCATCGCCGCCTGCAACGCCCTATCCGATGTCTATGCGATGGGCGGCCGGCCGCTGGTCGCGCTCAACCTCCTCGCCTGGCCACGTGACGTGCTCCCACTTGAGCTGGCACGCGAGGTCCTTCGCGGCGGACGCGACATGACCCGCTCGGCAGGCTGCCTTCTCGCCGGTGGTCACAGCATCGACGATGCGGAGCCCAAGTACGGCCTTGCGGTGACCGGCTTGGTCGATCCGGATCAGCTCATCACGCTCGACGCCGGCAGGCCTGGCATGCCGCTGTCGCTGACGAAGCCTCTGGGCAGCGGTGTACTCAACAACCGCCACAAGGCCACCGGCGAAGTGTTCCCCCACGCCGTCCAAGCCATGACCACGCTCAATCGCGAAGCGTCGGTTGCCGCCGTGGGTGCCGGGATTCGGTGCGGGACGGATGTGACCGGCTTCGGCCTACTGGGACATGCCTATAAGCTCGCCCGAGCCAGCAATGTCACGGCGGTAATCGATGCGGCGTCAGTGTCCTATTTGGACAGTGCACGAGAGGCTGCCCGTGATGGCTACATCAGCGGGGGTACCCGCAGAAATCTGGAATGGGTGGAGCCGGTGACGGATTTCGGCGGGATGCCGGAGGAGGTGCGCTTGCTGCTGGCTGACGCACAGACCTCAGGCGGGCTGCTGCTGGCCGGAGAGGTCCCTGGAGCCGTTGTTATAGGGGAGCTGCGCCCATGCACAGATCACTTCATCATGGTCCGGTGACAGCGCAGAGGTGTGGTACTGAGAACAGCCCGTGTTGCTTGGCAAGGTCCTCGGTCTCAAGCGCCTCTGGCGCCTCAGCAAAGCAATACGGGGCTTTCACGTGTCATCTGCGACTTTGATGAAAGTTGCTATGGCACTTGGTGTAGCCCTTCTAGTGCCGTGAGCTGCACGCAGAGAAGACCACGAATCATCTGGCGGCACTCGGTCGGGTGCTGAGCATCAGGAGCGACAGGACTGCCGCCAGCAGTGTCACGAGTGCGGTGACGGTAAGCGGCACAAGGTTCGGGCCGGAACCCGTTGCGGCGGCGTCGTTCGCGGGGATCGCATGCGCGTGCGTGGTCGAGGATGGGAGAGTTGATCGTCTCGGGTCCTGAGCTGACGGTCACGGTGTGCGGCGCGGTGTCGTGATTGGTCCAGGTAACGGTGTCGCCCGGGTTGATCGTCAGCGTTGACGGCGAGTACTTGAAGTTCATGATCATGATCTGATGGGTGGCAGCGGCCGCGGGGTTGGCCTTTGCGCCTGGAGCAGCGGCCGGCTGCGCTGCGGGCTGCAAGCCCAGACCGCCGAGTTGGTCGCCGTACGCGGACAGCTGCGTTGCTGTCTGCGAAGGAGCGTTGCTGCCCTTGAATGCGTGGACACCCAGCAGCGCCACTGCCGCAGCTACCAGGACGGCTGTCGCGGCCCGTAACCTCTGTCGCCGGGCCAGCGGCTCGCGGCTTTCGGCCGGACTCTCGTGGGGGTCGTCTTGGTTCATTTCTCTTGTCCTTCCTTGGTTTTCGGACGCCGGTCAGCGGCCGGGGGTGGCCGTGACGAGCAGGCTCGCTGCCGTGACGACAGCGAGCAGGAGCGTGGTCTCAGCGGCAACCGAATAGACGAACGGCCGCACCGTGCTGGCATCGCCGCGCAACACCACCGCCAGCCGCAGCCGCGTGCCGACCCAGTTCTTGCTGCGGTGTGCGGCGGCAAGTACCAGGGCGAGGAGACCGATCTTCGCCAAAAGCAGGTAGCCGTAGGAGGTTTCGGTGAACGCTTGCCACGAGCCGAGTAGTCGCCAAGCCAGCACTGTTCCCGAGCCGACGATGACCACCACGGCTGCGAGCGCCCACCGCGAGAAGCGCGGCACCACCTCAGCCAGCTCGTCGGCTCGACGGCGTGGCAGCAGACCGGCAAGCAAGACGGTGAGCCCGCCAAGCCATGCCGCTATTGCCGTTAGGTGCGCTATAGCGATGACCGAGCCCCAGCCGCCGTCTTCCACATGGCCGGTCATCGCACCGGTGCGGATGAGGCTGAAACCGATGGCGAGTGCCGCCAATCGCCAGCCCGGCGAGGTTGTGGCGGCCGCACCCCGCTGGAGCACAGCGCCGAGGACTATCGCCGCGAGCAGCCAGAGCATGGCCTCGGCCGCGAATATCCGGCCTAGCGGAGTGTCAAGCGCAGCGGATATCACGTCCGGCCGCAGCGCGCCGGTGAGCGACCCGTTCACCGCATACGCCCCGCGGACCACAATGCTTGCCACAGCGCTGATCCCGCCGAGCAGGCAGGCGACTCCAAGGACGCGGCGGGTTCGGCGATCTTCAGCACCGGCCGGCCACAGCAGAGTGGTGAACAACAGTCCGCCCACGAAGATGGCGACCGCCAGGTACCCGACGGCGCGGAGTCCCGCGTCAAACGTCCCCAGGGAAGGGGCTATTTGCAGCGGATCGTCGTGAGCCCAGGCGGGTGACATTGCCATCACCCTGGCGTTCCGGGGATCGTGAGCGGATCGCAGACGGCTGCCAGTGGACCACCAAGAAGCGACTCCAACAGCGGCCCGACCACGGGTAGCTCGGTCAATCCCAGGCCGCACGACGTATTGGTCGGCGGCGTGGAAGTCGACGGGCTCGGACTGGTAGGTGGATGGGAGTGTGCCGGTGAGCTGGACGGGATGTTGCCAGGGTGGGGCGGCGGGATGATCCGACGGCCACCGCCGGTGGGCTCAGCCGTCACGACCGGTGGCCCTGAACCGCTCGGCACTATCCCCGCGCTGGCTTCATCCCCTGTGCCCTCGGGGCCTACGCCGATCCCCGAGGCGTATCCGAGGATCACGACCACAGCCATAGTCAGCGTGACCGCGACAACAGTGTCGCGACGATCCGCTGCGGCAGAAAGCGCCATTTGCGCTCCTCACTCAGGGAAATGCATCAATCGAGTGAGGAAAGCGTGGACGCCTACTACACGGGGCGTGTCACGAAGCCGTAAACACGTCTGATCCGGCGTCTCACACAATTAGCCAAGCAATGGTGAGATACAAGGAGACTTCGGGATTTGCGGTAATTTGTTATCTACCAACGGATACGCGGGTCCACAGACCAATCGGTTCGTCAGCCCTCGGCGTTACAGGAGGACCTACTGTGGGCGATCTATCTTGCCTGGAAAAATAATGGTGGACCCGATGTGGCAGAAAATGAACCGCATTCACACTGCTCAGGGGCCGATTGTGACGGTTTCGGCTGTACGCAGACGGCAGATCTAGACCAGCGCGCGTCACAGATCGCGAGGTGGCGTGCTTGACCTCAACGCCGCCGTCACCCACTCGGGCTGGCAACGACGGCCGACGGATGCCCTTCAACTCCGCCAGCATGCGACCACGTGATCACAAGACGTCGCCGAGCGGTTTGATCGTGCCGCAGCGACCCACGACTGTCGGCGGCACGCACGGGTGGTTGCAGAGCGGGCCGCGTATTCACTTCTGATGTCGCCACCGGCATCGGCTTCGCTATCGAGGCAATGAACTCATTGGCAGCATGGCGCATTTCACTGGTATCGACACCAGCCGAGTGCACGCAACAAGGTCCGCCGTGGGCGCCCGTGCTTGTCAGCGGGTTGCGAGGAAGTCGAGCACGCGCCGGCTGACTAGTGCGGCAGCGTTTGCGTCGGAGGACGGCAAGCTCGTGACCTCAGGTTTGGCGCGCGGTGTCTGTGTCTGGTGTGGCACAAGCGTCGCTGGCGTTGCGATGAACCCGAATGTCAGCGTGGGTCGTTCACCGAGGCGGTGCCGGCGATTGTGTCAGTAAGCGGCTGACGGGTCGGCTACGCGCTTCGGCTGGGGGTGCCGGGTCCGTAGAGGCGTGTAGGAGTTTCGGGCCCGCCCGTCCGAAAACGTGATTCGGGTCGAGAAGACCGAGAGTGGCGTTAGGCTGAAATTATGGCACAGACCAGGACAACAAGGGCAGTATTCGCCGCCGCCACCGTCGCGTTCGCACCTCTGGTGCTACTGGTAAGCCTCATCTTGCATCCGCACATCGGCATGGGCCCCCCCGATCCGGCGATGATTGCCGAGGCGGTCGTTTCCCACCCGACCCGTTGGGGGTTTGCGCATCTCGCAGCCTCCGTGGCATCCGGGCTTGTGCTCCTCGCATTCCTCGCGATCCGCAGCTATCTGCGTGAGGCGGGCGAGGAACGATTCAGCGCGGTCGGGATCCCGTTCATCGCCATGGGCTGCACGCTGTATGCAGTCTTGCCAGGCATGGAGATGGCGCCGCTAATGGCTGCCAAGACAGGCGGGAATGTGCAGGCGGCGCAAACCGAGCTGATCCCCTGGTTTCTGCCCGTGCTCATCATCGGAGCCATCAGCTTCGCGATCGGGATCGTGGGATTCGCTAAAGGGATCGCCGCCAGCGGCGTGCTAAGCAGGCACCGAACGCGGCTCGTCATCGCAGCACTCATCGTCATGGCCGCCGCTCGGTTCGTGCCACTGAGTGCTGTCCAGTTCTACGTCCAAGGCATAGCCGGCGTCGTGGCCCTGTGGCCCCTGGCGTACCAGATGTGGACGCGACCGAACGATGTCAGCAACCCCACTGGGGTAAAAGGCGTGCCGAGAGAATGAACTGACACGCGCCGACTCTAGTTCTACTGGTGAAGCACCCCCGGAGTCACCACTGATCACCTCGGCAGCACCCAGACGGGTTTCGGCTGTCGCCGGGCTACGTAGTGTCCCGCGTTCGCGGACAACGGTGGAATGCCGATGAGGCACGATCACTTCGCAGCGCATTACACACGCGCTCGTCTATATATATATAGGTATGGCTGAAACATTGGAGACGTCCCAGCCCTTCCGATGATCGGAGGGGCAGTCTGAACGCACAGGTCGCTTTCTCGCCGTTCGTCGAAATGGCTGCCCGCCACGCCGGGCCCGAAGCGTTGTCGCTCTTGAGCACCTACTTCGTCTGCGACGACCTCGGCGAACTCACCAGCCTCTTCGAGTCCGCAGGTCTACCGGTCACCGGAGCACGCACTCACGTGGGGACGTATCGGGCTCCGTCCATCGACGCATTCGTGACCACCGAGGTCGAGAGCACACCACTCATCGAACGCATCAGTACCGAGGTGTACCAGCGCATCCGTGCAGACGCCCACGAGGTACTGGGACCGTTCACCGCGCCGGACGGCAGCGTCGAAGCCGCCTTCGAATGCCACGTGGTGACCGCCAATTCACACAGTTCACTTCAGTGACCTCCATGCAAGAGCGATCAACACGATTCATACCAGCGCGAAAGTAGGCGGGATGGGTAGCGCGAACCCAAGCCACAACACAATTTCCACGGGCAGCAGGGCAAGCGCCAGGACTCCGACGGTGCAGGATCTAGAAAAGATCAATTTCAGTCGTGAGCGGGCGTATTCTCCGTCTCATGGTGGCCGGGTCGCCGGGGCGTCTGCGTTTGGCGGAGCTGCTCGCCCCTCTGTCGTACGTGACCGATCTGGGGATGGGCGAGCCGTACGGCCAGGCGCTGCGCTCGACGCTGCTGTCTGTGCGGCTGGGTGAGCTGCTCGGGTTGCCGGCCGGTGATCTCGCCGACTGCTACTACACGACCCTGTTGCGCCACATCGGCTGCACGGCGACCGCGCATGAGGAGTCGGTGTACCTGGTGCCCGATGAGATTGCTATCCGAGCGCGCATGTCGACAACCGACTTCGCCAGGCCTCGGGAGGCGCTCGCGCTGACCCGGCAGATGCTCGCCCAGGTACCGGCGTCCGCGCGGCCGAAACTACTGATGCACATGGTTCCGACCGAGTGGGGCCGCGCAGTGGAACGCTCGCTTTGCGAGGTCGCCGCGGCGACGGCACGACGCCTGGGCTTGGGCTCCGGGGTGGAGAGGGGCCTGTATGACGTCCGCGAGCGGTGGGACGGCAAGGGACAGCCGGGCGGACTGCGCGGGGCGGCGATCACGGTTTCGGCGCGGGTCGCCCAGGCGTGTGGGCAGTTGGCCAGCCTTTCATCCGCCGTCGGCGCCGAGGCGGCCTGCGCGGCCTTGCTGGCGCGGGCAGGCGGTTGGCTGGACCCCAATGTTGCGGGCCCGCTGGCCGAATATGGCTCCGCGCTGCTGGCGGAAATCGACGCCCTCGATCTGCTTGAGGCAGTGCCCACGGCCGAGCCTGGTCTTGCGCGCGTGGTGGCCGAGGCGGAGGTCGACACGGTGGCGCGCGCCTTTGCCGATGTGGTCGATCTGAAAACGCCGTGGACGCATGGGCATTCGGCCGCCGTCGCCGACATCGCCGAACGTGCGGCGGCCTCGTGCAGCTTGTCCGCCGGCGAGCAGACCGTGGTCCGCCGCGCCGGCCTGCTGCACGATCTCGGCCGCGTCGGCGTTCCGAACAGTATCTGGGAAAAGCCGGGACCATTGAGCACCACCGATTGGGAGCGGGTGTGGTTGCACCCCTACCACTCCGAACGCATCCTCAGCCGATGCCCGGCGCTGGCGTCGACGGCCCGGATCGCTGGCATGCACCATGAGCGCCAGGACGGCTCCGGCTACCACCGTCAGGCCGCCGGCTCCGCGATCCCGGTCGCGGCCCGGGTGCTTGCCGCAGCCGACGTTTATCAGGCGATGACCCAGGACCGGCCATACCGTGCGGCATGGCGTGGCGAGCAGGCCGCGGCTGAGCTTCAGCGGATGGGGACGGCGGGACAACTCGACCCGGAAGCGGTACGCGCCGTTTGTGCCGCAGCTGGCGCAGCATCCTCGCCTAGGACCACGGCGTGGCCGGCCGGCTTGTCCGACCGGGAGGTGGAGGTCCTCCGCTTGGTGGCCAATGGTCTGTCCAATCGCGCGATAGGGGCGACTCTGCATATCTCACCCCGTACCGCGGAGCACCATATCCAGAATATGTACTCCAAGATCGGGTTCTCTACCCGGGCCGCCGCGGCGTTGTTCGCGATGCAACACGGTCTCATTCGGCCCGATGCGTAGTTCTACCGATGTGCGGCCTCCGGATGGCGAGCACGCTTACCGGTGGAGGTGATCGCAATGTATGCGAGAGTCAACACATTCCTCGGCTCACCTGCCCGGTTCGAAGAAGGCATCGCCGACGCTCGGGACAACGCCGTCCCGGCCATGCAGAAAATTGACGGCTTCCAAGGGCTCATGGTGCTCCTCGATCGAGCCTCGGGCCGGTCGATCGGGATCACATTCTGGGACAGCGAGGATGAGCTACGTGCCAGTGAACAAGCGGCAGCCCGCGTGCGCCACGACCACGCCGTACGTAGCGAAGACATCGTGCTATCCGTCGAGCGCTACGAAATCGCGCTCGACACCACCAGGTGAGTTGAGTCCGATGGTCGAAATCCGCTTCACCAGGCACACCACCGTCACACCGGACCGAGTGATCGCCGCAGCGACAGACTTCAGCGCTCGCCGGCCGGCTCTGTGGCCCAACCTCGACCCAGCCCGCTTCCGATTGCTCTCTTTGACCGACGTTGGCGCAGAGGCGATCGAGGGCTCAGCCGTGCTCGGCGGGATCTGGGCGCACGAACGCTACGACTGGTCACGGCCCGGGGTCGTGCGCGCGGAAGTGGCCGACTCCAACGTGTTTGCCGCAGGCAGCTCCTGGGAGCTGCACGTCGAACCGGCCAACGGCGGGTCAAACGTCGAGTGGGTGTCGATACGGCACCCACGCGGCCCCCGCGGGCTGGTCCTCGTCACCATGCTCGCCGTCGCCGGCCGCCGGATGCTCGACTCGGCGCTGGCCGAGACGCTGCGCCGGCTCGAGACACAGGACCACGAAACAGGGACAAACGAAGCAGAGCAATCCACCTAACTACCCTGGCACGAGCCTCGGCGGCGCGGTCGACCGCGCCGCTGAGGACGGGACTTTCCTCCAGGGTGGACAGTCGCAACGGCGGCTTGGGGATGGTCATGGAGCGCAGCTCCCGCTTGATTACCTTCGCGCAGGGGACTGGCCAAAGGGCGGCGACCTCAACGCTCGAGCCAAAGCCCTCGTTGGGAGTGCCGCCGAGATGGACCACGCGCAATCCAGGTCAAGCTCAACCAAGACGTCCATCAACCGAAGCACCAAACCCTTGATATAGCGCCGTCTTCATAGGGGCACCAGTCTCCAGGAGCGTCTGTCCATTCAGGAACGGCAGACCTCCGAGCGTGCGTCGCCGTGCCTGCTTGGAGGGGGCCAGCGCCTTCTATCTCCACCGCGGAGTCAGGGTCTGATGTTCTGGTTGAGGTGGAACAAGTTGCCTGGGTTGTACTTCCGCTTTGACCTCGACGAGTCTCTGGTAGTTGCCGCGGTAGTTGCCGTCGATCCGGTCCTGATCGTCACCGGCCATGAAGTTGATGTAGCCGCCTATCGATTGACAATTGAAGACAGTCCATATTGGAGTCAAACATGGCGAGGAGTCCAGCAAGACGTTTTCACACGCGGCCATCTGGCTACGAAGAGATCATAACCAGGCATTAGGCCAAGTACCAGCTTCCTAAGACTGGGATAGATCCGACCTCATTAATGGAATGCGCGAGCTGGCCGACCTTTACTCATACGGATAACGCAGGTGAATGACTTCGTTCCATCGGGATCCGAGCACTGGTTTGCCGTCCCCGTCGGTCTAACCGTTCACTGGCATCTTTACTTGTGTTTGCCGGTCGCCGTCGCGTTGATCTAGATTTCGGCGTTGTTCTTCGGGAGGTTGGTGTGGTGTCGGCTCTGGCGTGTGCTCTGTTCGACGTCATCACCTGTGACGACGTCCGACTGGTCGAGGTCTATGGATACGATCTTGGTCGGCTGGGATCGGCCCCGATCGCCTCCATCGCCGCCTGCGGTGATCCGCACGATCGTGCCGCGCTTGACGGCGCGTCTGGTGCACTGCAGGATGGCGACCCGCCATTTTGGAGACATCTGACGGCAATCATCCTGGCACTGCTAGCTGCAGTCAGTCGCGCCGTGCTGTCTCGATTGCATGGTCCAATGCGCGACGTGCCTGTTTGACGCCGGCGCGGTATTTCGTTTTCCGCTGTAGCGCGAGCGCTGCTCTGGCGTGCTTGCGGCCTTGACGCGGGTCTCCCAGCTGGGTACTCAGCTCGGCGAGCGCGGTCAGGGCTTGACCTTCAAGCATGCGGTAGCCCAGCTCACGCGCGATGCTTAAGGCCCGTTCGGCGTGGGTTGGGTCCGGGCAGCTGCGGCTTAGCTCGGTCGCGGCGAGCCCTAGAAGTGCTTCGGCAATGCCATACCGGTCATCAACGTCGGTGGCGAGGCGTAGTGCTCGCTGGTGGCTATCTATGGCCTCGTGCGGTGATCCAGTGGCCAGCTTGGCGGCGCCGAGCAGGTTGAGTGAGTCGCTCTCGAACATCCGACCTGGTGAAGAGCCGATGAGTGCCAGTGCGGCCTGTGCGTGCTCGGCAGCGAGGCTGGGGTTTCCATTGTCAAGGTGGACGGTGCCGATCTTGCGATGGACATCGGCCTCTCCATTGACGTTGCCCACGCTGCGGTGCAGCGTCAGCGCGTCGGTGAGATGACGCAGGCCACTGCCGCCGAGCAGGTGCTCGGCCATGCCGAGATTACTATCAGTGATCGCCTGCCTGGCAGGTGCATCGATCCGTTGGAGCACTTGCGTTGCGTGGTCCAGGGCGCGGTGTGCATCTTCAAGACGACCCAGCTTCAGGTAGGTGTCGCCGAGGTTGTTGAGCAGTGCGCTCTCAGCGTCCAGCCATTCGGACTGCTGGGCGAGAGCCAACGCCACGAGTTGGTGCGTGATCGCCATCCCGGACCGGTTCAGGTGGTTATGCGCCATACCTAGGCTTATATGACCGGCGACCTGGGCCATGATATCGCCGTGTGAGACCGCAATGCCCAGTGCGGCCTCTGCTACACGGATCCAGTCGACGGTGTACCGGTCAATGTAGAAGTGACCGCGAATTGCGTCGGCGAGTAGCCATGCTGCCGGCCCGAGGCCGTCGTCTGCGGCACGGATGACTGCTGCCACGATGTTGGCTCGTTCATTATCCAGCCAGGATTGGGCCGTTGGCCCGTCCAGGTCCGGCTCAGCACGGCGCGGCATCGGCAGCCGCAGGATCCCCGGGTGGAGGCGGCGGGAGGCCGCATCGGTACGGCCCAGGTAGAAGTCGTACAACCGGCGAATGGCTGTGGCTCGCCTGGCCGGTTTGTCCTCGGCTGCGCCGCACTGCACGGAGTATTCCTGAAGGAGGTCGTGGAAGGCATACCGATGGTGGCTTACGCGTTCGACCAGGTGAATCTCCGCGAGTTGCCCTAGGAGGATTTCGGCTTGCTCGAGTGTGAGATTTGCCAGACAGGCGGTGGCCTCGGGGGTGAAGTCGGGACCGGGTACGAGGCCTAGCAGGCGGAATAGTCCGCTTTGGTCGGTGGCGAGTTGCCGATACGACTGGGCAAAGGCGGCACGCACGCACGCCCGCTCATCGCCGTCAATCGCCAGCGCATCCAGGCGATCGCCGTTGCCCAGCTCGGCAGCATGCTCGGCGATGCTTTTGGTGGGTTGGTCGGCCAGAAGCGCACCGGTGATTCGGATCGCTAGGGGTAGGTGGTCGCAGAATGCAACGAGTTCTGCGGCAGCTTCCGGTTCGGCGGCCACCCGGTGGGCGCCGATGATGCGGGCGAGGAGTTCGGCGGCCTCGGGCGCGGCTAAGGCGTTTAGGGTTAGCCTGTGAGCACCGTCTAGGGCGACGAGTCCGGACAACTGGTCCCGGCTGGTGATCAGCGCGAGGCTGCCGCGGCCGCCCGGTAACAATGGGCGGACTTGGTCTGCGCTGCTGGCATTGTCGAGGACCACGAGGATCCGCCGGTCAGCCAGGATGCTGCGGTATAGGCCAGATGCGTCGTCAAGCTCGAAGGGGATCTTTGCGGCGGGAACTCCGAGTGCGCGCAGAAAATTTGACACCGCCGCGATGGGCCGGATGGGCTGTGTATTCGAGTAGCCGTGCAAGTTGATGTACAGCTGTCCGTCGGGAAATTGGTCCCGGACCTGATGCGCCCAGTACACGGCCAGGGCGGTCTTACCGATACCGCCGACGCCGGACATCGTATTGATCACGACTGGCTGGCCGGAATTGAGTTGCCGGGCAAGGCGCTCCAAGTCGGAGGCTCGGCCGACGAAGTCGGGTACGGCGGCCGGGAGCTGTGCTGGGACAGCAGTGGCCGGGACGGGACAGGCAGCGAGGTCAAGGGCGGAGTCGGACCTGAGGATCTGCTGGTGGACCTGTTCGAGTTCTGGACGAGGGTCCAAGCCGGTCTCCTTCGCCAGGGTGCGGCGGAAATCGGCGTAGGCGGATAAGGCGTCCTGGTGGCGGCCACTGCGATACAGGGCGAGCATCCGCAGTTCCACCAAGCGCTCCCGGAACGGGTGCTCGCCGGACAATGCCGTGAGCTGGCCGATCACACTTGTATGCCGCCCCAGGGCCAGCTCGGTCTCGATCCGCAGCTCTATCCCTGACAGCCAAAGCTCGTCGTATTCAGGCATGATCCGCTCCCGGATCGTGTCAGTTGCGACGTCCTCGAGTACACGTCCGCGCCATAAGGTGAGGGCGGCCTGGATCTGCTCCAGCCGGCTGGCCGGGTCGCCGGTTTCGCGGGCTGCCTGATGCAGCCTTCGGAACCGGTGCGCGTCGACTCGGTCGGGGTCACCCCCCAGCACATAGCCGGCTCCCCGGGTGAGCAACTCAAAGCCCTGGTGTCCGGCGAACCGGCTGCGCAGCCGTGAGACCAGCACCTGTATCTGACTACGGGACCGTTGCGGGGGACGGTCGTCCCATAGCGTGTCAATCAACCGGTCGATGGACACCACCGAGCCGATATGTAGAACAAAGAGCCCCAGCAGGCAACGTTCCATCCTACGTGTTCCCAGGTCCAGAGCGTTGCCGTCGACTACGACCTGCATCTCGCCGAGTACCCGGAACTCCACCCCGAGAGGCTATCCGGAGATCGTCTGTGTTGCTGTCCGATGTGATGAGGTGGGCAAGAGAGAACTTACATTCGTGAATGTGGCCGCTAGTCAGGTGGCTCTGGTCTGGGTCGTCGGCCAGGTTGCGCCGAGCAGCCTGGCGGGCGCCGAACTATCGGCGTAGTGCTTCCACCGGCTCGATTCGCGCGGCGCGGAGTGCGGGGTAGAGCCCGGCGAGCAGTCCAGCTGTAAGTCCGGCCAGTGGTGCGGAGCCGACGGTCCAGGTCGCCATGATCGGGGTCCAGTGCCTGCAGATGGCGGTGACAACGACCACGACTGCCCCGAACCCGGCACCGAATAGCCCGCCTAGCGTGCCGAGAAGTGCGCTCTCGGTGAGAAATTGTGCAGTGATATGCCATCGTCTGGCCCCCAGGGCGCGGCGCAGGCCGATCTCACCAGTGCGTTCCATGACGGCCACGAGTGTGGTGTTGGCGATGCCGACAGTACCGATGATCAGGCATACTCCGGCCAGGATGAGAAAGAGTGCGGCGAGGTCGGTATTCACGCCGTCGCGCAGGGTTCGGGGGTCCGCAGGGGTGAGTACCTTGAACCGTTCCGGGGCTTCGGGCCGTAGCGCAAGGGCCGCCTGGCCGCCGATGAGCTGTGCAGCACCGAGCTGGGTTTCGATCAGCATCTTCGCTGGCTGCCTCGGTTTGCCCCACAAAGTCGTTGCGGTGCGGCTGGGGACAATGATGTCGAGCAGCGTTTCTGGCATGCGCTGCACGTCGCCGATGATCCCGACGACGGTGAACGGCAGCCCGCCGATGAAGATCACTGGCTGGTGTCTGACCTGGGTGATGCCAAGCCGTGCGGCGATCCCGCCGCCAAGAACGGCGACCCGGTCAGTACTCAGCTCACTGAGGTCGTCGAAAATCCTGCCTTGGCGCATCGTTGGGCCGATGGCCCGGAGCAGCCCGGGGGATGCTGCGAGGATCGGTTGGCGGTCTCCCCAATGCCCGGGGACTGGTGCACCGGCGACAGGGCCGGTCTGGTCAGAGTCGATGGTCCAGTACACCCCTGCATTGCGGACTCCGTTGAGTGCTTGTAGGCGCGCATCAGCGTCCGCAGGAAACGCTGGCCCGAAGTTCCCTGTCCGGTCGGCATCCTCGACGGTGATTTCGGTGGCGGCCAGGGCCGTGAACCGTGCGCTGATCTGGCTGGTGGTGCTGGCAGTGAGTCCCAGCACGGCAACGAATGCACCGACCCCGAGCACGGTGCCCAACATGGTAAGGACAGTACGGCCGGGGCGCTGCAGTATTCCGGTAAGGGCCTCAGCGCACAGATCGGTGAGTTTCAATTGCGACTTCATTGGGTCAGCACCCCGTCCAGGATGCTGACGGTGCGATTAGCCCTGGCCGCGACCCTTTCGTCATGCGTGATCATCAGGACGGTCATGCCGTCGTTGTTTAGATCGCCGATGAGATCCAGCACTGTGTCCGCAGTGGCGGTGTCAAGGTTGCCAGTTGGTTCGTCGCATAGCAGCAGGCTCGGCTCGCCCGCCAGGGCGCGTGCGATCGCGACGCGCTGCCGCTCGCCACCGGAGAGTGTCGTGGGCTGGGTATCCATTCGGTGCTCCAGGCCGACCCGTTCCAATGCAACGCGGGCCCTCGTTCGCCGCGCCTTTGAAGGGATGCCCCGGTAGAGCTGGGAAAGCATCACGTTCTCCAGTGCCGTGCGGTGTGGCAGGAGATGAAAGGACTGGAAGACGAAACCTATCTTGTGCGCCCGGATTGCTGTACGCGCCCGCTCTAGCAGTGGAGCGGTGTCAACTCCATCAAGGAGATATGCGCCCTCTGTAGGCCTGTCTAGTAATCCCAGAATGTTCAGAAGCGTGGACTTGCCCGAACCGGATGGTCCGGTGATCGTCACGTATTCACCGCACATGACGCGCAGTTCGCATGGCAGCAGTGCCGCGACTTGAGGCGGCCCGGCATAGGTCAGTCCAGCGCCACGGAGTTCAATGACTGTCATTTCTGCTGTATCCCAACCACTACCCGGTCGCCGGGGGCCAATGCCCCTGTGACGGCGACTGAGCCGTCGCCATGCAACCCCGGCACCACCGGCACGCGTTCTTCGCGGCCATCGGCGCTCTGCCGGATGACGCTTACCCGGCCGTCTGCACCGGAGAAGAGCGCGGCAAGCGGTATCACCAGCACCTCACCGTCGCTGCTGGCGGCAGCGATCGTCAAGCGCACGTTCTGGCCAGCGAGGCGCTGCTCAAGTGGGCGAGTTGGGGTCACGATCATCGGATAGCCGCTACCAGCTGGATTTGATTTGTCGGTAGTCAGATCGCCAATCCATTCGACGGCGCCTTCGGCCGTCCCACCTAAGGCCTCCGAGACGATCTCCGTGGCCATACCTGGCTTGACGGAATCCCTCTGCCCCGGGTTGAGCAGTGCCCGGACCTTCAACGCCCCGCTCGACAGTGTGATCGCCGGTGCTGTGACCTCGCCTCCTACTTCGGCCTTCAGCGCATCGACTCTGGCCGGAAAGCTTGGCAGGAACACGTATTCAGACAGGGGCAACGTCGGGCCTGTCTTGCTGACCAGTTCCGCAAGTGCCTTCCTCGCCTCGGCCAGATCATCGACAGCACGATCCACACTCTTCTGCGCGGCGTTCCTTTGCTCCGGTGGCGCGGCACCCAGTGTCTCCTGCGCGTCCGCTAGTGCCCGCTCTGATTGCTTCACCTGCTTGGCTGCACTCGCGAGAAGCGCGTCGTCGGCGTCACTCGTCGGCTGCGGCGGATAGCCGATCTTTGCGAAATATTTGGCTAATGCCGACTTGGTGCCAGGCCCGAATGTGCCATTTGTTTCATCCGGCTGGTACCCCAAAGACGTCAGCGCCGCCTGCAACTGCCTAATGTCTTCCCCGGAGTAGCCTGGACGCAAGTCCCTGAAGGCCGGCTTCACACCTGGGAGTACCACCAGCGGACGCCCGGCGACCTCCAGCACCACCATGCCGGCGTCCACGACACCGCCAGCTTTCGCCTTCACCGCGGTTACCACGGATTTGCCCGCGCCGCGGGCGGTTGGAGTGACCTCGAAGGACTGCGCGGCAGCGACATCGCCACGTAGCACCACGCTCTGTTTAAGGACCCGTTTTTCTACCGGCGCTGTCAGGACGCTTGCCGTCGGCGGTGCTGCCTCGGCGGCCTTCTCCTGCGGCGACTTCACCCAAATAGAAGCGCTAAGCCCACTGACAGCCAGCAGCCCTGAACCCAAGACAACCGCCAGAAGAATCTTGCTGCTTTTCTTCACCTGCCGGTCACCCCGGCCAAAATGTTGGCGGCGTTTCTCAACTGGATCTCAAGCTGCTTCTTGACGATCGCCAGTTCCTGGGACTTTGTCTCCACCGCGCGTTGCTGGTATGCCGCTTCCACACTTGCCCAGACACTGATCAGGTCTACTTTTGCCTTGCACCTAACGTCTGTGGTCGCAACGGCTATCTCCAATGCGGACGGTTCTTGCCTACCGGCCAGCGCGGGATCGTTGTTCGGATCTCTCGGGCTTTCGTAGTCGTACCCCGCCTCCTTCATACAGGAGCGCCACTCCAGAAACACCTTCTTCGTTCGGCTGTCCTGTTGAGACTCCTCAAAACTCGCACCCGCGAGCCCGATAGCTAGATCAGGGTTCTTCGAAGCGGGCGCGCCGTCCAGCAGTTTACGGCGTGCCTCACCCAGGCAGCCGTCGTTAGGAACGCTCTGGCCTTGGTAGGTGCGTTGGCCAGTTCCTTCTGCCACAGCTTCGGCGTTCGGGCCCAGATCTGTTGGGGCAACGTGTGGTGGCTTCGGCCTCGAGGCGGCGGGCCGGTACCCGGTGAGCTTTGCCTGGTTCTCATCGGCGAGCCCGTATCGCTCCTGGTTCCTCTTGGCAGGGCGCAACTTGGGTTCTGGAGCACTGAGATCAAATCCGAACCGCTTCATACACTGAGCGAACATGATGGACTGTGCCCGTTCCAGCGTGCTGATCGCAGTGCCATCGGGAATATAGGAATCGAGCGGAAGACTAAGGTTCTCAAGGTCCGCAGCTGCAAGCCATACACGCACCGGGGGCTCTCCGGACGGCGGACCGTCATGTGATGATGTGCTGCAACCAAACGACATCAAGAGGCAGCAGGCTGAGATCGAGGCAAGAAGAATACGGCTGATTGATTTCACCGGCAGCGCTCCGTACAGAGATTCGAAGTAGGCGCTCCCGTCGAAAACAATCCTCGAGCGGGAGCGCCAATGGTTGTGGGGTTTCCGGGCAATGCCTAGTAGTGCGAGCTCAGCTTGTCCGCAAAGGACAGACCGTTAATGCTCCATAGATCGCTTCGGCTATAGCCCGCCGAGGTGGAGAAGCACGGGCCGCGCCAATACGAATCAACACAACTATCGATCCCGTACCACCATCCGCGGTTCTTCAGCGACCACGAGTTGTCGTTGATACCCGGTCCGTTGCCGGGGTATCGCCACCCCTGGTAATTCTCGTTCTCCATATCCATCGTGTCCCACACGTAAAACCCCTGGAAATTCGCCTCATTGAACAGGCAGAACTCCTGGCTGTCGCACACGTTGTTGTAGGTACCCGAGGCTTGGGCTGGGCCGGCGGCGCCGAAAACTACGGCGCCAGCGATGGCCAACGAGGCCAGAAGCTTTCCAGTCCTGCGTAGCAAATCATTCTCCCGCTGCTTGAGGGACAGTGTTCCTAAACGGACCCCTGTCCGAATGTTTGTTTTGTCCACACTTCGCTGCCTAAGATCAACCGGTACCCCGATTGACTCGTCAAGTTCCATCCACCTGCACGGACAGGTCAGGCTCGTCATTTCGGGTTCTGAGCAGGAAGTGATGAGAGAACCATCAACGGGGCTGCTTGCCATTTACTTGCCATTGCTTGCGATGTGAGCCCGACGTCGCCAGTCACGGCGGCGCCGACTTGGGCACCCAGGTGACATACACCCGGTAATGCATCACGGCAATGCCGCTCAAAAGGCGCCAGGCGGCGCGGCGGCGATGGCGGTTGGAAACTGTAGGCGTCATCTGGCAGGAAGAGAAGACGCGACCGACTGGTGCTAACCCCACGGTCTTGCTCTGACGATGCAACAGCCACGCCATCTTCTCGCCCGGTGACTTCAATGGCGACAGCAAGACCGACATCATAGGCGCAATACCGCAAACCATAATTTGTACCTCTATCTAGGCACCGGCACTGTCATAAACGGAGTCCAAAATGGGCAACTCCTGGGGAGGCCAGGGCGGCCCTTGGCGATCCTGGACGGCACGCTGATGCCCATCGACCGGCTCGGCGGAGAACTGAACCAGCTCTTACTACTGCGGAAAGCGCCGCAAGCACCTGCAGGCGTTGATCGACCCAGTCGGGCCACTTGCTGTGGATCTCCGAAGGCTTACCGGGCTCTACACACGACCTGACCGCGCGACATCACCAGGTCATCGCCGCGGCTACGGCGGCCGAGATCATCACATTGGCGGACAAGGGTTATCAGGGCGACGGCGGCACCGTGACGACACCGATCAAGCGCAAAGCCCTGACTGACGGGCAACGCCATGTCAGCTCGCTGATCAACCGTCGTCGCGGACCCGGCGAACGGCCCTTCGCCACTGTGAAAGCATGGAAGATCTTCACCAAGGTTCGCTGCTGCTCCCATCGCATCGGGCCAATGGCCCAAGCCATCCTCACCCTTCAAGTCGGACCCAAATGATCACAGCCCGTCAGCGTGGAAAGGCTCAGTCATTTGGTGAAATGCGTGATCCATAGACCGATCGTCGAAACGGCGAGCACGGCCAGAACCCCGGCGGTAACGTCACCGCGCGACCTGCCCGTGCGGGATCGGTGCGTGATCGGGAATCGAGTGGTGACCAGCCGGGCCCGGTTGATGGCATAAGCCGCGAACGAGTTAGCGCCGAGTGCGATCAGACTCATCCCGATTATGCCTGGCATGAATCCCAACCCGCCCGACAGCATCATGAGCACCGTGCTCACGAACCCCAACCAAAACGCCACTCGGTTCCACCGATGGCCGAGGAGGAGGCGGTGGACCGAGGGAAATGTATCGTCGCGAGCGGAGGAGGCCCGAATGTCGAAGACGCCGATCGTATACAGGAGCACCCACCGTGTGCAGTTCTCTGAGCTCGATCCCTACAACCACGTGGGCACGGGTAGGTATGCGACCTATTTCGTCGATCACCGGATGGAGGGGTTGCGCGATCATGTCGGGTGGGATCTGAAGACCCTGGCGGCGTTGCCGTTCATGACCTGGGTCCGGCGAGTGGAGATCGACTTTCTGCGGCCTGCCCGCGGCGATGACGAGATCACCATCACGTCGTTCGTGCGGGAGTTCCGCGGACCCGACGCAATCATCGAATGCACCATGGTCGATTCCTCGGGAAGTGAAGTGTCGCGCTGCTTGATGACCGTTGCCCATGTCGATAAGGAAACGAATCGCGCGACGGATTGGCCGCCCGACCGCATGGCACTGTTCTTCGGGGACGAAGCCGCCTGAGCCGTGGGATGGGGTCGAAGCGGATGGTGAGGCCGAGGCCGTTGGCCTCGCGTTGAATCCGGCGCATGGCGCGCTGTGGATCGCGTTTAGGTAGGTAGTCCGAACCCAGGTGGCCTTCGGGGGCCCGCCCGAGTAACACCACACTCTGATCGCCCTTGCCGAGGCGGCCGAGCAGGCGGTATCTCCCGATTTCACGCGGGTCACTCGCCGATAGCCAGTCAATCACCGACACAGAGCCCCCGTTTCCGTGCGCCGCCGCAGACATGATGCGGGTCGCGACCGATTCGCGTCCATACCCGCCTGCCACCGCCGGCGGGCCGTGAAACTGTCAGTTGAGGGTTCCCCCACAAACAGCACTGGATATAGATCAGCGTCGCGAAGCGGCGCGAAGCGGCGCGCGACGCCGAACTGTCCGCTCACCATTCCCCAACCGGATACAGTCAGCCAGTGTCCGATATGGACATCCAACTGAGACACCAAGCAGACGTTGCCACACATGCAATTGCGGGCTGTGTAGTCGACCGCTGCCGGATCCGCCAGATGTGACATCCCCTATGGCGTGTAGGGGACGTCCGATCGTGAGCGTTCCTTCAGCAACGTTCCCTCCGCCTCGAAGATCGCTGTCCGGCGGATGCTGACCACCGCTGCGGCCCCGTCATCCGGGCGGGTGAGGTAGACGAGGGTCAACTTCTTATCTCCAATGGTGACCGACTCGATCGGGTCGCGGTCTTTCATTTCAATGTGGACGGTGCATTTCGGTTTGCTATCCACATACCAGCAAAGCATGACGTTCCAGAACCGGCCGGTCGTTGCGGTGACGCTGTCCATAATCGTGGCCACCGTGACGTTGCGAATATCCTCGCCCAGGTCGCCACTCGCGCACGGCTGTTGCACCGCCAGCACCAGCCCGTCCTTGTCCGAATACATCCCGTCAGTCAGCTTGGCCCCGGCATCCCCGAAGGCGTAGTACGGATCAACGACACCATGTACGGAGGCAGTGCGTACCTCGGCACAGGTTGGCACGGCTTGTATTGCCGCCGTCGGGGTCGATGGCGCTGCGGTGCTTGGAGCCACGGAGCTCGGTATGGCCTCCGGAGTGATCGTGGCACAGCCCGTCAACAAGGCGGTGACCGTTATCGCAGCAAGCAGCAGGGGTTTATGCACCATGCCGCTGAACGATAAGCCCGCGAACCGATTTGGTGATGTTGGAGTCGGGAAACTGTCGGTCGTTACCTTCAGCCATAACGTCAACGCGATCTAGATCTTCAACTCCGCTCAACGTCGCGCTAGGCCGGTGAGCCAGTTAGCTGAGCTGTGCTTGGCCTTTCTCGGACATCGTGACACCGCCGCAAGACCTACCGCGACCTAATAGAAACACTGCTCACGCCCATAGGGCGGGCACGACATCCCACCAGCGGTCACGCCTCCCGACCACCAGCAAGGGCACGAACTTCGCGAAGGACTCCAAGGTCCAGCGACACACAATGCTCACCCGCCGGCGGCGGCATACCATCACCGAGACTGCACAGAACAGCGCCAACCCGGTCAAGCCCTATTAGCGACGCCGGCGCCCGACTGTCCGCTCACCGTTCCAATGCGGACACGGTCAGCCCGTGTCCGATGAGGACATCCAACTGAGACAGCGACCAAAACGTTGCTACATATGCAAGCGCGAGCGGCGTGGTCGTCCGCGTTGGGATCGGCTTACGGACACCGTGTGGGCCGAATGGTGATTTGATTGTCAGGTCAGATCGGTCCTTTGCGTTCAGTGTGTCGGCTAAGCTGAGCATGCGTTCACTGTCAGCGATGATCTTCTGGAACAGGTCGATGGCCTTGTCCAGGCGGCCCATCGAGTGGTAGGCGTAGGCGAGGTAGTGGCGAGAGTTCAGCGTTTCCGGGTGGTCGGCGCCCGGCATCCGCAGCCGGTCGGCGAGGATCTGCTGGTGCAGGTCGATGGCTTCGTCCCTGCAGGCTGGCCGGCTCGTAGGCACCGGCGAGGCTGCGGTGGGAGGTCAGCGCTTCCGGGTGAGGTGCGGGCCTGGATTTTTGGGACCCAGCAATCCAGACACACTGAGATTCTCGCCGCAACCTGGCCGGGGTGTATCGAGAGGTTGGGCGTGAGTCAGTGGCTGTCGGCATGATGCCGGCCGGCTCGCCGCCGGGATGCGCGTCTTGGGTTACGACCACCTAGACACGGGCGGTCGCAGGCGTTCCTCCATGGTGGCGGCTCAGTACGGCAGACGGATTGCATCGTGCGCCTGTTACCGCGAAGGTGTCGGCATGGAGTCGGTGTGGCAGCGGCTGGGAACGAGACTGATGTCGCTGTTTGACACCATCGACGCGTGGCGCGACCGGGCGCAGAAGCGGCTCGACATGACCGCAGGCGGGCCGCTGCGCACCTGGTTCAAGCCCGTCCTGCTGGCGTTGGCGGCGACCGCCGGACTCGTCGGACTGCTGCGGCTGCTGCTGACCGCGGTCACTGAGGGTGAAGTGGCCGGGCGCTGGATCGGTGCCGCGATCAGATCGGAAGAG
>DPJL01000277.1:7434-7624 GCA_003543035.1 Micromonosporaceae bacterium | reverse complement strand
GCGCACACTCGGAGCTGTCCTATGTGCCGGCCTGCATGAGGCGCCTGACGGTGCGGCGAATTGCTTAGCGGCCGGCCTCGCGCAAGCGCCAGACACGAAGCGCCAACTGAATATCCAGCGCCCGCGGCGGCCGACGCCACTCCGGCCCGAGCAGCGCCGTCGCCCGCTCCAGCCGCTGCCGCACCGTGTT
>DPJL01000277.1:580-7125 GCA_003543035.1 Micromonosporaceae bacterium | reverse complement strand
CTGCGCGTCGCCTTCGGCGATCCCCCCCCGGCGCCCCCGCCCCCCGCCCCCCCCGCTGCCGCACCGTGTTGGCGTGAGCGTGCACCCGCTCCCCGGCACCCGCAAGGCTGCCACCGGCAGCGAACCAGGCATCGAGAGTGGCCACCAGCTGGGTGCCACGCCGAGCGTCGTACTCCAGCACCGGACCCAATGTGTGATGCAGAAATTGGTCCACCTCGCTCCTGTCAGCGCCCGACAGCAGGAAACGAGCCACGCCCAGCCCGGCACCATCGGCCACATCACCGGGGCGGTCCAGTGCCAACAGCACCGCCAGGCATTGTTCCGCCTCCTGAAACGCCACCGCGATCCCGGCCGGGCCGGCCGTAGGCCCCGCCACCCCCACAGTCACGACAGCGGCCAGCGCGCCACGCAACCGCTCAGCGAGTCGGCGTCCATCCGCCAGCGGCTCCTGCCCTGGAATGACGAGCACGACATCGTCACCACGCAGCCCAGCCAGCCCATGCCGCTCTGAGGCCAGGCGTGCCGCAAGGGCCGCGCCACGATGACGATCCACACCCTCCAGCCGTGCCACCAACACCACATGCGGCGCGTCCAGATCCGCCCGGTAACGGCGAGCCCGCTCCCGCAACGTGCCCGGATCACGGTGCGGCGCCGACAGCACATCGTCGAGCAGCTCGCCTCGCACCCGATGCTCAGCCTCGGCGACGCTACGCTGAAACATCAACAGCAACGCGGTGACCACCGCACCACGATCCAATACCCGCCGGTCGGCCTCCCCAAGCCGCGCTCCCCGGCCCAGCACCACGGTGGCCAAATGATCCGACCCCGCCCGAGCCACGGCCACATACCGCAACTCCCCGGAATCGGCGACCACCTCACCAACCCGACCCGTATGCAATGCGTCAGCCACCGCGGACTCCAGCGTCGATGCCGCGCTTTCGGCCGCATCCGCCCCTACCGCCGCCAACACCAACCCGGCCGGGTCAAGCACCCACACCCGCCCGCCGAGCACGCCAGCGATCACCGCGGCCACATCGGCGACCCGGCCACCTTCCAGCAGCACCTGCGCCAGCCGGTCGTGAGCGCTGGCGGCCAGCTCCAGCGACTGCGAATGCGCCCGCACCTCGGCATTCGCGTCATTGAGCTCATGCAGCGCCGCGCTCGTCTCCTCGAACAGCCGCGCGTTTTCCAACGCGATCGCCGCATGCGCACCCAGCGACTCCAGCAACGCCACCTCATCATGGGAAAACCGGCGAGGACTACGCTGCGCCGCCAGCAACGCCCCGATCACCTCACCGTTGAGCACCAGCGGAACCCCTAGCACCGCCCGGATCCCCTCATCACCCGCCGACCTATCTACATGACCGAGATGGACGAAGCTGTGATCAGCCAGATAGTCCTCGGTGAAATACGGCGTCGCTGTGCGGATCACCATCCCCAGCACGCCCGACCCCAGCGGCAGACGCAACGTCGGAAACGCCGGCGTCTGAGAACCCTCAGTAATCCTGATATAGCAGTCCCCACGCTCCGGATCGACCAGGCTCAAATAGCCAAGATCAGACGACAACAGCTGGCGAGCACGCCGCACAATCGCCGACAGCACCGCATCGACATCACGGATGGCCGTCAGGTCATTGGCGGTCTCATACAGCGCGCGAAGCTCAGACTCGCGCTGCCGCTGCCTGGCCATCTTCGAACGCACCCGCATCGCCACCGCGAGCTCCTCACGCAACCGCTCAAGCTCAACCGGCTGGACACGCTCCCGCTCAGCAAGACGCAGCCGCTCATAAAACGCGTCCGGCGGCGCCTCCTCATCCAGCAGCTCCACAAACGATCGCCTTGCCATAAGACAGTTATCCACCAGCCCAAACCTCGACACAAGACCCCAGCCCTGTGCTGATCACACACAAAACCGCTCACACCATGCGCTTTCAGCACATAGCACAGGCCTGAACTCAACATAGACCTCCGACGTGCCTATGGCTGCCACAGTCGTCAACCAAGGGGCTCGGAAACAACGTTGGGGAAGCCAAGACAACCCTGTATCGGCACGTGGAGATGCTCACCGCCGCCGGTCTATTGGAGGTGGTCGGGGAGCAGCGGGTGCACGGCGCGCCGTCGAACGGTCCTACCGGCTCAACCGGGCTGAACCAAAAACCGGTTTCACATTCACGTGTGGGTCGCGATCGCCGTATTTTAGCTGGTCAGTTGCCTAGTCCCGGGCCTAGGCGGTTGAGGCCGTTTTCGTAGGCGAAGATCACGGCTTGGACGCGGTCGCGAAGGTTCAGTTTCATCAGGACCCGTTTGAAATGTGTGCGGATGGTGGATTCCTCGACGCAGAGTGCGGCCGCCATCTCCCGGTTGGATAGGCCGCGCGCGACCAGCGCTAGCACTTCGCGTTCTCGCTGGGTGAGTCCGCCAAGTTTGGCTTGGCTGGCGAGGTCCGGGGTGGGTTGCTGGGCCATGCGGTCGATCACGCGCCGGGTTACCGATGGTGAGAGCAGCGAGTCGCCGGCGGCGATGGTATGGACGGCGGCGATCAGTTCTTCGGGCCGGGTGCGTTTGAGCAGGAAGCCGGAGGCGCCGGCGCGCAGGGCGCCGAAGATGTAGTCGTCTTGCTCGAAGGTGGTCAGGATCAGGACTTTGGCCTGTGGTGCGGCCTTTGACAGTTCACGGGTGGCGGCGATCCCGTCGAGGTCGGGCATGCGCACGTCCATCAGCACCACGTCGGGGGCGAGTTCGCGGGTTCGCCGCACGGCTTCTCGTCCCGTTGATGCCTGGCCTACGACGGAGATGGTGGGGTCGGCGGTGAGTAGTTCGGCCAAGCCCGCACGCATCAGGTGGTCGTCGTCGGCGATCAGCACTCGGGTCATGGACGGCGTGCTCCATACGGGATTCGGGCGTGTAGCCGGAAGCTGCCGTTGGCACGGCAGGTTTGGAGGGTTCCGCCGAGTAGTGTGGCCCGCTCGTGCATGCCGATGAGTCCGTGGCCTCCGGCTTCGCGTGGTGTCGCGCCGATGCGCACCGGGTTGGTGACGTTGAGGTCGACCGCTGCGGCCATGTAGGCGAGCTCGATGCGGGCGCTGCCGGATCCGTGTTGGGCGGCGTTGGTGAGCGCCTCCTGGAGGATGCGGTAGGCAGCTTGGTCAGCGGAGGCTGTGAGCGGTGTGGGTTCGCCCTTGGTGTCGAGCGTGACCCGCAGTCCTGCTGCGGTGTGCTGTGCGATCAGCGTGGTAAGCGAGGCGAGCCCGGCTGGTGCGTGGTCGGTCGAGCCATCGCGGAGTGTGCCGACGATCTGGTCGATTTCTCCAGCAGTTTGGCGGGCGAGCTCCTCGATGTCCTTGAGGGCAAGCAGCGAGCGGTCCGGATCTTGCCGTAGCCGGGCAGCGCCCGCACGTACGGCGATCACGTTGATCGCGTGCCCGGCCGAGTCGTGCAAGTCGCGGGCGATCCGGGCGCGTTCCTCGGCGACGGCGAGCAGGCGTTCACGTTCGGCGTCGCGTTCGGCGCGGGCCGCGCGCTCGCGCAGTTCGGCCATCTGCTCGCGGCGCAGCCGGGTTCTGTCGCCTGCGAACCAGGCGATGGCGAACGCCATTCCGGTGTGCAGCAGGGCGAGTGCCGGGAAGCCGTCCTGGGCCGTGGCTGCGGCGGCCAGATAGGCGGCGAAGAGCCCGGCCACGATGGCGGTGGTACGCGCGGTCCACGGCGTCTGGCGCTGCCGGCTCGCGGCCAGCAGGTAGACCGCTACGGTTGGCCCGATCAGCAGATCGACGGGATATCCGAGGCTGGTCATCAGCACACCGGGCACCGCGGTTATCACGAACACCCCAAGTGGCCACCGCCGCCAGGCAAGCAGCGGCACGGTTGAGGACAGGGCGAGTCCGGCCCGTAGCGGGTCCAGCCCGCCAGAAGGGCCGGCTGGCACGACGCCGCCATGGCGCAGCATCGCGAGCGTGCCCGCCAGCGCCGCGGCCGCGATCGCGATATCGAGCAGCGGCCACGACCTGGGCTTAGGCGCCGAGAATGGTATTGACATGACACCGCGAGGTTATCCTCACCGGCCCAGCTCAGAGTCCCCCTGGCGGAGGATCTGTGTCAACAAAATGTGGACGGACAAGGTCCCCCCGTGAGGCGTTTCGCCCCGGGCGTAGGGGTTCGTAGGGTAGCGCCGTGAACAGCACGCTGATCTCGGAAGCCTTCGCGGAAACGGAGCGCGCCAGCCGGTACCTGGTACAGCTTTGCCAGCACGTCCACCTGGTGGCGCACGCGAACCCGCACATGCAGGCACAGGTGCAATGGTCCGGCGAGCACGGCGTGATCGATCTGGGCCTTGGTCGATGCAGCCTTCGCGCGGATGCCGACGGTTTGAGGTTGCGCGCCGAGGCGCCCGACGCGGAAAGCCTGCGCCAGCTGGAGCAGCGCATCGCCGGGCGCCTTGAACAGATCGGCCGACGTGATCACCTGAGCGTGACCTGGATACCCGTGACTGGAGGCGTAAATGAATGACGACGGCAACGGCATGCCCCGCTGGGCGAAGACCGCGCTGATCGTCGCGGCGATCCTGACCCTGCTGGTCATCATCGCGATGCTCATCGGCGGCGGTGCACACGGCCCCGCACGCCACTTCTAAAGATTCGATACGGAGGCATGAGGCTGTGGACCACGCGATAGAACTCAGCGACGTCGCCAAGACCTATCCGACGGGTACCGGGGACTTCGTCGCACTGGATCAGATAAGTCTCCACATTGGACAGGGAGAGTTCGTGGCGATTGTCGGCCGGTCGGGAAGCGGCAAGACAACGCTGCTAAACCTGCTCGCCGGCATCGACCGGCCCACATCGGGCACGGTCCAAGTCGCCGACGCCGACCTCGGCTCGCTCTCCGAGACCGGGCTGGCCGTCTGGCGCGGCCGCAACGTGGGACTCGTGTTCCAGTTCTTCCAGCTGCTGCCCACTCTCACGGTCGCCGAGAACGTGATGCTGCCCATGGACTTCGCCCACAAGATCCCCACCGGGCAACGGCGCGAACGCGCCCTGCATCTGTTGGAGCGCATGGGTGTGGCGGATCAGGCCGATAAGGTACCCGCCACATTGTCTGGAGGCCAGCAACAACGCGCGGCGATCGCCCGGGCATTGGCCAACGACCCGCCGATCCTGCTGGCCGACGAACCGACCGGCAACCTCGACTCCGCCACAGCCGACGCGGTGCTGGAGCTGTTCGCCGAGCTCAACACCGATGGGCAAACCATCGTGGTGGTGACCCACGAACGTGACATCAGATCCATCGTCGGCCGTGAGGTGCTCCTCAAGGACGGCCGCATCGTCGCCGATGAAGCGCAGGTGCCGGCATGAGTCTGATGACGGTCAAGCTATGGCGCGATGCGCGGGCGACCTGGCCCCGCCTGGCGATGATGGTGGTGGCGATCGCGGTCAGCCTCACGGTGTTCGGTGGGGTGCTGTTTGCCTGGAGCGCCATCCATCGAGAAACAGAAATCGCCTATCTGGGTACCGAGCCAGCTTCGGCCACGATCGTGTTCGGCCCCGGTGTCGAAGCCGACGAAATGGCCGCGATCGCCGGCCAGGCGCAAACGCGCCCAGGTGTGCTGGAGGCCGCCGGGCGCACCCAGTTCACCAGCAACATCGAAGTCAACGGCACCGCACGCGAGATTTCGTTGCAGGTCTTCGCCGCCGCCCCCGGCGACCCGATGCGGATGGCCACATTCGAGGTGCAGCAAGGCAGTTGGCCACCAGCGCCCGGAGAGATCTTCATCCGGCGCGACTCTCTGTCCTTATTGGACGCTGCTGTCGGCGACAGCATCACTGTCACGACGCCGGGCGGCAAAGCGTTGCTGCTAAAGGTGGCCGGCGTGGTGTATGACCCCAGCCTCGCACCGGCCGAGCAACAGCAGACCGCCCAGGGCTACCTGTCCACCGCTTCCCTGGCCGCAGTCGGCGAGCCGGACGTGTTCAACCAACTGAAACTCCAGATCGCCGACCCGGGCGCGATGACACCAAGCCGCGATCGTGACGCCATCGTGGCCACCGCCGGCGCGGTCGCGCAGTGGCTGCAACAAGAGCAGGGGCTGGCGATCCGGGAAATCCAGGCTCCCACGCCCTACGCCCACCCCCACCAAGGCCAAGCCGACGCGCTGCTTACCGCGCTGCTCATCGGCGCCGGCATGGCGCTGCTGCTGGCCACGATCCTAGTCGCGAACATGCTCAACGGCCTGTTCACCCAGCAGATACCGCAGATCGGCATCATGAAGGCGATCGGCGCCCGATCGAGGCGCATAGGCCGGCTCTATCTGACGATGACGCTTCTGGTGGCCGGGGCGGCGACCCTGCTCGCCTTGGCCCCCGCCATCTGGATCGGACGCACCCTGGCCCCGTTCGTCTTTGGGTTCCTGGGCATCCAGGCCGGCAGTGTCGCGGCCGCTTGGTGGACCTACCTCGTGCTCCTGGCAGGCGGGCTGGCGCTGCCCGTGTTGATGACGCTGGTACCGCTGGTCAAGGCCAGCCGCATCACCGTGCGGGCGGCGATCGACC
>DPJL01000277.1:0-206 GCA_003543035.1 Micromonosporaceae bacterium | reverse complement strand
CCACAGTGGACTCGGCGCCATGCCCCGCACAGGCACCGGCCTGCTGGCCCGGCTTGGCCGCATTCCCCGCATCGACCGCGGACTGCTCATGGCGGCGCGCAACACCGTGCGCCGCCCGGCCCGGTTCTGGCTCTCGGCCGGACTGCTGGCCAGCGCCGGCATGATGTTCGTCGCCGGACTGTCCGCGCGCGACAGCACCGCCGCAG
>DPJL01000216.1:1011-6839 GCA_003543035.1 Micromonosporaceae bacterium | reverse complement strand
TTTTTTTTTTTTTAAGAAACCGCCCCCCCCCGAAATTTCCATTTGACCCCCTCTCTTCCCCGACCCACCCCTCTTCCGATCTGGAGCTGCCGATGGCGACCTGCAGCACGCCCGCGGACAGGTCTCCCCAGACGGTGGGAACGAAACGGTACAGGCAGCCGTCGTTTTCGTCTTCGGTCAGGTAAACCATCTGGTGCACGGGATCGCAGGCGGCCGCCTCGTGCGAGAAGCGGCCCATCGCGTCACGGCGCACGGGTGCATTGGTGCCGTAGGGGTCGGTCTCGAAGACGTAGCCTTTGGAGATCTCTTCACACGACAGCCACGTGTTCCAAGGCGTCGCCCCGCCGGCACAGTTGTAGCTGGTCCCGCCGAGAATGCGGTACGCCGCGGTCACCGCGCCGGCCGAGTCGAAACGTACCGCTGACGCACCACCAGCATTGCTGCCCAGCTCGGCATTGGACACATAAATCCAGCCCGAACCGTCTGGGTAGCACGCCCCGCCGTCGGGTGCACCATGCCATACATAGCTCGTGCCGGCGACGGCCTGTCCAGACCGGGCGATAACCCGGCTGGTGAAGCCCGCGGGAAGGGCAATCCCGTTGGCATCAGCCGGTTGCAGCGGGCCGTACGGGCTAGCGCCGGGTATAGCGGGTGCGGCCAGGGCTTCCTTCCAGGCCGCACCGCCAAACGCGACCGCGCCACCGGCGACAACTCCTGCGCGTAACAAGGACCGGCGTTCCATAAACCAGCCTCCCAGGATAGGCAATCAGTTTGCCTATCCTAGCGATGGCATCGAAAGTAATCAACGCCGTTATTTCATTCGCCAGGCGCAACGCATTGCCGACCATCTCAATGGAGTGTTGGTGCACCAGTGGGGGCACAACGAACCTCGCCGTGGTCTATGAACAGCCCGGTGCAAGTCTTCCTTGGTCGTAACCGGACTTTAGACAGGGTCACCGGTCACTACCTCAAAGACGTGCGCCACTACGGCCCAGCAGAGGAGCAATTCGCCGAGCTGTAGCAGCCGCTACGCGGTACCAGCGGCGCCGCGATCGCAATTAGGTCAGTCTGCCGTGGCCTTGCCGTGCCTGGGTTCAACTGGACGCGGAAGTGATCTCTCCGGAATAGATCTGCGGTAATTTTTCAAGTTCAAGGCCCCTGCGCGCCGGTTGCGGTATTTCTGCCGCCTCCTGAAGGCGTTTATGCATGCCATCCTCACGCACGCAAGGCCTCCAAATCTGCGCCAGGCTATCCGAATAGGACCATCGTGTTTGGTCGCTACGAGCCCCACTACAACACAGCGGTTATGGATCGGAGCTGCGGTGCATAGGGCCGCGCGACGGTCCGTGAGCGTCGCTATGCGGAGGCTCTCAGGGGCTCGAGGGCGGCTAGGACGAGGTCGAGGCCGAAGATGAACTCCTCCGCCGGGTCGTAGCCGGCAGCGACGAGCGCCGCGGCGGACTCGTTGAGGTAGGGGAACTCGTCAGGAGGAAGCTGGGGCAGGAAGACGTCCTCGGCCATGTCCGCGAACTCATATGCGGTGTCGAACGGCAGGCTGGCTTCCTGCAGGGCGAAACCGTAGACATAGCTGTCGAGCAACCAGTTGGCGTGCGTCGCCATCAAGACCGTGAAGCCGGCCCTTCGCAGGCAGGCGGTGACCGCTTCGCGGTGGCGGAGGTTCGCGGGCCCGGGCGATGTCCGCGACTCCATCAGGCCGATCGCCCACGGGTGGCATGCGAGAACCCGTCGGGCGGATACCGCCCGCCGTCGCATCGCCGACTGCCAGTCGGTCCCTTCAGGCGGGAGCTCGATCTCCTCGAACACGATGTCGATCATGGCGTCCAGCAACTCCTCCTTGCTCGCCACGTAGTGGTAGAGCGACATCGCGCCCGCGCCGAGCGCGCCAGCCAGCCGGCGCATGCTCAGCCCGTCGACCCCCTCGCGGTCGGCGAGCCGGACCGCCTCGACCACCACCCGTTGCTTGCTCAGCCCCGCGTCTGACGCGACCTGGCGTTGTTCCCTCGCAGACACGGGTCTCCTCGCTCGCTCGAACGGCTTGACAATCGTCCAGCGTACGGTCATGGTACAGTGTACGCTCATAGTACAGTGTACGACGTACGGTGTACGAACCAGCGAGAGTCGTAGCTCGGACGTGAGGAGGCTTCTGTGGGAATCGAACAGCGATCGAATGCCGGAGCACGCAGCCGACGCCCTCCGCTACGTCGCGCCCGGCCACACCCAAGGGAAGGCCGTCGTCACCGTCTGACGACCGGACCGACGAGAACGACCCAACCCGTGCGTGTGCACGCCCAAACCTGCCGCCACACCGGCGGAGGGACCGCTCCTCTCGAAAGAAGAACCGATGACCACCCGAACGAAAACCCCGAACCCGCTCGACAATCCGCCGATCCCCGTGCAGGCCAAGCTCGCCGCCGCATGGACCAGCTTCATGTTCCTCTACATCTACGTCGACTACTTCCACCTCTACAAGCCCGGCGTCATCGACAACCTCCGCGCCGGCGTCGTCTTTGAGTTCGACATCAGCCCGACGTTGTTGACCATTTTCGCCGCGTCCGTGGCGATCCCGGCCCTGATGGTGATGCTCTCCATGACGCTGCCCGCCCGGGTGAACCGCGCCACGAACCTCGTCGTTGCATCGCTCTACATCCCCTACTCGGCGGTCAACGCGGCAGGGGAGTCCTTGGACTGGGCCTTCTTCTACGGCCTCTCCATCGGAATCGAGGTGCTGCTCCTGGCCTTCATCCTGCGCTCCGCCTGGACATGGCCTCGAACCCCCGCCGTCCCAGCCGGTCCCGCGACGACCGACCTTCGACAGTAGGTATCCGCGTAAGCCCTACGGCGCGAAGCCCGTGGCCAACTCAGTCGCGATACACGCAGAGGGCCTGCTCACGAACGGTCCGGTGTCCGCGCGGGGGCTCACTGGCCGGTGGCCAACGCCCGTGATGGGGACCCTGCTGCCGGCAACCATCCTGGGGTCGTGGCGGCCCCGGACCTAGCCGCGGCGGGGAGGTCAAGTGGCCACTTGTTCGGCGTTCGGACCGGCAATGGTGCCGGCATCGGCGAACCGCATCGGCCGGGTCCTGCGTGGCTTGGTCGGGTGGTGCCGTCGGGCGGGGTCGGGTTGCCGTACTCGTCGAACTTCCCCGACGGGCGCAGGTGCAAGCACGATCTGCGACTGTCTCCTTCTGACCGGCTCCGTGTGACCAGGCCTTCCCGCAGACGCTCATGAAGGGTGCCTCCCGCGCGGTACCAAAACTGCAGGTAGAGGCAAACCATATCTGATCTCTGGTACCACAAGCTCACGGGCCATCTCCCATCATCGATGAGGAATGGCCCGTGAGCTGTGACCTTTGTTTGTCGGGATGGCGGGATTTGAACCCACGGCCCCTTGACCCCCAGGCCTCGTAACGATTGTGTCACAAGGGTTTTCGCCGTATCAGCACATGCCATTAGGTGCGAATACTGTTGCCAGTCAATGGTATCCCGTGATGACACGTACCGGGCAGTTCGCCCTCCGCTGTTACCGCTTTTGTTACCACGAGCGGTCAAGTTGCTCCGATGTTGTTCCGTGCCAACACATCCACCATGCCGTCAGTACGGTCGCCGCAGCCCATGAGCGGCCAGTGCGTCCTCCTACCTGCCCAGCACCTCGCTCAGTTCCGACACGAAGTAATCCAACTCATCAAGGGTTTCGCCGTCGGCAGGATCGGTCCGCAAGGCCGCCGCTAGCTGTTGCCGCCACGTCGAAAGCGTGTCGCCTTGCACCACAATCCCGGGAAACGCCCGGCCGGGCATCCGCAAAATGGCGTTGTTGCCGCCGTCGCTGAACAACTCTGCTTCGATGCGATCCACTTACTCATCCTCGCTCAGTGCCAGGTCCAGCAGCCGCGCGACACCATAAAGCCGCCAGGCCGTGAAGTGTGCTTCGCGATCGGTCTCCCAGAGGTCACTCCGAACCTTCCTGCGGAGGGCCGAAAGTCTGGCGGTAAGCCGCTCACGACACACCGAGTCGAGACCCTCAGAACGGAGGACCGCGTCAACCATCGCCCGTAGCTCTTCCGCGTCCGGGCTTAGCATCGCCGTATGTGTGGGAAGCCTGCGTGGCCAAACTTTGAGAACCGTAGTACCGGTCGACGTAGGCGGTGTTCTGCTCATCGGCTTTCAGTGACCGCCTGCCGAGTCGCTTTTCGGCACGACGCTGGTGGGCGAACGTGTGCGCTGACACGAGCCACAGCTCACGGCTTGCCGAAATGTGTTCCACCGCCGTAATAGGGCGGCTTCGTCACGGTGATAGTCACCCGCCACCTGCGCAAGAAAACTTAGAGTCGCGGTATAGCCATGCGGGCAATAACGTTCGGCACAACCACGCAACGCCGCCCGTAAGGCAGCGAACTATCACGCACCTGACGTGCATACGTACCGAAACTCACCCGGCGAGGTTAGCTGCCAACGCCCTGGAAACGCCCATCTATTTCGGCAGAAGCACCGATGAAGGGACGCATGACAAAGGTTTCGCGGTCAACCCGCAAGCCAGCGTTGCCAAGTAGCGCGTTTGACCCGAACGCCCGGACTGTCCAAAACATGTAGGACAAACTCGGTGCGCAGCTTAGTAAGGGATTCCTCAGACGCAAGAAGACTACCTAGCCGATCCCGTAACGACGGCTCGTCGACCAAACGTACAAGTGCCGCGTACATCCAGTCCTTGCACCGGTACTCCCGCGTTACCGCAGCCACCACGAGGTCCTCGACTGAGGACTTGACGTTCACGGGCACTCCCTTGCGGATCAACCGGCGGAGCACACCTTCCTTAGCTCCCCACGGTGAGTGACCCCAGCTTCCCGCCTCGCGCCATTCGTCCGGAAAGTGCGCCTCCCAGTCCAGGAACAGCACCGCGTATGGCGCAAATTCCTCATGCCACGCCGGGTCGTTGCTCCCGTCGTTCCACCAGCGCCGGATAGGGGCAAAGAAAGTCAGAGCATCGGCCTCCCGCTTCGCGGCAAAGGCCTGGTCCATCTCCGCAGCCAGATTCGGCTGCTCCGGCGCCAGGCTACCGGCCTGCGCCCACACCCGGTTTATCCAACGCTGCGCTTCATGCGACGCCTCCAGCGTCACCCGGTACCGGTCCAACGCTGCACGGCGGCGAACAGGATCATCCGAAACAATGTCAAAAACCCAAGCGTAAGCAGCTGGGCCTTCCACAGGGCACTCCAAAATTAGTACGGCCGGGCGGTGCAGAACGCAGGCTACCGCTCCTGAGATAGCTGCAGGCCGCCCCTCATCTCACACGCCCAACCGCTATCCTGCGCCGGTGCGTAACCTCACGCCTCACTTCGCTGTCTTGGCTCTGGGCCGCGGCAAGCCGGTGGAGCAGTTCCTCGGTCCCGCGTTCGGGTTCGGCCGCCCAGGTATCCGATGGGTAAGCATCGAACCAAGGCGAAGCGGCGGGTTCGAGGTGCTGCACCACCTTGCATGGGATGTCGGCGGACTAGAACATAGTGACATCAGCGAATTCCCGCCGCTGGATCCCGGCGCTGATGAAACCTGGCAGCAGATTGCCGAGCATGACGACGCAGCCGAGGCCATGCGCCTGGCCGAGCGCCACACAGATGCGGCCCCGGGCCAGTGGATGAATTTCGGCGTCGCAGCCGAGGATTACCGCGACTACGTGAGGGTCGGCAGGCTCCCCTATCCAGCCAGTGAAGACGACCTGACGGCGATCGTGCAGCGGTTGATGAATGGTGATGGCGACGAAAGGGCAGCCGCATGGTGGCTCGACGGTCTGTCGCGGCAGACCGGCTGCCTGCACC
>DPJL01000216.1:552-674 GCA_003543035.1 Micromonosporaceae bacterium | reverse complement strand
CGGCAGACCGGCTGCCTGCACCTCACCGACATGATCTTCTGGCCGGTACGCGACTATTCAGCTACCGATATCACCGTGCACGTCATGGGCTGCACGCCGATTCCCATGCCTGGCCACGTAAA
>DPJL01000216.1:0-180 GCA_003543035.1 Micromonosporaceae bacterium | reverse complement strand
GATGAGCGAATCGAGCATCACCGTAGTCCGGGTAGACCCGTTGTCAGCCAAGCAGATCGCACACATCGCCGCAGCAGCGACCGGCTGGCTGCTCGAAGCCGGTGTGACTCCGCCGTGTCGACCGCCTTGATCGTCTGGGGAACATCTGAGGTCACGGCGCGAGTCTCCCCAACGACTCAG
>DPJL01000428.1 GCA_003543035.1 Micromonosporaceae bacterium | reverse complement strand
GGACCGAGACACTTGTCTTCCGCGGCGAAGTGCCTGTTAGCCAGCACGAAATCATGCGGGCGCCGTTCCAGGAGGGCGACTTCCCCGGGCCGGTAAAATACGGCTACCTCAACGTCGGCATAGTCGAGAAAGGACCGGCCGCGCTGATTGGGCGGACAGTCTTCTGTCTCTATCCGCATCAGACCGCGTATGTCGTTCCAGCCGACGCCGTGGTGGTAATACCCGACGATGTCCCGCCTGGGCGAGCGGCGTTGGCCGGTACCGTGGAAACCGCAGTTAATGCTTTATGGGACGCCGCGCCACTGGTCGGTGACCGGATCACCGTGGTGGGTGCTGGAATGGTGGGCTGCTGCGTCGCGGGCGTCCTCGCACGGTTTCCCGGCGCTTCGGTGGAGATCGTCGATTCCAATCCGGATCGCGAGGCTGTTGCCTCGGTGCTTGGCGTGCAGTTCGCTCTGCCGGCCGAGGCCGCAAAGGGACGCGACCTGGTCTTTCACGCCAGCGCCAGCTCGGCCGGGCTTCAGCTGTCGATGGAGTTGCTCGCGGCCGAGGGCACGGTGATCGAGCTGAGCTGGTACGGCGATCGCGAGGTGAGCCTGCAACTGGGCGGGTTGTTTCACTCCGGCCGGCTGAAGATCCGCAGCAGCCAGGTTGGCACCGTCTCACCGGCCCGAAGTGCGACTCGCAGCTTTGCCGACCGCCTGGCGCTAGCGCTGGAGCTGCTGCGCGATCCGGTATTCGACGCGCTGATCACCGGTGAGTCGGTATTCGACCAGTTGCCCGATGTTCTGGCAGAGATGACTGCGGGTACCAACTCCGCATTGTGCCATTTGATTACCTACAGCGGAGAGTGAGCTCTTGTTCAGCGTGACGGTCCGCGACCACATGATGATCGCGCACAGCTTTCGAGGCGAGGTCTTCGGCCCGGCGCAGCGACTCCATGGTGCGACGTTCATCGTCGATGCGACCTTCCGGCGGGCCGGGCTCGACGCCGACGGCATCGTGGTCGACATAGCCCGCGCCGCGGAGGAGCTCAAGACCGTCCTCGGGCAGTTCAATCTGCGCAACCTCGACGATGATCCGGCGTTCGCGGGCATGAACACCACGACCGAGGTACTCGCCCAGGTGATCGCCGACCGCCTCGCCGAGCGCGTCAACGCGGGCGCCCTCGGGGAAGGCGCCCATGGGCTTGCCGGGATCACCGTCACGCTGCACGAGTCGCACGTCGCGTGGGCCAGCTACGAGCGGCCGTTATGAGCACTGTCCACTTTGTCCTGCCGAGCAACGTTGACGATCCGGCGACGCCGAGCGGAGGCAACGTATACGACCGCCGAATCTCCGACGGCCTCACCGCCTTGGGTTGGCAGGTGCGCGAACACCCAGTCCGGGCCAACGCCGCCGAGGTACTCGCGACCCTGCCGGACGACTCGGTCGTGCTCGTTGACGGCCTGCTCTCGTCGGGCATTCCACCTGCACAAACGCGACGGTTGCGGCTTGTCATCCTGATGCACATGCCGCTGGAGAACGAGCTGGAAAGGCACCTCCTCGCCGAGGTGGCTGCCGTCGTGACCACCAGCTTCTGGAGTCGGCTACACCTGCTCGACATTTACGGGCTGCCGGCCGATCGGGTCCATGCCGCGCCGCCCGGAGTGGATGCCGCGCAACTGGTGCCGGGGTCGGAGACGGGCTCGCGTCTGCTGTGCGTGGCGGCTGTCGCGCCGCACAAAGGACACGACACCTTGGTGGCGGCGTTAGGTGCGATCGCTGACATGGCTTGGAGTTGCGTGTGTGTCGGCACCCTCGAGCGGGATCCCGGCTTCGTCGATCGACTCCGTGGTTTAGCGCGTGGTTTAGCGCCCGGCCGGGTCAGCTTTGTCGGCCCTCGCATCGGCGAGGAGCTCGACGCCGAATACGCCGCGGCGGATTTGCTTGTCCTGCCGTCGCGTGCTGAAACCTACGGCATGGTGGTCACCGAAGCGCTGGCACGTGGAATCCCAGTCGTGGCAACGGAAGTGAACGGTCTGCCGGAGGCGCTCGGCCACGCCCCCGACGGCAACCTGCCCGGCATCCTGGTGCCGCCGGCCGATCCGGCGGCGTTGGCTGCCGCACTGCGAGGCTGGCTTGAGGACTCCGAGCTGCGGGTCCAACTCAGACGGTCGGCGCAACACCGCCGCACCACGCTGACGAGCTGGGCTGTCACCTCGGAAATTGTCGCGAGCGTGCTATCCCGCGTGGCTGCGAACGTGAGCGTGGGTCTGTGAGCGGTCGGATGCGGCCTTTGGGAAAGTGGGCGCGGGTGTTGGGCGGCGTGAGCATCCTTGCCGTCCTGATGTGGCAGCTGGGTACCGGCCCGTTCCTCGACGGAATACGGGCGATCGACGGCTCGGCGCTCGCGGCGGCACTCGCAATCGGTCTGCTGACAACGGTCTGCGCGGCTTGGCGGTGGAGCCTGATCGCGGGCGGCCTGGGCGTCAAACTCCCATTGGGCCAAGCGGTCTCGGCCTATTATCGGTCGCAGTTTCTCAACTCGACCCTGCCGGGGGGTGTGGTCGGTGACGTCCATCGGGCCGTCCGGCATGGTTTGGACCTCGGCGATGTGGGCCTTGGCGTTCGCGCGGTGGTGCTGGAACGGATCGCCGGTCAGACCGTCCAGGTCGCCCTCGCGGTGGTCGTGCTGCTCAGTTTTCCGTCGCCGGTGAGGTCGCACATGCCCACGCTGGCTGCCGGTGTCGTGGCAGTCGGGCTGGCCATTTTCCTTGTGGCCCAAGCGCTTCCGCGATTCGGCTCCTCCCGTTGGGTGCTGGCACTGCGCCGGGCCGTGTCCGATGTCCGCGACGGTCTATCCACCACGCGCACGCGGGCGGGTGTCGTGCTCGCCTCCGCCGTGGTGCTAACGGGTCACCTGGCTATTTTCCTTGTCGCGGCGCGCGGCGCTGGCTCGACCGCCCCGCTCCCGGTACTGGTGCCGTTGACCTTATTCGCGCTCTTCGCCATGGTGCTGCCATTCAACATTGCCGGCTGGGGGCTGCGAGAAGGTGCGGCGGCATGGGCCTTCGGCGCCGCGGGGCTGACCGCGACGCAGGGCGTTGCCACGGCGGTGACATATGGGGTCCTTGCCTTCGTCGCCAGCCTCCCGGGTGCCGGTTTGCTAATAACCATCCGACGGGTACCAGCCCCAGCGCTCGGGCACGCTGAGTCCCATGGCTGAGCGTCCTTACGTCCTGCTCAGTTGCAGCATGTCGATCGACGGCTACCTCGACAGTGCGACTGACGAACGCCTGCTGCTGTCCAACGCGGCCGACTTTGATCGCGTCGATGCGGTGCGCGCCAGACATGACGCGATCCTGGTCGGCGCAAGGACTGTCCGGCGGGACAATCCGCGGTTGCTTGTGCGCTCGCAAGCCCGGCGCGACGAGCGGGTCGCCCGCGGCCTGCGGCCTTCGCCAATCAAGGTGACCGTCACCGGCCGGGGAAAGCTTGACGCACATTCGGATTTCTTCACGGCAGGAGACACGGAGAAGATCGTTTACTGCGCGAGCGCAGCCGTGGATGACGCACTCGCCAAGCTGGGTGAGGTCGCCACAGTGGTCGACGGGGGTCAACCTGTTGACATCAGCCGCATGACGGAAGACCTTTACACCCGCGGCGTGGAGCGGCTGATGGTCGAGGGCGGCGGCAGCATTCACACCCAGTTCCTGACGGCCGATCTCGCCGACGAATTGCACCTCGTGGTGGCGCCGTTCTTCGTCGGTGACTCGCGAGCTCGCCGGTTCGTCAGCGACGGCCGTTACCCCTGGAACCCCGGCCACCGGGCAACGCTGGCCGACGTGCGGCAGATTGGCGACGTGGTCCTGTTGCGATACGCGTTGTCGCCGCGGTTCGGTAAGGCTGACTAAGGAGACCGATGGACGTGCCCCTCAGCGCAACGGTTCGCACGCAAGTGCTTGTGCCACTGCGATTCCACGATGGATACACCACCACGGCACGTGTGATCTCCTTCGACGGTTTGGTAGACGGCCGGGAGCATCTCGCATTCGGCCTGGGCGACTGGGCAGGATCTTCCGCGCGTGTCGAGCCTCCACCACTTGTTCGGCCGCATAGTGAGTGCATGACCGGAGACGTGTTCGGCAGCCAGCGTTGCGACTGCGGCCCGCAACTGCGCGAGGCGGTCGAACGTATCGCCACCGTCGGCGGCCTGCTGCTTTATCTGCGTCAGGAGGGCCGCGGTATCGGCCTGTACTCCAAACTTGAGGCATACGCCTTACAGGACACCGGCTTGGACACCTACGAGGCGAACATCGCACTCGGTCATGACGAGGACGAGCGCGATTACACTCCCGCCGCTCAGATGTTGCGGGCATTGGGTGTGGACCGCATCGCCTTACTGAGCAACAATCCGGACAAGGCCGAACAGCTCTGCCGACTCGGGCTGGCAGTGACCGAGCGCGTCGCGACCGGGGTGCATCTGTCCCCGGCGAATGCGGGATATCTGGCCGCGAAAGCCCGTCGTGCCGCAGCCCACACAATGAACAACGTCCACATTGGAGGGATGTGAATGGAGCCGGCCGAGGATGCCGCATCCCGTCCCGCCGGGCCACGGGTGATCACCGCCCTGGCCTGCCTGCTCGTGATGTTCGTCCTCGTCGCGCCGAGCGAGCTCGGTCACCTCACGCCCGCCGCACTCCTGCGCATCCCGTTGGACGGACTCCTCGGCATCGCCATCGTTCTCGTCTTGCCGCCACGCGCCAGACAGGTTGCCGCGGTGGTCATCGGAGTGGCCTTCGGTCTGCTGGCGCTGCTGAAGATCGCCGGTATAGGTTTCTCCACCTTCCTCGACCGGCCTTTCGACCCGGTTTTCGACTGGCCTTTTCTCCAATCCGCAGTGGTGTTTCTCAAGCAGTCGTTCGGCCAAGTCGGCGCGATCGCCACCGTGATCGGCGCTGTGGTGCTCGCTCTGGCCGTTCTTGCCCTCGTGACGTTGTCGTTCCTGCGCATAACCCGCGTCGCGGTTGGGCATCGTCGCACGGCGTCTTTGACGGTCGCGCTACTCGCGGTCGCCTGGGTCACCTTCGGCATCCCCGGGGTGCAGCTTGTCCCAGAAGTCCCGATCGCCTCGCGTGACTACTACGACGGTGTGCTCCAAGTCCAGGAAAGCTTGCACGATAAGGAAGTGTTCGCCGCGGAGTCCGCAGTGGACGCGTTTCGGGAAGCCACAGGTGCGGAAATGCTGACCGCCTTGCGCGGCAAGGACGTCATTGTCGCTCTCGTCGAGAGTTACGGCCGCGTCGCGCTCGAGGACCCCGATTTGGCCCCGCAGATCGGTGCGCTGCTTGACGCCGGGAACAGCCGACTGCGCGCGGCCGCCTTCCACTCTCGCAGTGGCTACCTCTCCTCGCCGACTGCGGGCGGCGGGAGCTGGCTGGCTCAGGCCACTCTGCAGTCCGGCCTTTGGATCGACAATCAGCAGCGCTATCGGCAACTGCTCGACAGTGACCGCCTGACCCTCACCGGCGCGTTTCAGCGCGCGAGCTGGCGGACGGTCGCCGTCATGCCGGCGACCACCGGGCCTTGGCCGGAGGGGGAATTCTTTGGCTACGACCGGATCTACACCGCCGGTGACCTCAACTATCAAGGTCCCAAATACGGTTTCGCCACCATGCCCGACCAGTACACGCTGTCGACCTTCCAGCGATCCGAGCGCGCGCAGCAGGACCACGCCCCGATGATGGCGGCGATTCCCCTTGTCTCGAGCCATGCGCCCTGGGCACCGGTCCCGCGGCTCATCGATTGGGATGAGGTCGGTGACGGCTCGGTCTTCGACGTCGTGCCCGGGGCCGGTGACGCACCCGAATCGGTGCTGGGGCGCGACCGCAACCGGGTACGTAATGATTACGGGCGTGCCATCGGGTACTCGCTGGAAAGTCTCATTTCTTTTGTCGAGACCTATGGCGATGACGATCTCGTGCTCGTCTTCCTGGGCGACCATCAGCCCTCCCCGGTCATCACCGGGACGGGCGCCAGCCGGGATGTGCCGATTACCATCGTTACCCGCGATCGGTCAGTGCTGGACCGGATCGCGGACTGGGGTTGGCAGGAAGGGCTGAAGCCCGGTCCGCAGGCTCCGGTGTGGCGCATGGACACTTTCCGCGACCGATTCTTGGTCGCCTTTGGCGGACAGGGGGACTGATGGGCGGGCTCGCGCGCGCTTGGGATGAGGCCGCCGACGGGTATGAGCAGTATTTCGTCCCGCGGTTCGCGCCATGGGTGGCGACCGCGGTGCGTGCCCTGGCCGACGTGACGCTGCCGCCTGGCCCCATCCTCGTGCCTTGCTGTGGCTCATTTCCGGAGCTGCCGGCGTTGGTGGACAGCCATCCTGAGCGTGAGATCGTCGGCATCGACCTCTCCGCGGGCATGGTGGATCTCGCTCGCGAGCGGGCTAAAGACCTGCCGCACGTGCGGGTAATCGAAGGCGACGCAACGGTTCTCGGGCAACAATGGCCCGGCATGTGCGCCGGCGTGGTTTCGGTCTTCGGGCTTCAGCAGCTTCCCGACCCCGAAGCGGCCCTGGCTGACTGGATGGCCACGCTTCGTCCAGGCGGCCGCATGTCGGTCATGTTCTGGCCGAGTCACGTCGAAGAGGACGGACCGTTCGCCTTGCTCTACCGGGTGCTTGCCGGGCACCGTCCAGCGGCCGAAGACGCATGGCACCTAAGGCTCGGCAAGGCAATCACCGCTGCGGGTGGAACTGTTGAGCATGACGGGTACCAGTCGTTCCCCATGAGCCATCCTGACGCGGCAACGTTTTTCGAAGCCATGACCACCGGTGGACCCTTACGCGCGCTGGCCAACGCCCGGGGCGAGGCGTTCATGCGCACAGTGGAACAACAGTTCCTCAGTTTGGCACCCGAGGGCCCATGGCAGCACCAGCCCCGAGCACGTTGGATCGTCGCCAACTATTGAGTAGCCTCGGCTACGCCTAGCTGCTGGAAGAGTTTGCGGGCCGTGGCGGCATGCGATTTCGCTTCGGCGAGGCGCCCCAGTTGTTGATCCAGACGCGCCAGCCCGTCCAGGGCACGGGCTTGTTCGTAGGTGTTGTCGGTTCCCTCAGCTAGGTCGAGTGCGGCGCGGTACCGGTTGTCGGCGGTCGTTGTGTCGCCAAGCTCGTGAAGGATCTCGCCCGCGTCAATGAGGGCGCGGGTCTTCACGTCCGCTTCGCCTATCTCACTGCCGAGCGTGATCGCTCGTTCGAGGTGTGCGAGTGCCTCCCCACGGCGGCCCAACCGTCCAACTGCGACACCAAGGCCGCGCAACGCGACCGCATGGCCCGCGCGATAGCCCGTCGTCTGGTGGATTTCCAGCGCTCGTTGGTGATGCTCGACTGCTTGGTCGTAGCGGCCCATTCGCTCGTAGGTCTCGCCGAGGTTGTTCAGCACAGCGCCTTCGCCTGCGCGGTCGCCGAGCCCGCGATAGCTCACGAGTGCCTCGCCGAAATTCGCCAGCGCGACCGGATACAAGCCAAGGCGGAGTTGGACTATGCCGAGATTGTTGCGGGCGCCCGCCTGCCCGGCCACGTCGCCAAGGACGCCCTGCGCGGCGAGTGCGAGCTCGTAATGCCTCAGCGCTTCGTCATACCGGCCGAGTCGTCTGTAGACGATGCCTAGGTTGTGCAAGGCTCGGGCTTCGCCGACCCGGTCGCCGACTTCCCGGTGCATCGTAAGGGCTTCAGACAGGTGGGTCAGCGCTTCGGCGTACCGGCCGAGGCGCCATTCGATGCCGCCAATGCCGAGCAAGGCGTGCGCTTGGCCGCCGCGATCACCATTGGCACCGTGGATTTCGAGCGTGCGTAGCAGACAATCCAGCGCCTCCGGATACGCGCCAAGGCGCCGGTGAACCACGCCAAGTCGCCCGAGTGCCGCAGTCTCGGCCGCGTTGTCACCACGGTCGCGTGCCGTGCGGAGGGCGAGCCCGTCGATAGCGAGTGCATCCTGATAGTGCCCGCCCGTGTCGAGGTACCGGGAAAGCACTACCGCGAGGCCATCGGTGTGCTCGGGTGACTCATGGATCGCCGCAGCCGCGACGGCAAGCAGGTTCCCCCGCTCGGTGTCGAGCCAGCGCCGCGCCAGGCCCTGGCCGGATTCGGGAGAGGTGCCGTAAGCGGCGGACGCGGCCTCTCGCGCGGTCTCCAGATAGTGATCGAACAAGCGGGTTCGGCCCGCATTCCGTTCTGTTGCAGGAAGTTCGGCGGCCAGCTCCGCGGCGTAGGCCCGAAGCAGGTCGTGCATGCCATAGCGGCCGAGGTCGCGCTCCTCAATAAGATGCGCGCGGGCCAGCGCGTCGGTGGTGCGGCGCGTTGCGTCGAGATCGGTGCCGAACAGGGCCGCCGCCGCGGCGAGGCCGATGTCTTCGCCGGGGTGCTCGCCGAGCAGCGCGAACGCGTGTACGTCGGCCTCTGTCAGGTGACGCAAGGACCAGGAGAAGACCGTGCGGATCGCGGTGTGCTCATCGTCGCCGGCGCCAAGCAGATCCAGCCTGCGCGGCTCTCGTTCCAACTCCGCCGAAAGGTCGGCGAGGCTCACGTAAGGCCGGGCGACCGCGAGCTCGGCAGCGATGCGGATCGCCAGCGGCAGCCGGGCACACCTGTCGGCCAAGGCTTGTGCATGCTCGGATTCGGCGTCCACCCGCTGGCCTATCAATCGCCGCAACAGGTTCACCGCTTCATCCGGGCTGAGCAGGTCGATGGTCAACCTCACCGCGCCGTGCCGGGCGACCAGGGCCGGCAACGCATCACGGCTGGTGACCACAACGAAGCAGCCGGGTGACCCGGGCAGCAGATCACGCACCTGGGCAACGGAGTGCGCGTTGTCGAGGAGCAGCAATGCTCGCTTCCCGGCGAGCAAGGTACGAAGGAGGGCGGCGCGGTCGGCAATGCCGGCTGGGATCGCGGTGCCGGCGACGCCTAGTTGGCGCAGCAGAGCCTCGAGCGCCTCGGCCGGTTGAACGGGGTGATCCGGGTCGTAGCCGCGAAGGTTGAGGTAAAGCTGGCCATCCGGAAAGCGCTCGGCGACGCGATGCGCCCAATGAGCCGCCAGAGCGGTTTTGCCTATTCCGGCCGTCCCGGACAACGCCGAGATGACGACAGCGGTTGACCCGGCTCCCACCGAGTCATCGAGTAGCCGGTCGAGCGTGGTCACCTCCGCGTCACGGCCAACGAATCCCACCACATCGGCAGGCAACGACCGCGGCGCCGTGACTATCGGGGCAGCTCTTGTTGGCAGGGCATCTTCGCCGATGACACTGGCCGCCAACCACAGCCGATGAAAGGCGGCGGTATCACCGTCGAGCGTCTCGACAATCAGCTCGAGCAGACCCCAGCGCGGCACGCGCGGTTCTGAGAACGCGGCCGAGATGGTGGTGTGGCTGCAGCCGACCTCTTTGGCCATCTCGCGCAAGCTCGGCCAGCCAGCCTGGTGATGCAGCAGATGCAGCTCGTCGAAGAGTGCCCGGGCCGGTCCATCCGGTACAGGCGGCTTCGGCAGCCCAGCCAATGCCAAACCCCCTGTCCAGCTTTGTCAGGATCCGTTAACCAGTATTGCCGCCGCCCCATTCTGGCCGCATGACCGAACACACGCTATCCCGCCGCGCCGTCGTCAGGGGTGTGGCCATGTGCGGCCTCGCCGGCGTTCTGGCAGCCTGCGCCGAAGACGAGCCGCCGACGCAAACCCCTTCGCCGCCGGGAACGCCGAAGGAGCCAGGCACCGTGCTCATCGCCGCCGCTGACGTCCCGGTCGGTGGCGGAGTGCTGGTGCCGGGCTCGGTGCTGGTGGTCCAGGCGACCCCCGGTAACTTCAAAGCCTTTGACGCGCGCTGCCCGCACAAAGGAGCGATGGTCGCTGCCCCGGACACAACCGGGACGATGACGTGTCCCGCCCACAAAGCGCAGTTCCAGGTCAACGACGGCTCGCGGCTGAGCGGGCCCGCAGACAAGGGACTGACCGTCATAGCCATCGAAGTCGTCGATGGCCAGGTCCGGCGGGTTGCGACCCAAGGATAGGGGATAAGACGGTCAGACAATCAGTGGAGTGTCCATTATGGACATGGATGTGGAAACCTGAGCTCGTTTCTGGCAAACTCCACGCTCGTGACCTTCCCGTTACCCTCGAACCGACGTCGATCGGGGATCGTAACGGCTGCTATCACCGTATTGCTGGTTCTTGTCGCGTTCGCCGGACAGGCCTGGGCAGAACCCACCCCTTTGCCAACCACTCCGCCCGATGAGGGCGCCACGCCCACATTGGAGACGCTGCGCTCCAATCTCGAGACGGCAGCCATTGGCTGGCTTGACGCTGAGGCCGCCCTTACCGCTTCCAAGGTCAAAGAGGTTGGACTGCAGGAGCAGCTGACCGCGGCCGAGCTCGACATCGCCCGGGCCCGGGTGGGTGTCGGCAAGTACGCCGGTGAGGCATACAAAACCGGCCGCATTGGCGTGCTCGGAGTGCTCCTCAACTCGACGAGCCCGGATGAATTCCTCGGCCGTGCCTTGGCTTTCGACAAGATCGCGCAGCGTGATCAGGTGCGGCTGGCCATCCTGACCGAAGCCAAGCAACGCGCGGCCGAAGCCAAACGGCTGATCGACGAGGAGATCCGCAAGCAGACCGAGGCCACGGCCGAAATGGCAAAGCGCAAAACAGCCGCCGAAAGAGCGCTCGTGGCCGTGGGCGGGGGTGCCACGCGTGGCTGGCTCGACCCGAACTCACGCGCGGCCGTGCCTGCTCCGCGCAACGCCAACGGGAGTTGGCCCTCGGAAATGTGCTCGATCAATGATCCAACGACAAAAGGCTGCATCACCCCTCGTACCAACCACGCGATGAAGGAAGCTCAGACGGCCGGATTCGGTCGCTTTGTGTCGTGCTTCCGTGGTGGTAACAAATATGAGCACCCCAAGGGACGAGCCTGCGACTTTTCGACCAACGACGGCGGCTTCAACGGCACTGCCGCGGGTGACACCAAGGTCTACGGTTCCAACCTCGCCTATTTCTTCGTCAAGAACGCGATCGCGCTCGGCGTGATGTATGTGGTGTGGTTCTGTGAGATCTGGGTGGTCGGGGCGGGCTGGCGAAAATACAACACCGCCGGCTCCAAATGTGGTGACTCGCCCAGCCCTGATCACACCAACCACGTGCACGTATCGATCTACTAGCGGCTCGGCGTCTAGCATCGTGGGATGATCGAGGTTCGGGAGGCGTCGCCAGGCGAGGCTCAGTCGTGGTTGGACGGTTGGCGCGAGCGCCTGCAAGCGTGGTACGGCGGCTGCTCGGGCGAAACCCAATGGGTGAGCCAGAAGGTGGAGCGGCGCCTGACCCGGTGGCATGAGGCGCTGGGCAGGCACCTGTTCACCGTGGTCGCGGCGGGGGAGCCGGTCGGCCGACTGGCATTGGCGGAGGTTGACGACCCGCAGGCCATGCTGCTGGCCGATCTGTGGATCAGCCCGCAGCACAGACAGCGCGGGTATGGGCGGGAAGCGGTTCAGTGGGCGATCGCGTTCGCCACCGAGCGCGCCGATCAGATCACCATGGTTACCGCCGACGATCCCGCCCACGACACCGTTTTCGGCCTGTTCCCGGTCCGGGCTCAGATCATGATGAAGGCGTTGACGCCCGCCATCGAACAGCCCGAGGGCGTCACCGGCCGGCCGATGACCGCGCACGAATTCGCGACGTGGCGCGAAGAGCAGGTGGTCGGCTATGCCTCCGACATCGCGGGTTCCGGGCTGATGTCCGAAGCTGAAGCGCGAGAACGGTCCGAGACCCAGATCGATGAACTGCTCCCCGATGGGGTCCACACGCCTGGTCACACGTTCCTGTGCATTGAAGCCGAGGGGGAGGTCGTGGCGACCAACTGGCTCAAGCATGAGTACGCCCCCGGGACTAGCTTCGTCTTCGGGGTCGAGGTGGTGAGCGGCAACCGCGGCAAGGGCTACGGCAAAGCTGCGATGCTCCTGGGCGAGCAGGTTTGCCTGGAGGCCGGGGACAACCAGTTGGGGCTCAACGTCTTCGGCCAGAATTCGGTGGCGATCGGGCTCTACCACAAGTTGGACTACGTCACCGTGGAAAAGTTCCGCTCACTCGCGCTGACCGCAGATCACTAGTCTGTGTCGCGGGCAGACGGAGAGGGCGAAAAGCCGCACCAGAGACACATGTGACAGTCTTGGCGCGTGGGGTTGGAGGTTCGCCTACTTGGTCCGCTGGAAGTCACGATCGAGGGTAAGACAATCCGGTTGACCGGCCGGTTGCAGCCGTTGTTGCTGGTGCTGGCGGTGTCGGCGGGCCGGGTCGTCTCGCTGGATCGCATAGCCGAGGCGATGTGGGGAATCAGCTTGCCGGAAACGTGGTGAGCCAACAAGTTGGAGCCGTCCCACCCGATCAGCTCATGGCCTTCGTGCAGAAGGCTCTGACGGTCTGAAGCTGTTGTGGCGCCAGAGTTTTCCTGGCGCCACAACTCGGGCGGTAGGTCAGTCCACCCCACGCCAGGGGTCGGCATCGTCCAGCCCAGCAACCATTCTGGAGGCGGTATTGCTGGCGCTAGCGGCATGAGCCATGATCGCCACGTGACCGATTTGATTACCCATCTCGAGTCGTTCCTAGGCGAAATCAGCTCGGGCACTCGCGGCGATGACAGCACCCCGCAAGGGGTACAGGTTGTTTGGTTCGGACCGAATTCTCCCTTTGCCGGGGTGACAACATAGACCACCCTTGGCTTGTCGCGGTATCACCTCGGTCAGCCCAGCGGGAAGGGCTTGCATCAAGAACTGCTGATGCACTTGCCGACGAAGCGATCACCTCCCAATGCCGCCGGTGTGCTATTCCAAGTCGCACAACTCCTCGTCGATCGGGGTCGTAGCTTGCTCAGAGGTGAGGTGCTTGGTCCGCGCGGTCAACTGTTCAAAAGGTCGCCGCTGACCGCGCTGTATGCAGCGTCACCGGTATATCTGCCTGAAGACTTTGCGGTCTGCCCTACACCGGAGGGCTCGGTCGTGCTGACGTGGCTTGTCCCGATCACCGGGGCCGAGGCTGCCTACGTGGAGAGTCACGGCTGGCAGACCTTTGAGGACTCGCTCCTCGCCGAGGATCCTGATTTGACGGATCTTTCCCGTAGCCCGCTCAAGGCATCCGCTGATCACCTCAGCGCCAAGAGGTGGTGATGTTGAGAGCGGCAAGACAACTCCTCCAACACCACTACCTCCATGCGATCAGCGTCGCCAGATCTGGGTCGGCGTGGTTGTCTCGCCAGCTAGCCACGTTTCCCACCACACCTCGAGACTAGCCGCGTCGACCTTCCACGCTTGATCTGGTGAGACCTCGTCAACGTCCGACTCGTGCATGAGAACGGTGCCGGCTGGACTCAGGCAGTCGACGGCCGCCTCACCAAAGCAACCCCAATAGAGCATCGGTATTACCGCCTGAGGCCATCGGGTGTGGTCGGAGTTGCGGCTTGCGTGGTAGGCCTCGACGCTTGTGGCGAGTGGGTAAAGCAACGCCGCGTCGTACCCGGGAATCACGACATCACCGCCAGGACCGAAGCCTCCATCGGCGACGCGCGTATAAAGAGCGGCAAGCAGAGGCGGCAGGGCGAAGCCGAGAGCATGCTCAGCCTGGCGCAGTCGTGCAAGCGGTACCACAGGAGGCAAAGGTCGCTGGGCCCGAGCTCTAAGCGCGATGCGGCTCACGAGATCATGGAAGTCTTGCACGGGTGTATCTTCGCCGCGGCCACCAAATAGCGCCAGCCCGTGCAGTCTTGTTACGGCACGGCCTTTCGGCGTAGCAGCTGGGCGATGTGATCGCGGCGTCCCCAGGCCACTACAGCGGAAATGATGAGCAGCACCAGCGGGAGCACCCACTGCCCGTCTCGAAGAACAGCTCCGTGGGGCCTGTTAAACAGCTTCAGCATGCCGGGACTTTCCCGGCATGCTGAACCATTGTTCGGCTAGTACTCGGTCTTGATGGTGACGCCGTTGCAGGCGCTTACCGCATACAGGCTGATGTAGTTGTAGCCGCTGGGTGGACTGGCAATGGTCAACGACTCGTTGTTCGAGGAGGTGACCGATCGCCGGGTGTAGTTGGCTGTGGTGGCCCAGGAGTTCGGGTGGTAGTACAGATCGCAGTTTCCGGTGCCACCGCTAACGGTGATACGCAACTGCGTCGTGCCCGAGGGAAGGTAGAGGTACAGATAGTCGTACCCACCGACGGCAGCGGAACGGTTGCTGCGCTGGCAATTCTTGCCCAACGCCCGGACATCGGAGCCCGTGCACTCCGGCAAAGTCGTGCCGCCACCGCAGTTTCCGGCCGCGCACTGGGCCAGCCAGTTGTACCAGTCAGCGTCGTAACGCGAACCGATGGTGGTGCGCAGGTAGGTGCGGGCCGCATTCCAGTTCCCGGCGCGGTAGTAGCCCAGAATCGTGGTCATGTCGGCGCGATGGGACTGCATCATGTATCGCACCGCGAGATAACCCCACCGGTAGACGCGGGTGGAGTCGTGGCTGTAGGTCGTGTCGAACAGGGTGCTCAGCGCATAGGTGCGCTTGCCCGCCTCGGTGATCGCGGCGGTGTAGGTGAGGTTGCGGTACGAGTAGGACACGTATTCGGCGAAGCCTTCGATCCACCAGATGGTCGGGGTGGTGATGTTGGCCCCGAAGTCTCCGTACATGTCGAATCGGCCGTCAAGATAGTGCGTGTACTCGTGGTTGAGGTTCCAGATCTCAAAAGTGGGACGCAGCCATTCCGCCTCGTAGGCGATGAATCTGGCCTGGTTGTTGGGATCGGCAGGATTGCCTTCCAGGTACATGCCGCCGTTGTTGGTGTCGATGCCGAACATCGCCCCGGCGTAGGTCTGATAATCGTTGCTGGAGTTGAAGACCACGACTTCCAGGTCGGTGTTCAGGTCGTTGGCCACAGGTCCGGGATCGTTGACCTGTCCGTGGAAGTAGGTGTCCTGATTGAGCATGCTGTTGCAGGCCGCGGCCAGCTCCGATGAGGTCATCTGCTGAGCACGGATGCGGAGCGTCGAGGCGCAGGTGTGGTTTATCGGCAACACCTCCGCGGCAAGCCTTGCCTGAAGGTTGCACGTGTCGAAGTAGGCGCAGTTGGCTCGGTCGTAGTGGTCGGTCATCTCCGCAACGCCCACCCACAGGGGTGCGGTGACGCCACGGATTGAGCTTTGGGTCAACAGTCCTCGGGCCTGGGGACGCACCTTGGCATGCAGGGCGCTGTGTTGCAGGAACCGGCCGAGCTCTCGTCCGGCGTTGGAGGTCAGATACGACTGCTCGGTGCCCAGCAGGCCGATGTGTGCGGAGGCGAAGTTGTAAACAGTGTCCAGCACACTCGGATCGGCTTGTACCGCGGCAACGAACGCCGGCACCTGATGCCCGCGGAACAGGACGACATACACGTTGTTGACAGCCGCGAGCATCCACCAGGAAGCGTTGTAGGAGCTGTTGTAGCCGTTGAGCATTCGCTTGACGACGTGCAGATAGCGGGCGTTCTGCTCGGCGCTGTCGATCAGCGTGATGGCCTCGGCGAGGGTTTCCCCGTTGGCATCGCTGACTTCAAAGGCACGCGCGTTGGCGAAGAAACTGTCCAAACCGGACCGGATGGCCGCCTCCAACGCGGGACCGTATTCGCCGACGGCCGAAGCGTTGTACCAGTGCACGTAGTAACCCGCCCGCAGATAGAGAACGAGCTGTGCGGTGTTCGTGGTGTTGTTGCCCGGGTAGCTGGATCCATTGTCCCGTAACCCATAGGCCACGCTCGCCAGCTGCGCTTCGCGGAAGGCGCCGTATGCGTCCGAGCCGGTCAGGCTGAAGAGAGTGTTGATGCAGCCGGTCGTAGAGGCCTTGATCTGAGTTACCAAGGCCGAGCCGGTACGGCTGGTGAAATCGCTGACATTGCAAGCTGCGACGACAGCAGCAGCCTTCGTGGAGGTCTGGTCGTAGTTGCGGCGCAACTCCTCCTTGGACGAGGAGAGCGGTGCGCGGTCCTTCATCGGCAGAGTCGTCCGGTGGCCGTGGCCATCAGCGCGCGTGTCTGGATTTCCTTGCCACGCGGGCGTTTGCGGCGTCCGGTCGGCGGCCGCGGGAGCTGACGCGGCCACACTCAATCCGGCGACAATTGCCAATGCCAGCAACGAAACCGCTGCTGGTCTTAAGCGCAATGAACTGCTGAGCATGCGGTACCTCCGAGAGGGATCGGGGGGTGATGGCAGAACCATCACACGCCAGGCATGCACATGGTCATATGAGTCGATATAGGATTCGCTTATGGATCCGGAGATCCGTCACCTGCGAGCGATCTGCGTGATTGCCGAAGCCGGCAGTTTGTCCCGTGCGGCAGGCCAACTTGGCATATCGCAGCCTGCTCTCACCACGCTGCTGCAACGGATTGAACGTGGGGTGGGCGGGCAGCTGTTCATTCGCGAACGCACCGGTGTCCGGCCAACCGCGCTCGGTGAGCATGCCGTCGCGCGAGCCCGTCTGGTGCTAAGCGAACTCGACGGCTTCATCGGCGACCTCGGCCGGACAGCGCGTTCTTCCGCCACGGCAATCAACATGGGCACCGTGCACATGGAGTGCGTGGGCACCATGATGATGAGGCTCCGGCAAGCAATGCCAGATCTCGATGTCAACCTGCTGGTGGAGCCGTCCGCCTTGACTCTGAGTCAGTCGCTCGCCCACCGCAGACTCGACATCGCCTTGGTGGGCATGATGGACGACCACGTGGTCTCGCTGCCGACGAACTTGGCGCAGCGCATCTTCATCACCCGGTTGCCGGTCTTCATCGCGATCGCCGAAACCCACCGGCTCGCCGCTCAGGCGGAGATCGCGCTGGCAGATCTCGCAAATGAGCACTGGATATGCCCGCCCGGCCCCGACGACGGCTCTTTGGCGTCGCTGCGAGAAGCCTGCCGGCTGGCGGGGTTCGAGCCCAGCATCCGTTACCAAGCACCGAGTGGCGGTGGCCGGGCCCTCATTACCTCCGGTCAGGCCGTGCAACTGGTGGAGCCGGCCTCAAACCCAATCGGTGGGCTCATCACCCGGCCGCTGACCGGCGAGCCGCTGCGGATGCGGCTCATCCTCGCTTGGCACCGAGACCGGATCACTCCGGAGGAGGCCAATCACATTTACTCCGCGATCGCGCATGCCTACACCCAGCACGCTGTTGCCAGCCCCACCTACGCGCCGTGGTGGGCGGCACACCCAGAAGTCCACCCATCTGGAAACTAGAGTTGTCTGGCCGATTTGGACTGAACCGTGGCCGCCGCCTATGATCTTCCTCTGCTCCTGGGGAGGGATCATAGGATGCGCATAGGACTGACTATCGCCATTGCCGGTGCCATGATGCTCGGTGCGTGTGGGAGTAAGCCAGCGGGTTGGGTGGCCGAGCCATCCGCCTCCGCTGAGGCGTCAGCGGCCGCATCCGTGGCTGTTCCCTCGGCGGCTGTCTCGACATCGGCGGCGCCTTCACGGCCGGCGTCCGCAGCCCACACGGTCATCTTCGAGATCACGAGCACGGGCCCGGCCGGAGACGTCGCCGGGCGTTGGGGGATTGGCGATAGGTCGGCTCCAGAGCAGCAAGGAAAAGGACCTTACCCGAACCAGTTTCGCAAGCAGGTGATCGTCAACAAGGCCTCGTTCAAGGCCTTTATCCATGTGCAGGGCGACAAGGCTGCCAACAAGGTCTCATGCAAGATCACTGTAGACGGCGTGGTGAAGGCCTCGTTCACGTCTACGGAAGGCTCATGGAAGCTCGCCATCTGCGACGCGGCTTTCTAGCGAGTCCAATGTGGGTACCGGTGCGTCCCCACACTAAGCTTCGCTGGTGATCATGTTTGATGGCGCCGACACCTCCTCACTGAGCCCGCGTCAGCGCCGTATCCTGACGATCATTCGGGATTCGGTTGTCAGACAAGGCTTTCCGCCGACCACCCGCCAGATCGGCGATGCGGTCGGGCTGAAGTCGTCGTCATCGGTGTCACGTCAGCTGAACATCCTTGAGGAGCTGGGGTTTCTCCGCCGAGGTAAGTCGGTGGCTCGGGCGCTCGATGTGCGAATGTTTCTTCAACCCCAAGCCACAGAGTCTGAAAGTCCAACGCCGGTGCTGGTTCCGCTGGTGGGCACGATCGCCGCGGGCGGACCGATCGTTGCCGAGGAAGTAACGGAAGAGATGCTAACCTTGCCGCGCGAGCTGGTCGGTCGCGGAAAGCTGTTCGGCCTTCGCGTCCGTGGCGAGTCAATGATCGATGCCGCGATCTGCGACGGCGACATCGTGGTCGTGCGCCAGCAGCAGGAAGCACACAGCGGGGACATCGTCGCCGCCATGATCGATGGAGAGGCGACGGTCAAGGTCTATCGCCGCCGCCACGGTCACGTGTACTTGGAACCGCGAAATCCTGCATATGACGTCATCGATGGCGACGAGGCCGTCATCCTGGGCAAAGTCGTCTCCGTCATGCGCCGGATTTGACGGAGCGCGGGGGACACCCGCGCTCCAAACCGGTACTCAGGAAAAGTCTTCTGGCTTGTAGTCCTTGGGCTCCACGAGGACCAGCCAGTTGCCGGCGATGTCGCGCATGACCGCCTCGACGCCGTAGGGCCGGTCGCTCGGCTCCTGGATGAAGGTCGCTCCCTTGGCACTGAGCTCCTCGAAAGTCTTCTTGCAGTTGTCGACCCGCAGCCCCAGGCCGCCCATCTGTCCCTGCTCCAGCTGGCGGCGAATCATCTCCGCCATTTCGGTGTCCAGCGGCGGTCCTGGCGTCATGAGGGTGACCTGAAGCTCCGGCTGGTTCGGGTGCGACACCGTTACCCAGCGGAATCCTTCGCCCATGGTGATGTCGGTGCCTGCCTTGAAGCCGAGAACGTCGACATAGAAGTCACGCGTCTTGGTCTGATCGAGGCAGTACACCGTGACTAGCGAAACATTAGTGATCATGTGTCTGACGCTATACCGCTGCCCGCGCGGTTGGCTTCTTCCAGATTGCTCGACCCAGCCGTCTCGGCCGGATTCAGCACTCCCCGCATGAACAGATAGCAGCCGGGCACCTGCGGCCCACCCCGGGCCGCCCACCTGTCCCGATAGGCGCTCGGGTGCTCGCCGACCAGTCGGGTGAACCGCGACGAGAACGACCCGAGGCTCGAAAACCCTACGAGCATGCAAACCTCGGTGACGGTCAGGTTGGCCGAGCGCAGCAGATCCTGAGCCCTTTCGATCCTCCGCCTGGTGAGATAGCGGATCGGTGTCTCGCCATAGGTCGCTTCAAAGCTGCGGGCGAAGTGATACTTCGAGACGCCGGCGACACTCGCGAGCTGATCGAGATCGATCTCGCTCTGGTAGTGCCGATCGACATGATCCCGCGCCCGGCGCAGGTGCGACAGCAGCTCCACAGGCACTTGCCTGACCTGCCGCTTGTCTGCCATACCTAAGAGGGTAAACACCGGAATTTTCTGGGTACCGGGCGATGAGTTTCGCGAAGCGGGTAAGTCTTACAGGTATGAGACTGACACTCACGACCTTCCTGACCCTCGACGGCGTCTACCAGGGACCAGGCGGCCCGACCGAAGATGAGAGCGGCGGCTTCCAGCACGGCGGCTGGCTGGTGCCCTACTTCAACGAAGAGCTGGGCGAGTTCATGGTTTCGGTCTTCGATCAGGTCGACGGGTTCGTGCTCGGCCGCAAGACCTACGAGATCTTCGCGGCCAGCTGGCCGAAGTCCACCGACCCCAATGACCCGATCGCGACCAAGCTGAACACCCTGCCCAAGTATGTCGCCTCCCACAGCCTGGTCAAGGCGGACTGGGACAACAGCACCATCCTGGGTGGCGATGTAGTTGCCGAGGTGGCCAAGCTCAAGGAACAGCCCGGGCATGAGTTGCAGATCCACGGCAGCGGCGCGTTGGCACAGACCTTGTTCGACGCCGGCCTCATCGACACCTTCCGGTTCCTGGTCTTCCCAGTGGTGCTGGGCTCAGGCAAGCGGCTGTTTGCCGAGGGGCGCACGCCTTCGAGCCTGAAGCTCACCGACGTCAAGACCTCGTCAACCGGCGTCACGATGCAAACCTTCGAGCTGGGCGGAAAGCCCACCTACGGCACAGCCGAAATCCAGTAAGCCGCGAAAGGTGGTCATTGCACGGCAATGACCACCTTTCCTTTGGACTTGCCTGCTCCCAGGTACCCGAGTGCCTCCGGAACCTCACGGAGCGGAAACCGTCGATCGATGACGACGGCGATCTTTCCGGATCTCACCAGGTCCGCCATGTGTTGCAGGTCTTTGAGATTCGGCTTCACCACTAGGAGGCGTATCTTCTTGCCTGACCCTCTTCCAATCCACGATCCCAGCAGCAAGGCCTGGAAGATCACGGCGACCGAGCCGCCAACGAAGTAGTAGCGTCCGTTGGAGGCCAGCGCTCGCTTGTAGGCAAACACCGAGCGATGCGCGATGACGTCAAGGATCAGGTCGTATTGCTTTCCGTTCCTGGTGAAGTCTTCTCGGGTGTAGTCAATGACATGGTCTGCGCCGAGCGAGCGCATGAAGTCCTGCTTGCCGCTGTTGTCCACGCCGGTCACTTCGTTCCCGTACAGCTTGGCCAGCTGGATCGCAAAGCTACCTGTGCTACCGCCGGCTCCGTTGATCAGAACGTGCTGACCCGGCTGGACCTTGTCCCGAATCCCTTGTAGTGCAATGACTCCCGCTTGAGGGATGGCCGCCGCGTCCTCAAAGCTCAGGTCGGCAGGCTTGAGTGCCATGTCATCTTCCGAAGCGCAGGCGTACTCGGCGAACCCGCCCATGCGGCTCAGGTTGTCCCCGAAAACCTCGTCTCCCGGTTGGAATTTCGTGACGTTGATGCCGACGGCCTCCACTCGCCCGGCGATGTCCGACCCGAGGATCCGGTGGTGTGGCTTGAAAGGCCCCATGATGCGCGCATACAACGGTTTGCCCCGCAAGCCCTCCCAGTCGGACGCGTTCAGCGAAACCGCGTGCACTTTGATGAGGACCTCGTTGTCCTTGGGGATGGGCTTGTCCACCTCTTCGAGGCGAAGCTCATCGGGTGAGCCGTATTTCGAGTACACAACGGCCTTCATGACTTTCCTTCGCTTAGTGGGTGACCGAGGTCAGTCGCTCGACATGCCGATGGTGCCACCGGGCGGGCTCAGACTAAGCACGAGCCGGCGCAAGGCTCCTCCGAGTGGCTGGAACTATTGTGCTCTGGCGTACCGAGCCGGGGGTATGCCGACTATGGCAGTGAAATCGCGGGTGAGGTGTGCTTGATCGCTGTATCCGAGATCGAATGCGAGCCGGACCCAGTCGAGGTCTGCGCCGTTGGCGGCCCGAGCTGCTGCTTCGTGGAGTCGGTACCGCCGGATGACCCATTTAGGACCAACTCCTACGTAGTCGGCGAACAGGCGTTGCAGCCGGCGCACCCCGATATCGAACTCGCTGGCGAGTTCATCGACTCGGGTAAGTCCTGGATCGGTGGCAATTCTGGAGGCGATGGCCGTGACGACCTCGGCCGTAGGGTCGGGCTCAGACACCCGCTCCGTGAGGAAGGTATTCATGATTGCTACCGCCGTTGAGTCGTCTGCCGCGAGGATCGCATCAGCGAGGTCCCGGCCGGCGGCGCCGAAGACTGCATCGACTGGGAGGAACCGGTTGGTGATGGATGAGACTTTCGCGCCAAGCAACGGGCGGAAGCCGCCGGGCTGGAACCGTACGCCGAAGACACGGCCTGTGTCGCGCAGTACTTCCGAGAACCTGCCCTTGGGGACTCCGGCGATCCGGCATCGGCCGACGGTGAAGGTCATGTTGACCGATGGGTAGGGAAGCACATGCTGCTCATAGGGATCTTGGCCGCGTAGATCCCACCCGACCAGCCAGTAATGGGCGACGAACGGCGCGAGCGCTGTCGCGGGCGCAGTGTTGCTGAACCGGAATTTCTGCTGCGCCGTGCGGGCGTTGAGGATCCCGGGCATCGGCCCAGCGTAGCGCGGGGGTGTCGGCTTTCTTCAAGACCAGACCCGCGACTGCGTCCTACCGTGTGCGTCATGCAGCTACACCAATTGGTGGCAACAGTGGCCACCGAGACTTCCAACGTTGTCCGGGGCGTGAAGCCTGACCAGCTCAGTGCACCGACGCCGTGCATGGATTGGGATGTGCGGGCACTCGCCAATCACCTGCTGCAGGTGATCTCCGCGCTCAACCTCGCCGGCCGAGGCGAGCCGGTGCCGGACGAGCTGTGGGCACGCGACCTGATGTCCGAAGAATGGGCTGAGCGGTTCGAGGGCGAGGCCCGTCAGGCCGTCGAGGCGTGGGCTGACCCGGCCGCGTTGGAGAACATGGTCAGCATGGGCTCGAACGAGATGCCAGCCCCTTTCGTGGCCTCCATGCTCGCCAGTGACCTGGTCATCCACGGCTGGGATTTAGCGCGAGCCACCGGGCAGGACTACCACTGTGATGACGCCGCCGCCGAGATTGCCCACCGGTTCGTCGCTGATACCGGCGAGCAGGGGCGTGGCATGGGAATCTACGCCAAGCCGGTGCCTGTCGCGGACGAAGCGTCGGCTCTCGACCGGTCGCTGGGTCTGAGCGGTCGTGACCCGCAATGGGCTCCCTCGACCCAGTAGCACCGAGAAGTAGTCGCGTAGGTTGATCCCTGCTATCGCTCGACGATGCGAACGGTTTCCTTGCCCGCCTTCACGGCCGGCTTCCGCTGCAAAATCTCTTGCAGCGCTTCGGCCACGGCACGATTGTGGACGGTCTCGATCTCAAGGACTTGGTTGGGAAGCGTGGCCTCGGTGATCCTTGTTCGGACCACCTGAAACACCGTTTCGCGAATCGCTGTCATTTCACCACTGCCCAACCCTCCGTGTGTCCGGTGTGGAGGGACGCGGGTCGTGGCAGCCTGCGCCGAGGAGGCATTGGTATGACAGCGACTTCACAGCCGTCGGCCCGTCCAAGACCCGAGGCATCACCGCCTGCCTCGGCTGTCCTACGAGAGGGTGGTTTCAACCGTCTAGCGGACGCCGACACGTCTATCGTGGTGGCGTAGCGCAGAGCCGGAGGCGAGTGAGCAGTGCACGAGGATGCCGATCAGCTGGCCGGTTCGCTGACGAGCCGGCTCGCGTCGGTCTCGTTTGTGGACCGGACCGCCGATGAGGTCACCGAGCTTCTGATAGAGGCGGTCAAGGGATGGGCGACGGATGCGGGCTGGCGGGTGTATCGCAAGGCGCGCAGCGTTTTGCCGCTGCCGCCGCCCTATGCGGACCGGCACTCGTTCGTCGATGTCGGGATAGCCCGCGCCGATGCCGCACCCGTCGTGGTGGAGATCGATCGATCCGATCGCAAGCGCACCATCGAAAAGCTGGTCGCCGAGGCGGATGCGGGCCGGGTGGCGCTGTGGGTGCGGTGGGGTAGCGGCCCTTTCGCCGTCCCGCCTTTGCCCGTCAGGCTCGTGCAGTGTCCCGTGGTGGCCCGTCGCGGCGAGCACAGCCAGCGGCTGTTCTCCTCGCCGGTCGAGGAGCTGCCGGCCCCGGTGCACAGTGGCGTCGACCTGGCGCAGGCCGAGCAGTCCGATCTGTTCTGAGGTGGGAGCCCTTGGGGTCGGGCTCCCACGCACGTTGGACTAGAGGGTGTCTCTCGGA
>DPJL01000255.1 GCA_003543035.1 Micromonosporaceae bacterium | reverse complement strand
GCGGCCCGAAGGGCACGGCTCAGTGTCATCGTCACCTCACCCCGACCGGCTTGTGACCGTTGCGGGCGAACGCCTGCTTCAGGAAGTCCTGCACCTCGGCGTCAGCCAAGAACGAGCGCGCCTGCCCGTGCGTCCACCGCTGCGGCTTATTCACCGGATTACGCTCGTCGTCCGGCGGCACCTCAACCGGCACACCCGACTCGTCTGTGGGAACTGGCCCGCCCTGCATCGCGTCCTGCGGCAGACCCCCCGGCATGCCGCCCGGCACCTGAATCTGGCCGTCCTTCCACTGCCCCTTGTTCAAGGGCATCCACGGCGCCTCACCCCACGGAACAGGTGGAAGCCCACGGCGGTCACGCCACTCATTAATGGTCAGCAGAGACCGATCCAGCATGGCCGCCTCGCGCTCCCACACCGCACCCTCAGACTCCTGCAACGCAGGAACCTGCGTGAAATCGAACTCGCAATGGTCCGGAGTGGCACGCTCAGCAGCGAACCGGGGCAGATACTGCTCCTTGATCTCCTCCGCGCGCAGCTGCGCATCCGGCTTCAGTGTCCGCGCCCATTCGATGCGCTCAAGCGCATCCGTGTCGCCCGGCGACGCCTGCTCCAGATCCCCGTGCAAGCTCGGCTGCATCCCATACGCGCGGCACACCTGCCGGAAAGTCATATTCAAGCCGCTGACGAACTCAGCGTCCTTCGGCGTCATCGACATCTGCCGGAACTGAGCGTCGTAACGAAGCACCGCCCACCTGTGAGCCTTCTCCGGGCCGGTGAACCGCTTCCCCAGGTACTTCTCCAGATCGTCAGCCTGCTCCGGGGAGAAAGTCAGCTCCGGGTTCGACGGCGTCACGAGGCCCGCGATTTGCAAGCCCTGCGTGAAAAGTTTTTGGTTGGAACGCATCATCGCGTTGGCAGTGTCCGCGGCAACCTTCGCCGCCACCAAAGGCGACAACGCCGTGAACTCATCCAAAGGATTGGGGTACCGGAACCATACAAGCTCGTCAATGTCGAACCAGATCCGCTGACCACCCAGAATCGGCTGATACCAGAAACCCAGCAGATACTTGTCCGGATGCGGGGCGGGAAACACCTGCGACGGCTTCAGCCACCAAATCTCACCAAGAGGCGAATCCTTCGACGGCGGCTCCAACGCCCAATAGGTTTCCCCCCACAGGCCCATGGACATCTCGTCCATGCGCGCCAACCGCGACGGCGCCCAAAACTTGTTCACATGCCCGTACAGCTCGACGGCCTTACCAGACTCGATTTCCTTCTTCTTCGTCCCATCGCCCTTAAAGAACCGCAAATCCAGCCCCGACAACAGCCGCGCCCGGTCCGCCAACAACGAATACACATCGTTCTGCGTGGCGTAAGTCTCGGCCTCAACCTCATCGGGCGAGAACCTTTGGTTGTCGTGCCCCCAGGAGGTTTCCCACCCGTAAACGTTGCCGTGACCAACCGGCCAAGCACGCTCCTGCCCGCCACGTTCCACAGCACGGCTCAGGATCCGGTCAAGCGCGCCCACGACTCATCACCACCCCGTCGTCGAAGATGCGAAGTACCCGATCCATCGGAGGTCAGCCGCCGCGGCTAGCCGTGTCGCGGGCCTGCGCCTGCAAATGCTTAACCAGCTTGTCCGCCGCCTGCCAACCCTCCAAAGTGGAACCAATCAGGAACGCCGGCGCGAGCCACACAATCCGCAGCACCAAGCCGATCAAGATGAACGGCGCCGCCAAAACCCACAGCAGCACCCGCATCGGTTTCAGCGCAACCGCCCTCGCGGCAACCTGATCCAGGTTTAAATCCAATGTCGTCACTTCAGTCCTCCGATCTGCCGAACAGCCGACCCGACAGGCTGATCTTCGACTTGAACACGTTGTCCTCGATTGCCTGACCCCGAGCGGCATAAGCGAGAACCGCCGCCACCGCAGCGTCAATCAACTGGCCCTCGCCACGCTTCGCCATCTTCATGTAATGCGTGGCGATGACCTCTTCCTCACCCGGACGGGGCTTCTTGCGGGAACCCTTCACCAGAACGGCGTTCTTCACATGCCGCGTAAGCGCATCAGCCGCATCGTTCTTAATCTCCCCAGCGGCGAACGAAGTCGTGAACCGCTCGATCGCCTTATCCATCCGCTGCTCGACATTCGTCGGGAATTCCACGACCCTGTCGGGCCACAGCGCCGACCAAGCATCCAAATAGTCCTGCCACCGGTACGGGTCGGCGAACAGATACCCGACCTCATACGCCTCGAAGGTCGCCTTCACAGCCCGGTCCACCTCTACCGAGGGCACCCGCCACGTACCGAGTCCGTCGGCAGGCTTCTCCCACACCCTCAGCTCAAACAGATGCCCATCAGAAGCCCGGCAAGCAATCAGTGCGGTCGCATCCTGGTACTTCGACCCGTCGAACCCAACCGTGATCTGCTCACCCGCACGCAGCATGTCGCCCGGCTCACCGCGCAACGCATCCCAGCGGATCGGATCCACGAACACGCCCTCGCCGACAACAACCTCATTGAGGAAGAACCGGCGCCGGTCCGCCTCCATATGCCGCGGCGAGCGGGCCTCACCGAAGATGCGGCCCTTGATGTTGACCCAGCCGCCGCACTCCCGCGCACTATCGCCATACTGGCGCAGCAGCTCCGCATACAGAGCCTCATCGTCGTTAAGGTCCTCAACCCGCCGAGGCTCGATCGTGTTGACATAGACCCGGTCGTCCGGGTTCTCCGCAGTCACCTGCGCCTCAGAACCCTCAGTCGGGTCATAAGCGTTGGTCAGCTCCAACCACCGGCCGTCCATACCGGCCACATTCCGTTTCACCGCACCGCAAACCTTGCGATAGCCGCCCTGCAACGCAAACAGATGCGATTCGGTGATCGTCAGGAACGTCAACGGCGCCCCCAAGCGGGCCTTCGCGCTCGTGGTAACCGGCTCGATCTTCCCGCCACTGGGCAAAATCACCCGGGTCTCGCCAATATCCAAATCCGGTGTATCCGCCAACGGGCCATTACGGGCCATCGCCAGCAGCGGCCGGTACGTGTTGTCCGTCTGCTCCTCCGACGTACCCAGACAAACAATCAACGGCGTCGGATACGGGGCACCGATCGGGTCACCCGGCCGAATCCGCTCCCCATTCCACCGGTAATTACGCGGATCATCCCGCTCATCAGTTGCCCAGCCGGCAAACCGCGTCGGGCCCAACGCCTCCGCCCAAATGTCCGCCGCGCCGAAAGGGTCCTTACCCCACTTCTGCGACCGACGCAGCTGCGCGCCCGTGTATTGCAACGTGTCCGGCGCAGGCCAAGGCTCCGCCCACGGATAAACCCGATAGAAGTGGATCAAAAATGTCCACATCTCATCAGTCAGCTTGAAAGGCTGCCCCGCCATATAGCCATCCGGCACAACCAGATTCGCTTCGATCCACTCGCCCACATCAAACCCGAGGGTCGGAAATTCACCTTCCTCGCTAGGGCCGCGCCACGGCACCCGGCACCCTCGAAACAACGCTCATTTCAGCCGACCGCCTTGATACGCCCACGAGCCCCCGCCGCATCCTGCTCACGCTGCTCACGCTTCGCGGCCACCTCATCAACCACAACCCGCCACCGCAACCGCAACATCGCCAACGGCGTCAACCCAAGCCGGTCAGACCACTGCCGGGCCTCCCTCGCCGAATCCAGGTCCCCCAGCTCGGCCATCACCTTGTGGCGCACATACTGGGCGACGTCACGCATCCAGCTCAACCGCTCCCACTCGACAGCCTGCGGCAACTTCCACAGATCCCGCCACAGAACAGCCTCAAGACCCTTCTGCTCGGCCAGCTGCCGCTCCAGGATCGCCAGCCTCTCCAACGCCACATCCAACCGACGCTCAACAGGCCCAACCGGCTTGCCCTCCACAAGGGCCTCCTGCATGTCCTCACGCAGCTTCTCGACCTTGTCCTCGGCCAAATCACGCTTCGCAGACATCACCACATCAGGAATCAACGGCCACTTCGGCGCCGCCCCCTTACGGCCCTCCGACGGCAGAGCAGTCATCGCCACAGTCGCGTTACGGCGCGCCCGGTTCTCGGGCAACTTCGGAGGAGGACCCATCCCAGCCATCAGCCACCACCTCCCACCAGCACTAATGCAGAGTTCCCAGATCCGTACGGACTGCGAGAAGACTGGGCGTGGGGTCGCTGGCAGGCACGATCGCCTTAGGGGGCACCCCCTTATGGGTACCTGTGTGTGCTGATGTTGTTGTGCCTCAAGGGTTTTGTGTTTGTGTTCTGCGCACTCTTGCGCCTTCGCTTGAATTACAGCTTAGGCAAAGCAATGTGTCTGCATGTGTGCCTCCTTGTGCACGAGGCACAGTATGTTGTCCTGTAATAGGATTACTCTTAGTGATATCTCTACTACACATAGGGCATGTGTTAGGTGTATGCCCATGCTCTGCTATATAGGCCTCTATAAGGGCCTTCACCTGGGCCCTATGTGTGCTACCTAGGCCCCTCTGTGTAGGGCTTCCCCTGAGAAGGTCTCTGGCCCTGTTATAGGCACCCCTGCAGGAGGGGCATCTGGAGTGGCCTCCTGTGGCAAGTTTCCCGCAGGAGGGCATTCCTGGTAGGCCGAGGCATGGGCGCAAGGCCATCTCAGGGGGCCTTTCTGGGGTGGTGGGGAGGGGGGCCACCCGTGAAAGGGGTCTCCGCAGGATAGGTGCGTCAGCGGTCGTCGCCCATTGTGGCCCGTCGTGGTACGGTGTCCGACATGGATGAAGCCACGGAAAAGCGGCCTCGGGAGAGGGTCGGAGTGCGGATCAGCCTGGAAGGGCTTGCCGTTGTCGACCAGCTCGCCGCAACGGAGGAACGCACGAGATCCGACATGATCCGGGTGCTCGTCATGGAGGCGCTGGAATCCCGCGGGCTGATCGCGCCGCGGCAGACGCCCGCAAGGGGGGCTCGCCGGTGACTGAGCGTTGGCGTTCCGCTGCCGCCCGGGATCTGGCTAAGGCGGTCAGAGCGGCTGGGGGCACGATCGAGCGGGTTGGTGTTGGCCGGATTCGGGTGGCTGGCCCCAACGGCTCCGTGACGCTGCATGAGCCGGGCACCGAGACGAGGCGCGATCTCGGCCGCAGCAAAGCCGCCATCCTGATCGAAGAACACACCGGCCTTGACCTGACCGGAGGTGCCAGATGAGCGAGCCAATGCCCGAAGGCACGCATCTCGCCTACACCGTCTGCCGCGAAGGTGAGCAGTGGGTCGTCGCCCCCAACAGCCGACCCCACGGGAACAACGCCTTCATCGAAATCAGAGCATCCAACAGGGAACGCCTACTCCCGTGGGAATTCGATGTCGTCGAGGACGATCTTGGCGGCGAAACCGCCCTCAGAATCCACATGTACGACGACGCCTGGCAAGCCTTCACCCAGATCCCCGACCTCTTCGCTGCGTTCGCAGCACTCGCCGCGAACGATACGGAGATGTCCCTCGGGGACGTCATTGAACTGCTCAAATCGCTCGGCGCTGTCGACGAGACCGTTGGGCGGATGGTGAGCAAGATCGAGGAGCGGGAGGGGGTTCGAGGTGACACGGTCGGCAACGTCTAAGTGCAGGCATCGCCGCCAGCTCGCGGTGAACTGGAGTGCAGCTGCCGTTCTTCTCGCAGCCTGGGTGTGGATCGCCGTTGTCGCCTACCGGAGGTGGGGTAACAACGCGCCGGACCTGACGGAACCTGACCAGCTGTTGTTCGCATTCATGTTGCCGTTGATCTATTTGGCGTCGGGTCTGGCGTTGAGGCCTCTCGCGGTCCAGATAAAGGAAGTGTTGATCCAGCGCCGCACCTGTATGTATTGCCGACACCACTCGTAAAGATCACATTCAGCAGCCCAAGGGGCGGGCCGCGTTCAAAGTCGGCCCGCCCGAAGTGAGATGCGAGCCTATTCGTCGCGGCCGAACGCTGTGTCGCGTGCGCGGCGCAGTTCGCGGATCAGTTGGTTGATGGTGTGGCGGTCGAGGTTCATCCACTGCGACTGCCAGATCTTGCCGGTTTCGTCTGTCTCGCCGGACATGATGTAGTCGGCGGACCAGCCTGTCTGGTGGCCGAGGGATTCGGCTGTCGCGTTGGGGTCGACCCAGCCGACGCCGATTTGGGCGTGCTGGTCTTTGGACCAGCCGACGGAGATGCGGCGTCCGTCCGGTGGTGGGATCGGTTTGCCGGTTTCGAGGTTGATGCCGCCGGCGAGCGGTTCGTAGATGTTGCACTTTGGCATGGTGGTTTCCCTTTCACGGGTGGATGCCCATCACGGGCAGACAGAACAGCCCCGGGCCGAATGTGGCCTCGGGGGTTGGGTGCGTGTGTTTGGGCTCGGGCGCAGGTGCAGCTAGGGGTAGAAAGGCAAACCCCCGTCGTGGCTGTCCTTGCCGGAGAAGTGGCCGGTTTGACGTCCGAGCCTCACCCCACACGGTGAATCCATTTCGACAGCCCGTCCCGGATTGTCGTGGCGGTGGCCAGATTTGAACTGAGCGATCTCTGGGTTATGGGCCCAGCGGGAACAACCGGACTTCCCTACACCGCGCCGGTGTCCATAGACGACAAAAACCCGCACTCGGGGAGTGCGGGCATGGCGTTACAGACCTAGGCCACTCTATCGCCGACGCTATCTGGTTGCCAAGCAGGCTCTTTAGGGAGTCGCCGTACTCGGACGATCCCATGTGGGGCGGTCGGCGTTCTTGTCGACAGCGGTCTGCCCACCGCCGCAAGGGTTGTCCCGACTCCCCGATTGGAAGACATGAGGCTCGTGACCGGGGAAAAGATGGCATCGGTCATTGCGTTGATTGCGCGCCCGCATCATTCGGGCCTCGTCCTGCGCCCGTTGATAAGGGGACCGTCGCGCCATTGCTGCCTCCTCCGGGGCCGTGCTCACATTATCCCATACAGGTTAGCTGCCCAGGTCCTTCGTGTGTGCTGTCCGCCATGCGCCGGGTCTCGCAGGGCCAGCGTCCGATGTGTTGGACGCATGCGATGGCGGCGCAGTATTCGGTTTGCGCCACTGCCGTGGTGCCGTGTTACGGTCGAGATGCCATCCGGTGCGAAGCCCGCGGATACTTCCTTCCTTACGAAAACCCCGCGGGCACCTCTGATCTCGGACGGCGACAACTTCAGATGCCCGGTGCGCAGATCGCGGATACTTCTGACTCATAATCAGACGATGCCGGTTCGACTCCGGCTGAAAAGCAAGGCGCTAGTCCGTACCCCGCAATCGCCTTGATCTCGGGCATCTACATAGCGGTGTGGAGCAGCTCGGTTGTGCTCGTCAGGCTCATAACCTGAAGGTCGTTGGTTCAAATCCA
>DPJL01000478.1 GCA_003543035.1 Micromonosporaceae bacterium | reverse complement strand
TGGGCTGTGGCTACGGTCCAATCGCCACGGTGCTCGCCACGGTCGCACCGCAGGCCAAGGTCTGGGCGGTCGACATCAACGCGAGAGCCCGGGAGCTGGCTCGTAAGAACGCGAAAGACCTGGCGATTACCGTCGCCGCACCCGATGAGGTACCGATAGAGCTGACCTTTTCTCAGATCTGGTCGAATCCTCCGATCCGCGTGGGCAAAGCAGAGCTGCACGAGCTGCTGCTGAAGTGGTTGCCCCGGCTCGCCCCGGATGGGGTGGCCTGGCTTGTGGTGGCGAAACACAAAGGTGCGGATTCGTTGCAGCAGTGGCTCATCGACCAGGGCTACCCGACGCAGCGGCATGCCAGTGGCAGCGGTTTCCGGGTCCTCAAACTCGTTCGCGCCAACGCTGCCTGATCAGGCAGGATTCGCCCGTGGGTTATGTGGACGTGGCAGGGGTCGCGCATGTGCTGCCGGATGGGCGGCAGCTCTTCGCTGACGTCTCCTTTCGCGTGGGCGAGGGCGCAAAGGTGGCCCTGGTCGGCCCCAACGGAGCGGGAAAGACCACGCTGCTGCGGATGGTCTCCGGCGACCTGCCGGTGAAGACAGGTTCGGTGGCGCGCTTCGGCGGGCTGGGAGTGATGCGCCAGTTCATCGGGATGGTGGCGGATGAGTCGACACTCGCGCAGCTTGCCTTCAGCCTGATGGAGCCCCGCCTGCGCGCGGCCGGTGAACGTCTGGTCAAAGCGGAAGCGGCGATGCATGCGGCCGAGACTGTCCAGGCACAGCTGAAATATGCGGAGGCGCTGACCCAGTTCGGGGAGGCCGGTGGGTATGACGCCGAGGTGCTCTTTGACACCGTGTCCACACTGATTCTCGACCTGCCCTGGGAGTCCACAAAGGACCGTCCAACCCGGACACTTTCCGGCGGCGAGCAGAAGCGTTTCGCGCTCGAGCTGCTCCTGCGCGGGACAGACGATGTGCTGTTGCTCGACGAGCCGGACAACTTCCTCGACGTGCCGGCAAAGCGATGGCTCGAGCAGCGACTGCGTGAGTCGAAGAAGTCTGTCCTCTATGTCAGCCACGACCGGGAGCTGTTGAACCAGACCGCAGATCGGGTGGTGGCCGTCGAGGGTGGCAGCGCGTGGACGCACGTGGGCAGCTTCGCCTCTTGGCACAACGCGAGGGTGGCTCGCCACGACAGCATGGAGGAACGGCGCCGGCGTTGGGATGAGGAACGCGAGAAGATTCGCCAAATGATGCTGATGTACAAGCAGAAGGCTGCCTACAACAGCGACATGGCCTCCCGGTACCACGCCGCCGAGACCCGCTTGCGCAAGTTTGAGGAAGCGGGTCCGCCGCCGTTGCCGCCCAAGGATCAGCAGATTCAGATGCGGCTGCGGGGATCCAGGACCGGTAAGCGAGCCGTCATGTGTGAGCAGCTCGAGTTGACGAACCTCACGTTCCCCTTCGACCTCGAGCTTTGGTACGGCGATCGGCTGGCCGTGCTGGGCGCCAACGGTACCGGGAAGTCGCACTTCCTACGGCTGTTGTCCGGCGAAGGTGTCGCTCATGAGGGCAAGGCGAGACTGGGCGCCCGAGTCGTGCCCGGCCACTTCTCGCAGACTCACGATCGGCCTGAGCTTGCCGAGCACACCTTGCTCGACATTGCATGGCGCGGGGACTCCGACCGGCCATCGCTCGTGCGGGAAGCCGCCTATAAGGTGCTCGACCGGTACGAGTTGTCCAAACAGGGGGAGCAACGCTTCGGCACTCTCTCCGGCGGCCAGCAGGCTCGTTTTCTCATTCTCCTATTGGAGTTGAGTGGCGTGACTTTGCTATTGCTCGATGAGCCGACCGACAACCTCGACCTGGCCAGCTCCGAAGCCTTGGAGCAAGGGCTGGAATCCTTTGCGGGCACAGTCATTGCGGTGACACATGATCGCTGGTTCGCCCGGGGCTTCGATCGTTATCTGCTTTTTCAAAATGACGGCGAGGTACGGGAGACAAACGAGCCCGTTTGGGACGTAAGGTAGCCATCGATCTTCATATTAATGTAACTTCCTCGATAGGTAGGTAACCCCCTTACCCCCGAGGGAGGAAACATGCGCATAACCCCCCGCGCACTGGTCGTCGTCGCCACAGCTTCGTTGGTGGCAGCCGGCTTCGCAGGCGCACCGGCTCAGGCGGTGGTCATCACCAACGCCCACGCGGCCATCGTCGACGCGATGGATGACACCCAGACGGCCGGCGCCTATGTCGACCGCGTCAGCGGACGCGTGATCGTCACGGTGACCAACGAGGCAGCCGCGGCCCAGGTCCGGGCCAAGGGCGGCACGGCAAAGGTCGTCAAGCACAGCGCCGCAGCGCTTAACCAGATCGTCACAAGCCTGGACCCCGGCATCGCCGGGACGGCTTGGTCGGTTGACGCCGCGACCAACCAGGTCGTGGTCGACGTCGACGAAACCGTCACGGGCGCCAAGCTCGACGCCGTCAAGGCAGCCGTCGCCCGCGCTGGTGGCGCAGCCCGCATCGAGTCGATGACGGGTGTGCTCACCTGGAACATCCGTGGTGGCAACGCCATTTACACCGGTGGCTCGCGTTGCTCGCTGGGCTTCAATGTCCGCAGCGGCTCCGTCTACTCGTTCATCACGGCCGGTCACTGCACCAACATCGGTGTGA
>DPJL01000432.1 GCA_003543035.1 Micromonosporaceae bacterium | reverse complement strand
GCGGGTACTCGCTGCATGTGGACATCTGCCATATCAAACCGATCTCGGACTTCGATTCGTCAGCCACCATCTACGAGGTCAACGTACGCACGAACCTGGTCGCGCTCGACAAGCGATGCCACTGGGAGTTCGACCACGGATACCTGACGCTGGTCGATGGCAAGTGGTGGTCACGCTAGCGATCGATGGAGGGTGGCCTGCCCGCATCGTCACCGGGGCCTGCGACCGCAATCCCGTGCGCCTCGGCGAGCGCGAGCAGGGTGGGGCACGGGTAGCATCGCTCGGCGTATAGTTCGTGATCCTCGTAGCGGCATTTCTGGCACAGCAGGTCGCCTTCACCGTCGTCGTGCGCCGGGTGTAGCTCCACGATCTTTAGGTGCGCTTCCAGCATCCGCATCCACGTGTCGGCCGCATCGCACCTGCAGACGAGCCCGCCGAAGGGAACCCCCCACAATCCTGGATGTGGGGGTGTGCACCGTGGGCATGTCGGTCGGTGCGGCCAGTCCTCGCGCACCAGTTCGCGTTCGATCGCCGCGCGTAGGTTGGCCACAATGTCGTTGCCATTCATGCCTTCATCGCTCCACTCGCCAGTCTTTGTACTCGGGCGGGCTCGTTAGGCGGTCGTAGTCGCGGTCGTAGGCATTGAGCGCTTTGGTCAGCCTGAACGGATCTAGGTGCCGGTTGACGAGTCGCTCGATCTCCTCGACGGTTGTGGCCGCCTTGATGGCTTCGTCGAACCGCTCCATCTGCGGGCCGAGCAGCCCACGATATGCGCGCATCGCTTGGAATCTGGCCTCGGCAAGCTCGCTCATGCCGCCATCCTGCCATCGTGGCTTGCCGTGCTGGGGGCAGCGCCGGTCTTTCTCGGCGATCTCCGAGACGGTCACCATGTTCCAGCCGTCCCAACACTCGTACCACGAGTGCCACGTGCAGGCGCACGGCCCGCTGGTGTCCTTGACCTTCATGCGGCGACCGGCTTCCTGTGCTGGTTGTGCAGTAGGGGTGGGTTGCCGAACATTTTCACCGCGCAGGCCTCCAGCTCGTCAAGGCGGTACAACTGCCGACCACGCGGGTCGCGTTGTGGTTTACCGTCCTGATCGGACAGGCGTGGGAGCTTTCCTCGGCTGGCCCAGTTGGCGATCTGCGACGGCAGGACGGGCCGGCGGAACCGGTCGGACAGCCATGCGGCGGCGGCGACGGTGTCGATGACGGCGTCGGGGACGCCCATGATTTGCAGCCGCCACCATTCGATGGTTTCGGCTTGATCGCATGCGTTGCAGTAGGCCAGGGATGATTGTTCGACATACCAGAAGACCCGGCCACCGCACGTCTCCTCCGACAGTGAGCCGTCCTCGGCGTAGACGGTCACCACGAGGGGGCAGGTGCCGATCTCTTGGTAGTCGCGGGACCGTGACGGGTAGGCCAGTGCCCACACTTTGCCGCGGGTGGCGTCGTGCAAGGCTTTCGAGTGCTTCCCGGCGTCGGTGTGGGCGGCGAACCAGTCTGCGTGTTTGGCGACGTAGGCGGCCATCACTTCGACGTGGGTGGCGGTGCGTTTGGTGGTGCCGACTTCGGCCCGCCCGCCGACACCCTCGGCCGCAAGCCGCGCCCGGACGTGCTCGGATGCGGGTTCGTGTGTGTGGCGCCAGTGGCCGCGCAACGTGGGTGGGCTGAACCCGCGCACGTACACCATCAGGTCGACCATCCCGGTCAACACGTCGGCAATGTGGTAGCGGGCCTCCATCACGGCCGGGTCGGGCATGGTCGACCGTTCCCGCGAGCCGGAAGTGTGCTCGCGGCCGCCTTGGCGGCGCAGTTGCTGCTCCAGTTCGGTGTGGAGCTGGCCTGCGGTCAGGGCGTCCTCACGCAACTGGTCGCTGTGCAGGGTGCACAGTCTGATCCCGTGGGCCGCTTGTGCGGGTAGGCAGCCGCGGCATGCGTCCGTGCCGTCGTGGTGGTTGTCGTTGTTGTCGCAGCCGTCGCGATGTTTGCGCGGCAGCGCGCAGTCGGGGCGCGAGCATAGGGTTGCGGTTGACATACGTGACACGGTCGCTCCTGTCCGATTACGCTGGGCTAGGAGTAGATCTCACATTTGTAAGTTAGCGTGGTCGGTTCTTTGCAGGAACCGGCCGCGCGCCGTTTACCAGTGTCCCAATGCGTCGAGCAAGTCGGTTTGTCCGTCCACTTCGGCGGGCGGCTTGGCTACGCCGAGCGCTTTGGCGAGTTCGCCGGGGTCGTTGGTGCGCCATGCCGCGATGCGGCAGTAATCCGCCGACATGTCAACACTGACACCGTGCCGACCCAACGCTTTCGCAGCCAGCGCGGTGGTACCTGTGCCGCCAAACGGATCGAGCACGACACTCGGGCTAGTGGGTGCGGTCGGCTCAGGGCAGGCGCAGGCATATCCAGTGATGGCCTTCTTGGGTCCAAACGCTGCGATCTGCGCGCCGGAGAGTCCATGCGAATAGGTGTCCCGGTTGCCCTGCGTCGAGCTCTTGGACGGGTCCGCCCAATTTCCCATACCCTGCTGTTGCCGAAACGCTTTCCACTCGGGTGTCGCGTCGCATATCGGTCGGCGCCCTTCGCCACACACGGTGCAGATCCCCGAGGGTGACCAGCCGAGGATGATGCGGCGCGGAAGTTCCAGCGGAAACGCCGCGAAGTGGTCCACGCCCAAATGCGCGGGCACAGTCAGCGGCTGGGTCGGGATCTCCCACACCGAGCCCGGAAGCTTGCCCAGCGGGTTACATGCCTGCTCGGGGTTGAGCGTGTTCGGTGAGCCAACGCCTTCCTGCGAGCGGTCAACGGCAAAGCGGTTGCGCCCGGAACGTGCCACGCTTACCGGGCTGTGCTCCTCGCGGATCTCGTCGACTGCGGAGAAGTAGCGCGGCTGCTTGGTGAAGTGGAACCACTGCTCGTGCGATCGGCGAACCCGGTCGGTGACAGACTCGGGCAGGCCGTTCGGCTTGGCCCAGATCACCTCAGCACGCAGGATCAAGCCGAGCTCGTCGATGCAGCGTAAGGCGTAACGCCAGGGCAGACCGATCAGTGATTTCGTCGGCGCCGCTCCCGTTGTGTCGCGGTATCCACTGCGGGCGTAGGCGGTCTTGCTGCCACTTGCTCCGAGCTTGCCCGGTGCCGTCGTGGCGTACTTGTCGCCGAGGTTAACCCATATCGAGCCCGCCGGTTTGAGTACGCGCATCCATTCGCGGGTGCATTCGATCAGGGCGTCGACGTATTCCGTCTGTGTGGACTCGGAGCCGACCTGGCCCGCATAGTGCTCGCCGCAGTCCTGATAGGACCGTAACGCGTAGAAGGGCGGCGAGGTCACCGCGAGATCGACGCTGTTGTCGCGCAACGGCAGAGCGCGGGCGTCGGCGCGGACGATGGTGGCGCATCCAGTCGTCATCGCCCTTGCTCCAGGTCGTTGTGGGCACATCCGCTGGTGCGGCAGTAGCTCCGGCCGGGTAGGAACCTTGGACGTCCGGCCGCCACGTCACCCCACGTGCTGACATCCACCCAGTCCACGCAATGGCGGCGAAGGCAGCCAGGGCATGCGGGTGGCTCGTATCGTCCGCGTTCGTGCACGAGGTAACTCATGGCTGTGCGGCAGCCATAACGCAGGCCGCCGCCGAAGTATGGCGGGCAAGCAGCAGGCGGATCGCATGGGCGGCCTGTTGCGGCACAACGCCGTTGCCCAGCAAGCGATAGGCGTCGCTTCGGCCGATGCCGGGGACCGCGGTGACGTAGCCGTCGGATAGCCCCATCATCCATTCCTCAAAGCGAGGTGCGAGCGCGGGTGGCGCGCCGTGGATGCGGTCAACCGGTGACGGCGCGGATCTGCCGACGACCGCCGCCCAATGTGCGAGCGCTGGCGCGTATGGCCCGTCAGGGTCTTCGACGATAAGACGTTCCACTTCGTCGGCGAGCGTCGGACCGTGACCGCCAGCGCGACGTTCGTCCGGGTGTCGACTGCCGCCGTTGACCGCCAGCTGCGCTGTGGGTGTTTTGAGCAGCCTCAGAACAGGGTGGGCTCCTGCGATTCCGGCTGTCGTGGTGCCGCCACCGATAACCCCTGAGCGCTCACGCCCTTCCCGTAGTGTTGGCCAGCCTGCCCCTTTGCGGAGTGCGGCTGCGTCGGCAGCGAAGGCGAAGAGCCGCTCGCGGCGGTGGCACGCACCGACATCGGATGCTCGTACAAGTACCCAAGATCCCAAGTACCCGAACGCGGCAAGTCCGTTGAGGACATTGGTGAATCCCCGGCGGACATGGCCCGGCACGTTTTCCACAAGCACGAATCGGGGTCGAACCACGCGAATGGCTCGGGCGACCTCTGGCCACAAGTACCGGTCATCTTGCACTCCAAGTCTTTTGCCTGCATCAGAGAATCCCTGACACGGGTAGCCGGCGGTGAGCCAGTCGACGTCTGGCACGGCATGCCAGTCGACGGTGGTGATGTCGCCGAGGTTGGGCACACCGGGCCAGCGCTCGGCGAGTACCCGGTTGGCGGCCGGATCGGTCTCGGCATGCCACACGACCTCTCCGCCAACGACGTCGGTCAGGCCGAGGTCGAGGCCGCCGTCAATAGCCTGAGCAAAGCGAACCGATCCGCAACTCAGACATAGGACATCACCTCCGTCACAGAGACGGACCGCGCGTTGGGCGGTCGTCCCCCGTTGGCCTGCAACGGTTTAGTCATCGCCGGTAGCCATCGGCTCGGGCACGTCGAATGTGGCGTCCACGAGCCCACCATCGGGCCAACGGGCCGCGATGTGATCGTGGACTTGCACCATGTGGTCGACGACGGCTCGGACGCCGAGCATCTCGGTCGGGCATAGGTTGCAGAAGAAGCGCAGTTGTTGGGGTACCAGCGATTCGGTCACCATGCCTCGATCGGGCTCGTGTCGGTTGTGTGTTGGGTGGGCCGTGGCTGGCTCCACCGGGTGCCGAACCCGAGCAGGTTTTCGCCGCGCCGTTCCTGGGCTAGCCCGTACGCTGGTCCGCTGGCGAGTTTGCTGTCGACTTCGTTGGCCTCGCGGTACAGCTCCATGGCTTGTTTGCCGAGTTCGGCGACGGAGACTTCGCCTGCGTCGAGTTCGATGGTGACGCCGGGGGTGTCGATTTTGACGCGGGGCATTAGCTGCTCACTTCCTTGATGCCCATGAGGTTCGATGCGCGGCCCTTGATAGTGAGCACGGTGGTGCCGTTGGCGTGTGCGGTGGTGTTGTGCAGGTAGCACGGCGTCAAGCAGATGAGCATGTAGCTGCCGGGTTCGATGGCTCCGGTTGAGGTTTCGCCGGTTTCGGGGTCGAACACGGTGACCTGTAGCGGCTCAGCCATTGCGGAATCGGTGTTCGTGCATGACGAGTCCGCCGGGACCTTTCCCGGTGGCGACTTCAATACAGCGGCTGCCGTCATCGAGGGCCACTTGGCAGCGGGGTTCGCGGATGACTTCGTCGAGCCATCCGGCCACGAACTGACGTTGCCTGCGGATCTGCTCCTCGAAACGGTCGACGAGGACTGCCTCGGCTTCGTCGTCGAGTCCGTCGAATGCATCGAGGTCGGCGAGGTGTTCGGCGAGTCCCATGCGGTCGTGGGCTAGGTCGCCGATGGCGTCGAGGATGGCTTCACGCCCCCATTTGGCGAGCTGTTCGTCGGTTGTGGTCACCGGTCTGTCCAATCTGGTCGGTGTGCCTTGCGGTAGTGCACCGGTTTCGGCCCATCGGGTGTACTGGTCCCAGGTCATGCCTAGGTATTCGTGTAGTGGGATGACGATGGTCGGGTCGTCGTGCCATTCGGCGACGGCCTCGTCGATATCAGCCATACGGGTATCCGTTGAGTTCGGACCAGTAAGGGCCGTCGCGTTGGTCGTCGCATTTTTTGAACCGCTTGCCGCAGGAGCACTCGACGATGCTGCCGAGGTAGAGATCGACGTCGACTTCTTTGATCTCTTCGTGGCAGTTGTGGCGCTGGGTTTGTTTAATGACCTTGGCCATCGCCGGTCACCGCCTTGATGCCCATGAGCCGCTCGGCACGCCGCGTCTGGCCCGCATCCCAAGCGGCCTTGTTCTTCGCAATCTGCTCCTTGGGTGCGTTGAAGCAGCCGCCGAACGAGTCGAGCCAGGGCTCGCCGCAAATGCAGTCGTAGCCGCCCAGGGCGTTGCCGATCTCACTGCACTCGTGGTTCTCGTTGCAGTACTTGCAGTTTTGGTCGGGCATGCCTTCGGTCTCGCCGGAACACAGGCAGCACCACCAGAAGGTGAGGCTGTTGCGTTCCGGATGCCAGCAGTGGCCGTGGGCCTTGCGGCATTCGCGTTCATGTTTGCGGCGGAACCACCAGCTGCTGTGGCGCAGTGGCCGTGCGACTTCCCATTGCCCGGCAGCGTTTTGGCGGCGGTTGACGTGGTGGATGGCGCGGCCGGCGCGTAGGTCAACCACGCTCGTCCTCCGTCGGGTTGCCCGGCATCAGCGCGGGCATCCGGTTGCGTTCGTAGGCGATCGCGAGTTGCGGCTTCGCCCAGTCGCCGACCGTGGAGCCATCAGGTAGGCAGATGTGGGCCAGGAATTCCTGCTCGACGGTGGTGATTTCGGCGGCGACCGCTTCTAGCTTGGCCTTGATGACGAGCGCGAGGGCCCGCCATCGTTGTCGTTGGGCTTGTTCCCATTCGCGGTCGATGGCTTCTTCGGTGCGCCGTAGTCCTTTGCCGGGTGTGTGGGTGTAGGCGCGGTCGTTGCGGTCGGGCATGGGTAGGCGGAAGCGGATCCGCCGGTCGGCGAGTTCGAACATGATGGTGGCGCAGAGTGCGTCCCAGCCGTAGGCGAATGCGGTGGCTCCGTAGCGGCGTAGGGTGCGTTCGATTTCGGTGCGGCTGCGGTCGGAGTTGACCTCGGTGCGTTCGGCGTAGCGGGTCATGGCGCCTCCGTCTGGTTGCCCGGCTGGCCAGAGACGGCTTCGTAGGTGGCGGCGAAGATGTCGGGTTTGCACGGGTAGAGCTCGCCCTTGACGCCACGGATGATCCAGTCGTCGCGGTTGGCGCACATCTGGCCTTCGAGGGTGCTGATGAAGATGGCGTCGGAGGCATAGACGATGGCGCCGCGTTCATAGTCGGCACGGAGCCACTCGGGTAGATCGGCCCACGAGTTGGCTGCGGCGTTGAGTGCGTCGGCGACGCGGATTGCCTCGATGACGACGGGCTTCTTGCGGAACTGCTGAACGATCATTGCGTCGTCTCCTGCCTTGTGTCGGGCTGGCCGTCCACAACAGACGGGGCGACTTGGGAGCACCGCGGGCAGGCTGTCTCTGAGATCTCGCCGCTATGCTTGCCGCCCAATGTGAGTACTGGCACCGCCCCAGTCCCGCCGCATCGCTTGCAGGGCTCCGGATCTTCTGCGGCGATTGCCTCCCACATCCAGGTTTGGTCGTTCCATACCCGACCGGAGGGTGTGACTGTCTGCAACGTGCGGTGAACCTGTTTTGCGTCGAGGCGCCACAGGTCGGCGATCCCTACGTCTTCGGCGAGGATGGCGAAGCAGACGGGACAGATGATGCCGTCGTAGGACTCGCCGCCGTTGATGTCTCCGCCGCGCATGACCTCGTTCCATAGTGGACTTGGCGCGGACCATGGCAGGTTCGGTCCGCCGCAGCGGTGACAGTGGCCCTCGGGGTGCTCCCACGTCTGGGAGTTGGTGGGAGCAACATGGGCGTTGAGCGCGTCGACAATCTGCTGCGCCTGTGCGGCCGTATCGACCATCCCAAACACGATGTTGTTGT
>DPJL01000455.1 GCA_003543035.1 Micromonosporaceae bacterium | reverse complement strand
CCAAGGGCTACAAGTTCTCCACCTACGCCACCTGGTGGAACCGCAAAGCCATCACCCGCGCCATGGCCGACCAGGCCCGCACCATCCGCATCCCGGTGCACATGGTCGAACAGGTGAACCGGATGGTGCGCATACGCCGCGATCTGGCCGCAACGCTCGGCCGGGAACCCTCCATCGCCAATATCGCAAAAGCCATGGATGTTCCCGAGTACCAGGTCATCGAGCTCATTTCCTATGACCGTGAGCCGGTCAGCCTCGATCAGACGGTCGGTGAGGATGGCGAGAGCTCGCTCGGCGACTTCATAGCCGCGACCGCTCCGCAATACGACGCCTTCGCGCAGGGCCAACTGCGCGACGAGGTCGAGATCGTGCTGTCCACCCTTTCCCAGCGGGAGCAGGAGGTCATCCGGCTGCGCTTCGGCTTCGACGACGGCCGCACCCGCACCCTCGACGAGGTCGGCAAGGAATTCGGCCTATCCCGGGAGCGGATCCGGCAGATCGAGAAGACCACGCTGCTCAAGTTGCGCCACGGTGACCGCGGCGAGCGGTTATCTCTCTTCGCCACCGCCTGAGCCAGCTTTGAACGGCAATGGCCGCGACTCCCACGGGTCGCGGCCATTGCCGTTCAGAGGCTGCGGGGGCCGGAGTCGGGCCGCGGTGCTGCTTCCTCGAGCAGACCGGAAGCCTGCAACACGGTCCAGCCCGAGGCATGCGCGAGCACGGGATTGAGAGTCACGCGGCGCAGGCCCGGTACCTCGTCGGCCAACTGTCCAATCCGGACAAGCAACTCTTCCAACGCGCTCACGTCGGCGCCCTCCAGTAGCGGCGCGGCCTTAGGTGCCCGCACGAGGGCGTGGGCGTCGCGATCGGTCAGCGGCGCGGCCCACCAAGCCTTGTCCCCCACCAGCTCGGTGACCGGGCCGCCCAGACCGAACCCAACCACCGGGCCGAAGGAAGGATCGTCACGGATCTCGATCACACACGCCACCCCGGGCGGTGCCATTGCTTGAACGACCACGGTCGCCCCAAAGGCCTGCCGCAGATCGGCATAGACGCGCCGAACCAGCTCGGGGCTGTCCAGGTTCAGCCGCACGGCACCCAGGTCGACCCGGTTCTGGTGGCGCACTGCCTTGAGCACCACCGGATAGCCGAGCTCTTCCGCTGCGGCCACTGCCTCATCCGCTGTCTCCACCCGATGCGAAGGGGTAACCGGCACCCCGTATGCCTCGAGTGCTTCCTCCAATGTGGACACCGAGGCGCGGATCGGCTCGGGCAACCGTCCGGCCGGCTCGCGTAGCCACGCCGCTCGCCGCACCGCATGGGACAACGCCCTTACCGCTTCCTCGATCGAACGGTAGGACGGCACCCCGACCGGGCCCGCTTCGCCGGGCAGGCTCGTCACCACGACCGGCTTGTCCGCCGTGCGAGCCACTTCCGCGAGCGCTTGCATGTACGGCATGAGCATCGTCGTCTCCGCGACGGCCAGCGCTCCCGTGGGTAGGGGCGGCCCGATGATGACAATGAGAGCGTCGGCATCGTCGCTTTCCAGCGTGGTGCGCGCCGCCGCGGCCAACTCCGACGGGGAAGCGGTGTTTCCCACCGACCCGCTTCGGCCGACAACCAGCCCCGCGGAACGCAGCCGTGCGGCCGCAAGTGCGGTCAGGGCAAAGGCGTTGCTCACCACGCCGATCCGGTTGCCGGCCGGCAGGGGCTGACCATCGAGCACAGTGGCGACGTCGAAGAGCTCGGATACGGTACCCACCTCGATAACGCCCGAATGAGCCCGCAGCGCTTCCATCGCGGTGAGATCCAACGTGGAGCCACCGACCGCTCCGGTTTCCGATGCCAGCACAATGATCGGCTTGAGCCGGCCGACTGTGCGGGCGATACGGGAGAACTTCCGCGGGTTGCCAAAGGTTTCCAGGTACATCGCGATGACATCGGTTTCCGGGTCGTCGGCCCAGAACTGCAGCATGTCGTTGCCCGAGACGTCGGCTCGCCGGCCGACGCTGACGAAGCTCGACATGCCGAGCCCACGACGGTCCGCCTCGGCCAGCAGGTGCAGGCCCAGACTGCCGGATTGGCAGAAGAGCGCGACCCGGCCCGGCCCGGGCAACCTCGGGACGAGGGTGGCGTTCAGCTTTGCCGCATGATCCGCGAGGCCGAGGCTGCCAGGGCCGACAACTCGCATGCCCGCTGCATGAGCGGCGTCGACGAGGGCTCGCCGCTGTGCTGGATTCAGCTCGGTGATGACCAACAACCCATGTGCTCCGGCGGCAGCAGCGTCCTCGATCACCTCGGCGATCGCCTTTGGCGGAACGGAAACCACCGCCAGGTCGACCTTCTCCGTAAGTTTGCGCCCGACATGAATCGGGCCGGGGAACCCGCCCGCTCGTAGGTGCGCCAGCACTGCCGCACCTACGCCGTGACCGGAGGAGCTGGCGCCGTACACCGCGACACTGGCCGGCCGCATCAGGCGAGCAACCGAGCGAGCCTCAGTACGATGCTCCCGCTCCCATTGCACCGCAAGCGATGCCTGGGTCGGGGCGACCGGGAAGGTCAGGTGCACCACGCCATCGGCGTAGCGACGGGTCACCTCGAACCCGGTGTCGGTGAAGACCCGGAGCATGGTGGCGTTGGCGGGCAACACTTCCGCCACGAAACGCTCGATGCCAACCTCACGGGCGGCCGCAGCCAGGTGTTCGAGCAGCACGGAGCCCACACCGCGCCCCTGATAGGCGTCCTCGACGACGAAGGCCACCTCCGCATCCGTCGCACCGGGGCCGAGCCGTTCATACCGGCCGACACCAACGAGATTCGAGCCCGACGAGACCACCAACGCCTCGCGGCTCACGTGATCCACGTTGACGAATCGCTCTAAATCGCGAGCGGGAATCCGCGGATAGGGCGAGAAGTAGCGCATGTATCGCGTGCGCTCGGAGAACCGGCCGTGCATGGCAACCACGGCCTCCGCATCCGATGGATCGATCTGTCGTAGGTGGACAGTCGTCCCGTCGGAGAGCAAGACATCCGCTTCGCGGCTCATGTCAGTCTCGCGCGTCCTGGGGATCGAGCCCGTAGTAGGGGAATATGGCCTGCCGGGTGGCGAGGATGGCACGGTCGAGCGGATCGGATCCGACGCCGGGTTGCCATGGCGTCCATGAGATGTCGACGTCGTCGGTCATCCGCAGCGGCACATCCTCGCCGGGGAACCGTTCCTTGGCAAGCATTCGCCATGACGGCGGGGTCAACGTCGCCGGGTCCAGCGGGTCGCCCGTCATGGTGGCAAGCAGGTGAGTCCACGTGCGAGGCACCACGAACATCAGCGCATAGCCGCCGCCCCCGGTCGCCACCATCTTCCCGCCGCACACCTCATTGGCGAGCTCTCGCACCGCGAGTGCAGCGGCTCGCTGGCCGTCAACGGAGAGTCTCAGATTGGCGAGCGGATCACGCAGGTGTGAATCCGCTCCCGCTTGCAGGACAATCATTTCCGGCTGGAAGGCCCGTACCACACTCGGCACCACAGCGTGGAAGGCGCGCAGCCAGCCGGCGTCCCTGGTACCAGCCGGAAGCGCCACATTCACCGCACTCCCCAAAGCGTCCGGACCGCCCACCTCGGACGGAAACCCGGTGCCCGGAAAGAGCGACACCGGGCTCTCGTGCAGGCTGATGGTGAGCACGCGCGGATCGTCGGCGAAGATCTCCTGCACCCCATCGCCGTGATGCACATCGATATCGATGTAGGCGATCCGCTTGGCGCCACGGGAAAGCACACCGGCGATGGCAACGGCCGGGTCGTTGTAGACGCAGAAGCCGGCCGCTCGGGCGGGCATGGCGTGGTGCAGGCCGCCGGAGATGTTCACCGCTCTGGTGACTTCGCCGCTCCACACCGCTCGGGCAGCCGCCAAAGTGGCCCCGGCGACAAGTGCCGAAGCCTCATGCATGTCATCGAAAACGGGGTTGTCCGGGGTGTTGAGGCCGTATCCGCGAAAAAACGGGTCGTCCGCGGCTTCCCGCACCGCGTCGAGATAGTCCTGCCGGTGCACTCGCAACAGGTCCTCGTCAGTCGCAGCGGCAGGTTCTCGCACGCTGACACCGGGCCGGCTGAGTACGCCGAGATCGCGCGCCAAAGCCATCGTCAGCTCCACCCGCACCGGATCGAGTGGATGGTCACCGAGGTTGTAGGAAAGGAGCCGGTCGCTCCAGAGCACAAGCGAATTCATGAAGCGGGGCCTGTCGCGATTGGACGGTCCTTGTCAGTGATCCAGTGGCTCCAGGACCCCACGTATAGCGCTGCTTCCTCATGTCCCGCCTGATGCAGCGCCAGCACGGTATGCGCGGCGGTGATCCCCGACCCGCAGTAGGCGCCGACATGGATGGCCGCGGGAAGGACCGAGACGAGGTCCTTGCGCAAGGTGCCGTCGGCGTTGACGAGCTTGCCGTAGGGCAGATTCAGCGCACCGGGTATGTGGCCTGCCACGGCATCGATCGGCTCGGTCTCGCCTCGGAAGCGTTCCGGCACCCGGGCGTCAAGCAGCACACCGTCAGAAGACTGCGCGAGCGAAGCCGCGCTCGCGGCGTCCAGCATCGGCATCCCGCCCGGTTGTACTTCGAAGTCCCCGGGCTCCACCACAGTGGGCGTGTCGGTCGTCGGCTCGCCGGAGGCCGCCCAGGCCGGGAATCCGCCATCGAGCACCTGCACCCGCGGATGCCCCGCCCATCGCAAAGTCCACCAGGCGCGCGCCGCCGCCATCCCATCGCCGAAGTCATAGACCACGACCTCTCGGTTGGCGGTTACCCCCGCCGCTCGCAGAGCGATCTGCAGCTCGGCCAGGTCGGGGAGCGGGTGGCGGCCTCCTTCGCCGGGCGGGCCGCACAGATCCTGCTCGAGATCCACGAAAACGGCGCCCGGAATGTGCGCGGCGAGATACTCGGGATACGCGGAGGCGCCACCGAGCTTCCATCGCACATCGAGCACCAGCGGCGGATCCGTCGAGGCGAGTTTGGCGGCCAGGTCGGCCGCGTTGATCACAGGTTTGGGCACAGCCTCACAATAGAACGCATGACGCAGCGATCCGGCCTCATGCCGGGGTGGAACCTTGCCCTCCGACTCCTGCTCGAGCTGGCTGCCCTGGCCGGGCTGGGCTGGACCGGATATCACCTGGTCGAGGGATGGCCCCGGTTACTGCTGGCGATCGCCCTGCCACTGGTCGGAGCCGTGTTGTGGGGAACTTTCAACGTGCCCGGCGATCCCAGCCGCAGCGGCAAAGCACCCGTGCCGGTGAAGGGCGCGATCCGGCTGCTGATCGAAATGGTGGTGCTCTTCGGTGGCGCGGCTGGGCTCTTCTTCACCGGAGCCAAGGTGGCGGGCGCTGTCCTTGCCGCCCTGATCGTGCTGCACCTGGCCTTCAGCGGAGAGCGGCTGCGCTGGGTGCTCGAGCACTAGAGAGCACTAGAGCCCGGCGTCGGCGGCCGCCCACCGAGCGGTCGCCGCGTCGAAGAGGTCCATCCGGCGGGTCTCCAGCACATCGAAAAGGTCCTCCATGCGATTGGCCACGACGGCGGCCCGGACATCGATCGGGCGCAACGTAAGCATCTGATAGTGCCCGGCCATCCGTTCGAGCAGATCGCGTGGCGCGGCGTCGAAGTAACGAAAGTCGAAGCTCGGTGCTCCAATTTGGACGCAGGTGAAATCCCAGACTCCGGTCAGCTCGCCCACCGGTGTGGCGAAGACCATGTTTCCGGTGTGAAAGTCGTTATGCAGCAACACATCCGGGCCGGGCACGTTACCGCCGATCCATATCGTGGCGAACTGGCCGATCAAGTGCTCGGCATGCTTCCGATGCGAAGCCGGCAGCCAGCTCATGTCCTTGACGACCAACTCCAGCGTCTCCTCATGGCTTAGCACTGGCACGTTAAGAGCGGCCTCCTCCGCGACGGTCAGGCTGTCGTGCATGGCGGCGAGGAAACGGGCGAGCGAGCTGGCGAGCGCTTCTCGTTGCGCCTCGGTGGCTACGGCATATCGAGCGCGATCGAAGGCAGCACCGGTCAGTTTGCGGTAGGCGGCGAAACGGGTCCTCGTTCCCATCCACTCCACGTCTGGGATGGGTACCAGTAGCCGGTGCCGCAACATTTTCAGCAGCCGCATTTCCCGCCTGAAGTCCAGCGTCTCGTCCCGTGGAAACCGCAACATCCAGCCGTCGGCCGTCTCGAGGATCGCATTCTCCCAGCCGTCATCGTGCAGCAGCACCCGCGACAGGTCCCACGGCTGTTCTTCCTCACCGGCAGCCGCCTTCACCAGCGACACGAGGTCGAATGCGGGCACGATCGGCGGGAGCATGGTGTTCATTGTGCCCCGGGTAATGTGATGCCGGTGCGGATGATCCAGCAGGATTCCCTTGGCGACCCTGAGGTGCTGCGACTCGTCGAAAAGGAACGTCCCGAGCCGGGGCCTACGGAGGTGCTGGTGCGGGTCCACGCCGCCGGGGTGAACCCGGTCGATTGGAAGGTCCGCCGGCATGGCGGGGTCCTTGGCGAGCCGCCTTTCACGGTCGGCTGGGACGTTTCCGGTGTCGTCGAGCAGATCGGCCGCGGCGTGACTCGCTTCGCCGTCGGCGACGAGGTCTACGGGATGCCGCTGTTTCCACGGCAAGCCGCTGCCTACGCCGAATATGTCACCTGCCCCAGCAGACATCTGGCCCACAAGCCGGCCGGACTGTCGCATGTGGAGGCAGGCGCTCTACCGTTGGCCGGGCTCACCGCGTGGCAGGTGCTGGTCGACACAGCGGATGTCCAACCCGGACAGCGCGTGCTCATCCCGGCGGCCGCGGGCGGAGTCGGGCATCTGGCGGTCCAGATCGCCAAAGCCATGGGCGCGTATGTCATCGCCACCGCGAGAAAGCCCAAGCATGAGTTCGTTTCCGCGCTCGGTGCCGACGAGATCATCGACTACAGCGAGACCGATGTCGCGGCGACCGTCAAAGATGTGGATCTCGTGATCGGGCTCATCGGCAGTGAAGCCTTAGGCCTGCTTCCCACATTGCGGCCCGGCGGCCTGCTGGTGGCGATGACCGGCGACACCGATGCTGCCGTGTTCACCGAGGGCCCTGCGCGGGGCGTTCGGGTGCTCGACTTCCTCGCCGAGCCGGACCACGCGGGGCTCGAGGCGCTCACCATGCTCGTCGATTCCGGCCAGCTGCGGGTCCATGTGCAGCAGACGTTCCCGCTTGAGCAGGCCGCACAGGCCCACGAAGTCGGCGAGACAGGCCGGACAACAGGCAAACTTGTCATCCTTCCTTGAGACAATCAGGTCATGTTGGGAACGCTGAAGGCGGAAGATGACGGGCGCTTCGCCCTGCGCTTCGAGCTGCCGCTGGCCCAAAGCCGCGACCTGGTCTGGCATGTGATCACCGCACCTGAGCCGTTGAGCTGCTGGTTCCCCGCGGTGGTCAACTTCGAGCTGAAACCTGGCGCGCAACTGCGCTTCAAACCGACTCCCGCCCAGATCCAGCGGTTCAACGTTCCGCAGGATCAGACGGGGGCCGGTCAAATCACTCAGGTGAAACGGCCTGAAGTCCTCGAATTCACCTGGAATGACGAGGTCCTGCGGTGGGAGCTGCGAGATGACGGCAAGGGCGGCACCGTGCTGATCTTCACCAACATCATCGCTGACCGGACAGCTGTGGCCGAGGTCGCGGCGGCTTGGCACGCCGGCCTCGAAGTGGTGAAAGCGCAGCTAGAAGGCAAGAAGCTCCAGACGTCGATGTGGGAGAGAGCTGAGGAGCTGGCCGGTGATTATGCCAACACGATGGGCTAGATCGGCAGGTCCAGGCGGGCACTTCTGCTGTCGAAATACTGTCTCCAACTTCGATGCATAGTCTCCGCGGCCCTGGGTACATCAGCTCTCGTGCCCCGTGCTGATCTACATCTCCATACTGGCTCGAAGGAACAATTCACCATGACAATCTCGACGCAGCCGCTCACCGCTACTCCCGCGGCAGAGCTGGATGACGACGCTCTGCGGCGTGAACTCGCCACGACCCATCAGCTTCAACCGGTCGTTGAACAGCGCGGCGTGCCGCGCGAGCTCGAGAGCGTCAATCTGCGTCTAGCCGAGCTGGATAGCGAATATCTGCGCCGCTTTCCGCATGCGGCCGAGAAGTGGCCGTGGCCGCTTCCCGACCAGCTTGCTATCGCATCGATCTAGCGCTGGAGCCCGACGGTGCCAGCAGGCCAAGGACGATCATGCCTGCCGCCAGGCCGAGGTGCAGCCAGTTGTCGGCCGTGTTGACCGGCACGAAGTTGGCGCTGCTGTCGTGATCGATGAGCAGGCCGTAGAGCCATAGCACCGCGTAGATCAGGCCACCGCCGATCAGGAAGGCGCGAGCCTGGGATGCGACACGGGACATGGCCAGACCGGCCAGACCGAAGAGCAGGTGCACGACATTGTGCAGGATCGATACCTGGAAGACGCCAAGCAGTTTGGCCTGCGATTCGTGACCGGCGAACTTCATCGTGTCGTAGTCGGTGGTGATACCGGGAATGAAGCCCAGCACTCCCACCAGCAGGAACACCGCACCAATGACGGCTGCTGCCATGCTTACCCAGTGCCTTGTGCCTACTCGGCTCACATGCGCGGTTCCGCCGTAACTACTGGTCATCAGTTCACCTCCCAGTGAGGTTTCCTGGTCACTTCTCAGGATAAACCCAGACTGATCACCGCATAACGGTATCTTGACGTCTCTCGATCTGTAAGCCAGTCTTACTGTTAGCTGACTTCAAAGTACCGGGAGGCACCCCCATGAGCCTCAAGCCGCTCGCCGCCATGCTCCTCGTCGTCACCGCAAGCCTCGTCCCCGCATCCCCCTCGAGCGCGGCCGTCGCCTCGATGCAGAACGTCGTCCCGATCCCGGTCACGGTGCAGCCCGCATCAGGGGTCACCTATACGCTGCCATCGAATGCCGGGATATTCACCGACTCCACCGCGGTTGGAAACTATCTCGCCGAACGCCTTCGGCCCGCCACGGGCTTCGCGTTGCCGGTCAGCGCTCCATCGGGTGCTCCCTCGAGCGGGATCTCACTGCTACTCAGTGGCGCCGACCCAAGCGTTGGCAGCGAGGGGTACCAACTCGACGTGACCGCGTCGACAGTGGTCATCCGCGCACAGGCCGCGAACGGGCTGTTCAATGGGGTGCAGACGTTGCGCCAGTTGCTGCCCGCCGAGGTCGAGAGCAGCACTGTCCGAAGTGGACCGTGGACGGTCCCGGGTGGCCGGATCGTCGACTATCCGCGGTTCGGCTATCGCGGCACGATGCTCGATGTCTCGCGGCACTTCCATTCCGTGGCAACGGTTAAGCGGTACATCGACCAGATCGTGCTCTACAAAATCAACCGGTTGCACCTGCACCTCTCCGACGATCAGGGCTGGCGCATCGTCATCGACGGCTGGCCGAGGCTCGCGACGTACGGCGGGAGCACCCAGGTAGGCGGAGGTCCCGGCGGCTACTACACCAAGGCGCAGTTCCAGGACATCGTGGCCTACGCGGCAGCGCGGCACATCACAATCGTCCCGGAGATCGACATGCCCGGGCACACCAACGCGGCATTGGCCTCCTACGCCGAGCTGAACTGCAACGGGCAGGCGCCGCCGCTCTACACCGGCACCGGCGTGGGCTTCAGTGCCTTGTGCACGTCCAGAGAGGTCGTCTACACCTTCGTACAGAACGTGCTGACCGAGCTCGCGGCCCTGACACCCGGGTCCTATCTGCATATCGGCGGGGACGAGGCGGACACCCTTACCGACACCCAATACGCCACCTTCATGAACCGGGTGCAGCCAATGGTTCCCGCGCTGGGCAAGACGGTTGTCGGATGGCATCAGATCGCTCCGGTACAACACTCGCCAAACCGCATCATGCAGTACTGGGGCACGACCACCTCGGATTCAGCGGTTACCAACGCGGTCAGCCGCGGTGCGAAGGTGCTCCTCTCCCCCGCCAACCGCGCCTACCTTGACATGAAATACAACTCGTCCACCCCACTCGGCCTCGACTGGGCCGGATACATCGAGGTTGACCGGGCCTACGATTGGAATCCCGGCGCCTATCTAAGCGGCGTCCCGGCTTCGGCCGTGGTCGGCGTGGAAGCTCCATTGTGGACGGAGACCATCGTGACGATGGACCACATCGAGTTCATGGCCTTCCCCCGCCTGCCCGCTATCGCCGAGCTCGGCTGGTCGCCGTGGTCCACGCACAACTGGACCGCCTTCCGGCAGCGGCTCGGCTCGCAGGGTCCACGGTGGACGGTGATGGGCATCGACTTCTACCGCTCGTCTCAGGTGCCCTGGGCGAACCCGTCGCCCGGCAACCGGCACGAGGCGGAGAACGCGACAATCAACCAGGGTTTGGTGGAGTCGAACCATGCCGGGTTCAGCGGCACCGGGTTCGTCAACTACAACAACGTCAGCGGTAGCTACGTGCAGTGGACGGTCAACGCAGCCACGGCAGGCAGTGTCACGCTGCAAATCCGCTTTGCCAACGGCACCACCACGAACAGGCCGATGAACATCTCGGTCAACGGCACAGTGGCGGCTTCTGGCGTCGCTTTCGTCGGCACAGGCGCGTGGAGCACGTGGCAGACCAAGACTGTGACGGTGAACCTCACCGCCGGCACCAACACCATCCGCGCCACCGCGACAACTTCCAACGGCGGGCCGAACGTGGACTACCTCGAGGTGCCTTAAGATCACCGCGTGACTGCTGTGGAGGTTCGCGTCGCCAGCGACACCCGGTGCCCGCGCTGTGCCGGCCGCCTATGTCTGACGGCCAGCATCGGCGGCAAGAGAAACGTGGCGCTCTGCCCGGGTTGCGACGCCGCGGACCCCCATGCGCAGCAACTGCTTGCCTACTTCGCGGCCCACGAGAGCGTGCAGCCGCAGGACATGTCGCGCGTCTCCGAGTTGCTCGGCCACTGGCTCGGGTCGCTCACCGACCGGCCCGAGCCGACCTTGGCCGCTCAAGTCGAAGCCTGGTGGTCCACCCGGGCTTGACCCACCTCCGTCGCAACTCCACAGGAGTTGCGGTTACGGCCGCCTTCTTAGCAGCAACTCCTGTGGAGTTGCGCTCCGGCTCAGCCGGCGGAAGAGGTGTCGGCTCCGAGGGCGTCGGCGATCCGCAGCCAGGACTGAGCCTCCTCATGGCGGCTCTGCCGTTGCAGAGTCCGGCCCAGCATGAGATGGGCGTAGGCCTCGGCCGGATGGTGTTCCACGATCCAGCGCAACTGCGTCTCGGCTCGCTTGAGCTGAGCCGAGTGGTAATAGGAGCGGGCGAGCAGCTCGCGTGGAGCCAAGTCGTTTGGCACGTCGGCGATCACCGACTCAAGCAACTCGGCCGCGACGATGTAGTCCTTCGCTTCGAAGAACAGCTGGGCGCGCTCATATCGGCGCAGCGTGGTCTCCTCGGTCATGACATTGAGGCTATTCCCCGAATGCGTCAGCCAGGAACCGAAGCCGCACCCCGGCGTGGAATGCCTCCCCGCCCTCATGCCCGTTGAAGGGATACACCTCGATCCGGCGTGGGCCGGCGTAGGCGTGGAAGGCCGAATACACAGTGGCCGGCGGACAGCTGAGGTCCATCAGGGCAACGCTGAAGAGCGCGGGACATTGGGCGCGTTCGGCGAAGTTGACCGCATCGAAATAGTTCAGCGTCTCGAAGACCCGGTCCAAGTGGTCTCGGTGCAGGGCAAGGTACTGAGCGATCTCCGGATAGGGCCCGGCCGTGGCAAGCTCGGCGCCCCTTCGGAAGTCACATAGGAACGGCACGTCCGCGGCGACCGCGATGACGTCCGGGACGAGCGCCGCCACGGCCAACGCCAGCCCGCCGCCCTGGCTCTCCCCTGCCACCGCAACCCGCGATGAGTCCACGAGCGGATGGCTTCGAGCGGCCTCGACCGCTCGCACTGCATCCGCGATGACGCGACGGTAGTAGTAAGTCTCGGGATCCAGCATGCCGAGCGTCATGAACCCTGCTTTGCGCCCGCTCTGGTCCCGTACATCCATCATCAGGTGTGCGTATCCCGCGGCGGCGTAGAGCAGGCTCTCGTGTGCCAGCCCGCGCCCTTTGCTGTACCCGGGGAACTCCACCACGCAGGGCAGTGGAGCCGTTGTCCCCCTTGGCAATGCGAGCCACGCCTGGACAGGTTCACCGTCGAATCCGTTGAAGGTGACGTCGAAGACCTCTATGGCCTTCATCCACGCGGGTGCGAAGGTCGCGTCGAGCTTCTTGGGCGCGGCCAAGGTGCCGGCCCAGAAGTCGTCGAAGTCCGTCATCCCTTGAGCCCGGTGTGCGCGAGACCCTCGATGAACTGCCGCTGCGCTATCACGAAGACGATCAGGACCGGGATGGCGGTCAACGACGCTGCGGACAGCTGGATGTTCCACATCGGACCCCCATACGCGTCCACAAACTGGGTCAGCGCTTGCGGAAGTGTGAACATCTCTGAGGTGGATAGGAACACGATGGGTTCCAGATAGAGGTTCCAACTGTGTAGGAACGTGAAGATGGCGACCGCGCCCAAGGCGGGCCGGGCCAATGGGAGGGCGATCCGCCAGAAGATGGCGAACCTACCGAGGCCGTCCATGCGGGCCGCCTCCTCCAGCTCACCGGGCAGCGCGAGGAAGAACTGGCGCATGATGAAGGTGGCTAGAACGCTTGGGGCGCCTAGGATTGGTACCAAGATAAGGGGCCAATGGGTGTCAATCATCCCCCAGCCGTGGAACATCTGGAACAGCGGCACAATCGTCACTTCACTCGGGATGAGCAAGCCGGTCAGGATCACCAGGAAGATCGCGTTTGCGCCGGGAAACTTGATGCGCGCGAAGGAATAGCCGGCCAGCGCTGAGACCGCGAGCGTGCCGATGGTGACTGCCGCCGCGATGTACATGCTGTTGAAGTACTGCCGGGCAAACGGTTGTAATACAAAGACATCGCGGTAAGCGTCAAAGGTCACCGAAGTCGGAATCAATGATGGCGGGAACGAGAAGATGTCGCTGACCGGCTTCACCGAAGAGGTGACCATCCACCAGGTCGGGAAGATGAACGGGATCGCCAGCAGGCACAGCAGGCCGTAGACGGCCGTCTTCGCTCTAAGACTCATGGAACACCCACTTCTTGCGCATCTGCCACTGCACCACGGTGAGCACGAGCACGATGGCGAAGAGCAGCACCGAAAGCGTTGCGCCGTAACCGAAATGGTGGAACTGGAAGGCCTGCTGGTAAAGGTAGTAAACGAGAACCGTGGTGGAGGTGCCCGGCCCACCCTGGGTCAGCACCGCGATCTGCGCGAACACCTGCAACGAACCGACCACCGTGATGATGGAGGTGAGCAGGATCGTGGGGCTGATCAGCGGTACGGTGATGGTGCTGAACTGCCGCCATCTGCCGGCTCCGTCGACCCTTGCTGCTTCATAAAGATTTGCTGGTACCCCTTGCAAAGCCGCCAGGAACAACACCATATTCAGGCCCACGTTCTTCACGACCTGGACGACGACAACCGAAACCATCGCCGTGGTGTCGCCCCGCAACCAGTTCGGCCCGTCCACGCCCAACGAGTCGAGCAGGCCGTTGATACCGCCGTTGTCCTGCAACAGGAATCCCCACACGATCGTCCACGCCACCAGACTCACTACGACCGGTGAGAAGAACACGGTGCGGAAGAAGATGGTGCCCCGCAGGCGTTGGTTGAGCAGCACGGCCAGTAGGAGGGCAAGGGTCAGGTTGAGTGTCACCAGGCCCACGGAGAACAACCCGGTCGCGGCGAGCACTCCGCCGAGTTTGGGATCGCTCGCCAGCTGTTGGTAGTTCTCGCTTCCCACGAAGTCGAAGGTGTCGGCCAGCACGTTCCATTCGTGCAGGCTGTACCAGACGACCAATCCCAGCGGCACGAAGACAAACACGATCGAGCCGATGAGTTGCGGGGCGATGAACAGGTAGCCGGCGAGCTGATCCCGCGTGCGTGCTTTCATTTGGCCAGTAAGGGGTTGATGCTCGCGCACACGCCGTCCAGAACGGTCTTCACGTTGGCGTCAGCCTTCCACAGCGGATCGAGAGCGGCCCGGGTGGCCTGACTGATTTCAGCTTGGCCGCTATGGCTGGGCTTGACCACGCCGGTGGAGATGCCTTCGATAACGACCTGTTGCAACTGTTCCGGCTTCAGCAACGGGTTGGTCTTGGCCAAGGTCGCCGCAGTGAGCTGAGACTTGCGGGGTGGCGGGAAGTAGGCCGCGAGTTTCTCGGAGTTGGCCGCGTTGGTGAAGTAGGCGAGGAAGTCGGCGGCAGCCGCGGAATTCTTGCCCTTCTTCAACGCGCCGAGCCCGGCTTGCCCGATGACGGCGTACTTTCCCTTGGGGCCGGCGGGAAGCGGGACGAGGTCCCAGCCGAACTTGCCATCCTTGAGCAAGGACGCTCGGGATATCTGAGTGATCGTCATTCCCGCTTCACCGGCAAAGAAGTCGGCGGTCGTGCCCGGGCCGGGCAAGGCCTTGTCGGTGAAGATTGCTTTGTGCAGGAAGGTCATTGCGTCGATCATGGGCTGCTGGTTGAAGCCACACGTCTTGCCGTCGGCGCTCCACGCCTGCGCACCCCAGCCGGTCCACACCGTGGAAAGGTTGTCCCAGCTCTTGTAGTCAAAGTCGCGCACCACCAGACCCGCCTTGCCGGTCTTGGCATTCACCGCCGACGCGGCAGCGATGACCGTGTCCCAGGTCCACTTGCCTTGCGCGATCAGCTCGCTGGGGGCGGGTTGCCCGGCCGCCTTGAGTAGATCGGTGTTGACGAACACACCGAAGGGTGAGGTGGAAAACGGGTACGCGAAAAGCTTTCCGTCCTTCTGCCACAGCTTGGTCGCCGAGGGAACCAGATCCGCGGTGTCATATCCGTCCAGCGGCACCAAGGCGCCCGAGGATACGAAGTCGGGTGCCGAGCTTTCCAGCACCCAGGCCAGATCCGGCCCGTTGCCGCCGGCGATCTGGGTGGTGAGCGTGGTCGTGTAACTCTCGAACGGGATCGGGTCGAACTTGATTTCGGTGACGTTCGGGTGGTCCGTCTTGTAGGCGGCCGCGATCTCGTTGAAGAGATTGAGGTGTGCCTCGTTTGAGGTCCAAACGGTCATCCGCAGTGAGACGGGTCCGCTGTCCTTCGTTTCGGTGGTACCGCAGGCGGCCACGGCTAACAGAGCGACAAGGGTGAGGGCGCGTAACTTCATCAGTGACTCCAACTTAGTAGCCGGAAACGTCGGGCCAGCGCAGTTCGACGCCGTCCCGGATCAGATGTGCTTGGAATTCTTCGAGCAGCCGCGGATTGTTGCGGACAGCTCGTGGGGTTGTGTTGCTTGCCAGGCAATGGGCGGCGAGCGCCCCCGCGACTTCACCTACGTTCCACTCGACCGGGTGCAGGCGGTAGGAACCGTTGGTGATGTGCGTTGTGCCGATGTTCTTTCCAGCCGGGAGGAGGTTGTCCATCCTTTGTGGAATGAGGGCGCCCAGCGGGATCTCGAATGGGCAGGAGCCGACGTCGATGTAGTTGTCGCCGCCGGTGGAGGGGTGCAGGTCGATTCGGTACATGCCGACGCCGATCGAGTCCGGATAGGACACCGCGCCCTTGTCCCCACGCACGGCAAGGGAGAGGTCCTGTTCGACGACCGTGTACTCGGCTTTGATGCGCCTGGATTCCCGGATATATGGCGCCTGGGCGAGCCCGTCCGCGCTGCCGGTCACATCGCCGCGCAGGCGTAGACCCGGGAAGCCGGCCTCGGTTTGCAGCCAGTAGAGGACCGAACGGCTCAAGTCACGGGCGCGTTCCAAGTGGAACAAAGCGTCGGGCACGTCGATCACCGGAGCCTCGAAGTAATCGATCATCGGCCAGTTCACGAGGCAGATGTCGCTTTCGTAGGCGCCCTCGGCAAATAGCTTCCGCGCCGCGATGCGACGGAAGGTCCAGAGATTGCGGTCGCCCGCGCTCAGCCGCTGATCCGCCACGACCGCCAACGGATCGTCATCCGGGTTCGGGGTGAAGCTGCGCTCGCTGATCCCCAGCGTTCGCGGGTTCGGCGAGCGCAAGGAGAGCAACTTGTCGCCCCAGAACGGCGGTTGATAGTCGCGCCAGAACTCATATCCGGCAGGCTTTTCGATGGTGTGGTCGCCGTCCACGTGATCGATGGCGAAGCAGACCGAGACCGCTTGCATGTTCATCGGTTGGGCGTCGTCCGGCGCGCTCGGCTCCCCGGTGTCGTGCTGCGACTCGAATCCGGTGACGTATTCGGTTCCGGTGAGCGGCAATAGTTCCCCTGTTTCGGTGGCGTCCAAAATGTACGGCGCGGTCACCGCGACGCCGTTGGAGAAGGTCACCGAGGTTACCCGGTCGCCTTCGGTCTCCGCGGCGACGGGGCGGCACGGCTGGAGAACCCTTAGCCGGCCCGAACTCCGGTAGGGCGCAAGCATCGCCTCGATAACGGCGACAGCGACCCTGGGTTCGTGGCAAAGGCGGCTCACATGTCCCCCGCCCGGGTTCAACTCACGCCACGCCCGCGCTGCCCCGGTCAACGGATAGTGCGCGCGGTAGTACTCGCGAATCCCCTCACGCAGCGCGCGATAGCTCGCGGTGACCCCGAACTGCTCCACCCAGCTGTGCTCGTCCGGTGGGACTGCCTGACTGGTGAGCTGTCCGCCGAGCCAGTCGAATTCCTCGGTGAGCACGACCTGACTGCCCGCGCGCAAAGCGGCGAGCGCGGCGGCCACGCCTCCGAGGCCTCCCCCGACGACCAGGATCTCGGCCTGCATCTCACTTCCTCTCGGTAAGGGTTTCGCCCACGACCAACTCGCAGTGGAGAAGTCGCTGAATATCAGTGGGACTGCCCTCTATCAGCGCGGCGAGCACCTCTACCGCCTCGGATCCCATCTGCTCGCGCGGAATCCGGAAGCCGCTGAATTCCACGTTGATCGGTGACGCGGCCCGCATCGGCTCCCCCCCCCGCGGCCTTTTTTTTTTTTTTTTTTTTTTTTTTTTTTTTTTTTTTTCTTTATTTTTTTTCTTTTCTATCTTCTTCTT
>DPJL01000256.1 GCA_003543035.1 Micromonosporaceae bacterium | reverse complement strand
GTTGGTGGGCTCGTCGAGCAGGAGGATGCCCCCGCCGGTCTCCCCCGCGTCACGAAAGAGAATGCGAGCGAGCTCGATGCGGCGGCGCTGACCACCGGAGAGAGTGCCGATCGTCTGTGCCAGCACCCGATCGGGCAGGCCGAGATTCGAACAGATGCGCGCCGCTTCGGCCTCGGCGCCATATCCCCCGAGCGCCGCGAACTGGTCTTCAAGCTGGCCGTATTTTCGCAGCAGGTGGTCGTCCTCGCCGAGCTTCGGCTCGAGTTCTTTCATCTGCGCCAGCAGGCGGTCGAGCCCTCTCGCGGAGAGCACCCGGTCGGCCGCGGTGACCTCGAGGTCGCCGGTGCGCGGATCCTGCGGCAGGTAGCCCACCGGCCCACGCCGGTCGATCTGCCCCGCGTAGGGCGTGCCCTCGCCCGCGAGCACCTTGAGCGTGGTGGTCTTGCCCGCCCCGTTTCGGCCGACCAGACCGATCCGGTCCCCCGGCTGCACGCGCAGCGCTGTGTCGCCCAACAAAATGCGGGCGCCAGCGCGCAACTCAAGCCCGGTGGCCGTGATCATTTTTCCCCCAACTCCGACAGCAAACCTGGCAAGCTTACTGGTTCACGAAACAGCTCAAAAACGGTCTAAATCCGCCTAAAGTGATCGACGTGAGCATCAACGAGAATGCCGACCTCGATCCGTCACAAGTCGAGGACATGCGCGGTGGCCGTAGCGGCGGCTCAGGCGCGCCCGGCGGTGGCTTCCCCGGGCTCGGCTCGGGCGGGGGCGGGGGCGGCCTCGGTGGCGGTGGCATCGGGGCGGGCGCCGGCTGCCTGACCGCGTTGCTGCCGATGTTCAAGAAGAACCCCAAGCTCGGGTGCGCCATCATCATCATCGCGATCATCTGCATCGGCGGCTTCCTCTGCCTGGGCGGCGGCGGCCAGCTCGGCAATCTCGGTGGCCTCGGCGGGCTGGGCGAGCTCGGCGGCGGCCAGGTGCAGGACGCTCCAGCCGACAACACCGATCTCCAAAAGGCCTGCTCGGCTGCGAACCCCGAACGATTCCAGCGCACCGACTGCCGCAACCTGCTCTACATCAACTCGATCCAGGCGTACTGGCAGCAGGCCCTCCCCCAGTACTTCGGCAAGCCGTATCAGAAGGCGACGACCCGCCTCTTCGCCGGTGGCGTGAGCACGGCCTGCGGCAATGCCAGCGCAGGCATGGGCCCCTTCTACTGCCCCGGCGACAACCACGTCTACATCGATCTGTCCTTCTACGACGAGCTGTCCCGGCGGTTCGGGGCGCCCGGTCAGTTCGCGCAGGCGTATGTCCTGTCCCACGAATACGGCCATCACGTGCAGACGCTCTTGGGCACTGAGGCTGAAGTGCGCCGGGCGCAACAACGTGATCCTGCTAACGCCAACCGCTACTCGGTCGCGATGGAGTTGCAGGCCGACTGCTACGCGGGAACGTGGGCCAACGCTGCCGCCCGGACCACTGACGCAACCGGCAAGCCGCTGTTCACCAGCATCACGCAGAAGGACATCGACGAGGCTCTACAAGCAGCCGCTGCTGTGGGCGACGACACGATTCAGCAGAAGGCAACCGGTCAGATCAACGAATCCGGCTTCACGCACGGCTCGGCACAGCAACGGCAGCAATGGTTCTCGCAGGGCTTCCAGACCGGCGACCCGCGCCAGTGCAACACCTTCGCTTCGTGAGGATCGAAGACTAGGAGTCTTGGCCGAGCCAATCCGGATGCTGCATAAGAAACTCGTTGATCTTCTTTTCCCGCAGCGCGGCGAACATCTCCTTGCTGAGCGGGGATAAGGCTTCGGCCGACGTCCCGTTGATCTGCGCCGGGTTGAACTGCCCGTTATTGGTCTTGATCATCTGGATGTCGCTGCCCGCGATGTCCTTCAACGTGAAGAACCAGTCTTCGAGCTTCTCGCCGTTGGTCCACATGGACAGCGTGCTGCCGACCGCGCTGACCAGGCCGAGAGCCTTCGGCAGGTTGGTGGTGAGACCCTGAGCCTTGGCCTCGCGGACCAGCGCCTTGATGAATTGCTGCTGGTGCCGCTGACGGCCATAGTCCCCGTCGTCCAACTCCATCCACTCGCGCTGGCGCGTGTAGTCGAGAGCCTCCTCGGCGTTCAGCCGCCGGGTGCCTTTGTCGTAGATCTTTCCCTTACAGCCGGGGATCGTGTGGGCCACCATGTTGCTGTCAAACCTGGCTGGTGTGCAGGGATTGCCCCGCGCGTCCGTCCCATAGTGAACCGAGGTCACCTTCTCGTCGATGTACATCGTCACGCCGCCAAGCTGTTTGACTGCCGTGGTGAAACCGGTGAAGTTCACCGTGGTCGCGGCGTTGAAGGTGATGCCCAGCTCCTGGTTGATGGTCGACATCAGCAGCTCAAGGCCGCCGGCTCGGCCAGGCCCGCCACCCTTGGCGTCGCCGTAACCGATGGCGTAGGCCGCATTCAGCTTGTTCATCCCGCCCGAGTAGTTGGCCTTCGGGAAGCGAGGGATCTTCACCCACAGGTCCCGCGGCAGCGAAACGATGTATCCCTGATCGTGCGACTCCGGCACGTGCAAAATCATGATCGAGTCTGCGCGCGCCACTTCGGTGCGCACCTCGCCACCGTCGGCCATGCCGTCATCGACACCGACCAACAGGATGTTGAGCGTCCCCTTGAGCGCCTGTCCTTTGGCGACGACGGAGTTGTCACCGGGGTTGATCTCGACCTCGGTGATGCTGCCGGTGGCCTTATCCAGCAGGACTTTCGCGGTCACCAGGAAGCCACCGCTGGCCACGATCAGCAGCACTCCCAGGGTGACGAGCAGCCGCGCCCACCTGGGCGTACGTGTTTTCTTGCGACCCTTTTTCCGGCGTGGCTCATCGCCCTCGCGCCAATCAAGCGGCTCTCCGCGCTGCGCTCTGGCGGTCGAGGGGCGGCTTTCGGTGGCGCCGAAGGAACGCATTCGGCCACCATAACTCGTGTCACGCATGTCGAGGGGGCACGGCCCGGCTGGGCGCCCGGCGCGTGCTCATTCCAATGTAGGCCCGGTGGCAGGATAAGTGGGTGCCATATCACGTGAGGTTGCTGACGCCTGAAGATCAGACCGCCGCCTGGAAACTGGGCAGCCTTGCCTTCGGCTATCACGATCGCGACATGCCGCAGGACTGGACGTCCGACACCCCGGGCCGGCGGACCTGGGGCGCATTCGACGACTCGGGCCGGCTGGTGGCCAAGGCCGTCGATCGTGAACAGGGCCAATGGTTCGGCGGCCGGATAGTTCCCACATCCGGCATAGCGGGCGTGGTGGTCGCGCCCGAGTGGCGCGGCCAAGGTCTCGCCCGCCTGGTCATCACGCGGCTACTCGCGGATGCCAGAGATCGCGGAGCGGTCATCAGCACCCTCTTTCCCACGACCCCGTTTCCCTACCGGCGACTGGGCTGGGAGGAGGTCGGCGCCCTTAGCTACACGGCGATCCCGGCCATGGCGTTGGCCGGGGTGCGGGCCGTAAGAGGGGTGACGCTGCGACCCGCGGAAGAGGCTGACGTTCCGGCAATCCATGAGATCTATCGCACTGTGGCTCAGACAGGCACCGGGATGATGGAACGATCCGGTCCGCTTTTCACGACAACACACGCGGATCTCTTGGCCGACTTCAACGGCGTCACCGTCGCGGTAGGACCGGAGGGCACCGTCGAAGGCTATGCGAGCTGGGATCGTGGGCCGGGATACGACGAGACCGGCAAAGTCACCGTGCACGAGCTCATCGCGACGACCCCGGCGGCCACGAGCACGTTGCTCGCCATGTTCGCCGGGTGGGCCAGCGTCGCACCCAACCTGGCATTCAGGTTCGCCTTCGACGACCCGGCTCTGCTCGCCTTCTCCTCCGCGAACGCCCGGGTCGAGTCGCATCAGCCGTGGATGATCCGCATGGTCGACGTCGCGGGTGCGGTCGCTGCTCGCGGCTGGCCCAGTCTTCTGCACGGGCAGGTCGATCTCGAGCTCGAGGACGAGGCATGCCCGTGGAACGCGGGCGCGCACCGGCTCGTGCTCTCGGGTGGTCAGGGCAAGTTGGAAGCAGGTGGAAACGGCGAAGTGCGGTTGACCGAGCGAGGGCTGGGTCTGCTCTACGCAGGCGCCGCGACGCCCAGTGTGTTGCGCCGGGCCGGTTTCCTCAGCGGTGGTGATGCCGGCACGGACGAGTTCCTGCAAGCGGCGGCGGCCGGCCCGGTGCCCACATTGCATGACTACTTCTGAGCGCTGCCAATGTATGACGTGGCGATCGTAGGAGCAGGGCCGGCCGGTGCGGCGGCGGCGATTGCCGCTGCCAAAGCGGGTGCCGATGTGCTGCTCCTCGATCGGCACGAATTCCCGCGGGACAAGGTTTGCGGGGATGGCATCGCCCCACAGGCTCTGGCGGTGTTGCGCGGGCTGGGAGTGTCCAATGTGGAGGAGGGCTTTCCGCCAATCCCCTACCTCAACATGACCGGGCCGTCCGGTGCCAAGGCAGCCCGAGACCTGTCGACGCCGGTCCGCGTGATCCCGCGTATGATCTTCGACGCCCGCCTCGTGGCAGCGGCTCAAGCGGCGGGGGCGGTGTTGCGGCAGCACACCGTGAAGCGGGTTGAGACCCATCCTGATCGAGTGGTGCTCGACGGCATCGAGGCGCGCGTGGTGATCGGGGCCGACGGCGCATCTTCGGTGGTGCGGCGTCATCTTGGTGAGCCGCCGAACCCGAGCGGGCACGTGGCGATCGCGATGCGTGGGTACGCGCCGCACCCGGAAGGCGCCCGGCTGGAGCAGCGGATCATCATGAGCGATCGGAGCTGGCCGGCCTATGCGTGGTCGTTTCCGATCGGCGATGGGCGACGCAACGTCGGCTATGGGCAGATGCTCTACGACGGTGTTAGCCGGGCTCATCTGCTGGACCGGCTGGGAAAGCTACTGCCCGATGTCGATCTCGACGAATGCACAGGGTTGCGTGCGCATCATCTTCCGCTCTCCACTCGCCGCCCTACCCCGGGGCGCGGGCGGATCCTGCTTGCGGGCGATGCGCTCTCGCTCATCAATCCCTTTACCGGTGAAGGCATCTTCTATGCCGTGCTGTCCGGCGCGCTCGCGGGTGTTGCCGCGGCGAGCGGGCAGGCTGATGCCGGGGAACGCTACGCGGCCGGGCTGCGGCGCCGTTTGCATCGGCATCTTCGGCATACGAGTACCGTCGCGCGGCTCTCCCGGTACCCCCAAATAATTGATGGCGGAATAAGGGCCGGCGGCCAAAGTCAGGAAGTGTTCGACGCCTTCGTGGAGCTGGGGCTCGGTGACGGCCTGCTCACCCCGCGCCTGCTGGCATCTGTCGCCAGGTCAGTGCTCGTAGGCCTGCTCCCCGGCCGGGATGCGTTGCGCTAGCTGGTTTTCCGGCGGCGCGAGCGGGCAGGTCCACGCCGGCGAGTAAGCGCACGAAGGGTTGTAGGCGTAGTTGAAGTCGAGCCGCACCCGGTCACCGCCGAGGATGGTTAGCCCGCGGCCGAAGGTCCCCTTGATGGTGTCGGTGAGATAGCGCCCGCCGCCATAACTCTCGTCGCCTGACGTGCCATCCCGGAAGGGCAGGAAAAGGCCACCGCCGTAGGCCACGATCCACCAGAGCGTCAGCGGGCCGAAGGGTGTTTGCGCGATCGCCGCCGCTCGGTAGGTCACGACTCCGTCGGTGGACCCGGTGTCGATTTCAAGCGTGCCCTCGGCCCGGCTCAAAGGTGCCTCGACCACGGCGTCGGGGTTGGCCGGGAAATAGCGCAAGCCTTGGAAGGCCGCGCGGTCCTCCACCGGTATCGGCGATTGCGGATGGGTGGCGAACAGCTCGTCGCGGGCGCGCCGAAATCCAGCCAAGTCCACATCGGACAGATACATTCGCGCCACCCGCTCGCGCCAGTCCGCCAGGTCGAGAAGATCCACCCGCCCAGGCTACGCCGCTCGCCCGGACTAGACTTGATGCCATGACGGGTGGGTATGAGTCGCCGATCGATCGGCAGATTCGGGAAGCGCAGGAACGCGGTGATTTCGACAATCTGCCGGGTATGGGAAAGCCGTTGCCGGATCGCGGTGAGCTGCACGATGACGATTGGTGGCTCAAGGATCTGATGCGCCGGGAGAACATCACCGGCGTGCTGCCCACGACTTTGAAGCTGCGCAAGGAAATCGAAGAGCTGAGGGAGACGGTTTCGAAGAAACGGACCGAATCGTCGGTCCGCCAGCTCGTCAATGACTTGAACGAACGCATTGTCAAAGCCCGGCGTGGGCCGGTCGACGGTCCCCCGGTGGTGCTCAACACCTT
>DPJL01000364.1 GCA_003543035.1 Micromonosporaceae bacterium | reverse complement strand
TCCAATGGCTTGGTCGAGACGATGTTGACCGACAGCACCGGCCCGTCCGAGCCGACCGCCAGATCCGGCAGCAGGAGCAGCTCGTCGGCGTGACGCAGGTATTCGACCAGCGAGATCGGGCCGATGTCGAGGTCTCCGGCGACCAGTGCGGCGTTGAGCCGATCGGGCGAGTCCTTGAGCAACTCGACGTCGATCAGGGCGCCTGAGCGCATCAAACCCCAGTAGAGCGGAAGGCAGTTAAGAAACTGAATATGACCGACTCGGGGGCGCCGCACAGAACTCACGATTCCTCAGCCTACCTGGGCCAGTTCAGGGGTTGGAGCTGCGGCTCGAGCCGAGCGTAGGACGAAAGGCGCCACGGCCAGAACCGTAAGCACACCAAGGACACCGCAGCCGACCACGATCCAGCGAGGTTCGGAGATCTCGAGCAACACCCCGCCCGCGATGTATCCGATCAGTGCTCCGGCCTGCACTCGCATGCCCATTGCGGCGTTCGCCCGGCCTCGTGCCTCGGCCGGCACACGCCGCCCCAGCAACGTACCCGTCAACACGTTCAGTCCGCCGTTCTGCGCTCCGCCGATGAGATAGCACGGGACGATCCATAACGCCTGCCGCACCGAGCCGACCATGATGACCGCGATCGAAACGGCACCGAGAACGGCGAAGAGCCGGATGGCGAGAGCCGAATCCGTGGTGGCGGGCCGGATGGTCCGGCTGAACGCCCAGGCCCCGATCAGCAGACCCACCGTCCACATCGAGTCGACGAGGCCGAACACCTCTTCCGAGCTGTGCAGCGTCCGCATGATGAAGAAGACCAGCACCACGTTGACAGCGGAGATCGCGGCCATCACCGCGGTCAGACCCCAGACCGAGCTCCACAGCAGCCGGTCACTTTGCAGGGTCCAGGCTGTCTTCGTTTCAGACGCGGAAGCATGCGCCGGAGCGACACCGCCGCGGCGAGTGCGCAGGGCGATGCCGGCAACGATGGTGGCGATAAAGCCGAGCGCGGCCAGCTCCATTGTCTGCTTAGGACCGAAGCCGCCGACCATGAAGCCAGCCAGCGCCGGGCCGAGCATCATGCCCGCCGAGCCCGCGGTCTGGCCGATCGCGCTGGCCTTGGGCAGGTCGTCTCGGATCACCATGGCCGGCAGCAGGGCCTGGCGGGTGGGGATGGCGATCCCGCTAACGAGGGAGAGCGCGATTGCTCCGACGATCACCGCACCAAACTGCTGGGCCTGGGCCAGGGCCAGGCACGCGAGCACCTGACCCGCCCCCGAGGCCACCAGCAGCATCCGGCTGTCGAAACGATCCACCGTGCGGCCGATGAGCTTGCCCAGCACCACCATCGGCAGCGCCTCGCAGATCACCAGGATCGAGACCTCGATCCCGCTGGCGCCCCGCTGCTGCAACGCCAAGACCAGCGTGACCATCACCAGGAAGGTGCCCAGGGCACCGAAGAACTGCGCGAATGCGGCGATGTAGACGTCAGACCAGCGGGACCTGCCAAGCGTGCCAGATGTGAAGGACATACTTCGAAGTATGTGCTTCACATTTCGTGAGCGCAAGCGTTAGTCCACTGGAACAGCTCTGATCTGCAGCGATACCGACCGCGCGGTCGACGGAGCATCCTCCCTCTTCAGCCGCTTAACCGGATCCACCAACTCGTCGATCTTGGCGAGCAACGCCTTCAACTCATCGGCCGTCAAGGCAAGGACCTGATCGCTGATGCTCACCGTGTCAAACCATTCCTCCGGCTCCTCCCGGACCCGGGCCATGTAGCGGCGCACCCGGTCGTTCTGCCGGGCAAGGAAGGCCTCGACCATGGCAGTCTCCGCAGCGACCTCATCCGCGCTGGCCACCCGCTCACCGCTGACCGAGTACTGCCGATAACTGGCCTGCCACACGCGCTCGCGGCCGTCACCGCGACTGGGCGCCTCCTGGATCATGCCCACCTTGGCCAGCGCACGCAGGTGATAGCTGGTCGCACTCGGCGAGAGCCCCACCACTTCGGCACACTCGGTGGCTGTTGCCCCTTCCTTGGCCAGTGAGAGGTGATCGAGGATCTCCAGCCGGGCCGGATGCGCCAGGGCACGCATCACCGCCGGGTCACTGATCTTCGCCCGTTCCGCAGAAGTCACGCCTAAAGAAAACCACGTGCAACTTCCAGCAGGACGACTAACATGGTCGCTTCGCACTAAGGACGGGGCTTCTGCATGTCTGACCTTGAGCTGGAACGCGTCCACCTATCGACCTCCCGAGCCGCGTTGAAGGCCATGCGCGACCGGGCCGAGGTTCTCTTCTCCGTCGGCGACCAGGTTGCCGGAGACGCCTACTCCGCCGAAACCCTGGGCCGCCAAATGGCTCAGCGCATCAAGGAACTCGCCGACAACCCGGATACCCCACTGTTCTTCGGCAAACTCACCCTCGACCCACCTCAGCACGAGGTGTTCCACATCGGGCGACGGCACGTGACCAATGCCGCAGGCGATCCCTTGGTACTGGATTGGCGCGCCCCACTGTCGCGCAAGTTCTACCAGGCGAGCGCGAAGGATCCGCAGGAGGTGCAGACGCGCCGCCGGTTCGGCTTCTCCCGCGGCGAGTTGACCAGCTTCGAGGATGAGCACCTGAACCTCGGCGAGGAGTTGGGCACCGACTCGGCCATCCTGACCGCCGAAATCGAACGGCCCCGCGTGGGCCCGATGCGCGACATCGTTGCCACGATTCAGCCCGAGCAGGACGAGCTCGTGCGCGCCGAGTTGGACGAAACCATTTGCGTGCAAGGTGCTCCGGGTACCGGAAAGACTGCGGTTGGCCTGCACCGCGCGGCCTATCTGCTCTATCTGCACCGCGAGCGGCTGCGCCGATCCGGGGTGTTGATCGTCGGCCCCAACCGGGCTTTCCTGCGCTACATCTCCGACGTGCTGCCGGCGCTCGGCGAGGTCGAGGTGGAACAGTCCACAATGGACGATCTATTGACTCACGTTCCGGTGCGAGCTACGGAAGATAGCGAAGTTGCGGCGCTCAAGCACGATCCGCGGATGGCCGGGGAGTTGCGAAAGGCGCTCTGGGCAAGGATTCAGCGACCCCCCGGGCCGATCGTGCTTTCCGACGGGTCGTATCGCTGGCGCATCGACGAGGGCGTACTGCGCCGACTCATCGACGACGTGAGGCGGGAAGAACCGCCGTATCTCGTTGGGCGCGAACGACTTCAAGCCCGAGTGGTGGCTCTCCTACAGCGCCAAGCCGAAGCACACCGAGCCGAGTCGCCATCCGACGCGTGGCTGCGTAAGGTCGCGCGATCCAAGCCGGTGCTGGCGTTCCTCGATCACAGTTGGCCGATTGTCAAGGCGGAAAAGGTGGTGGCCGAGTTTCTGGCCGAGCCGCCCGCCGGATGGGAGAAGCTGCAGCGGGCCAAGTCTCCGAAGTGGACGGCGGCCGACGCTGTGCTCATCGACGAGGTGGCCGGGCTGCTCGACCGGACGCCGAGCTTCGGGCACATTGTGATCGACGAGGCCCAGGACCTTTCCCCGATGCAGGCTCGCGCTCTGGCAAGGCGCAGTGGGCACGGTTCGCTTACGGTGCTTGGGGATCTGGCGCAGGGGACTTCGCCGTGGGCGGCTCGCGACTGGAAGGACACGCTGGTCCACCTGGACAAGGCCGACGGGCGGGTGATCCCGTTGAGCACCGGATTCCGGGTACCCGAAGCCGTAGTCGAAGTGGCGAACAGATTGCTGCCCTCGCTCGGGGTGTCCGTGCCACCGGCCAAATCACTGCGCCGCGACGGGTGGCTGGAGGTGCGTGAATCCGGGGACGTCATGCAAGCGGTGAGCGAGCTATTGGCCCGAGAGGGATCGGTGGGTGTCATCGTCCCGGATGCGGCCCTCGACCGGATCAACGCCAAGGTTCCGGATGACCCGCGGCTTGACGTGGTACCAGTCAGCATGGTTAAAGGTCTTGAATATGACCATGTACTGGTCTTCGAACCGGCTGACATCGTCGCCGCCGAAACCAAGGGACTGAACATGCTCTACGTGGCTCTCACCCGGGCCGTGACCAGTCTTACCGTGTTGTACACCAAGGAGTTGCCAGCCGCCCTGACAACCTGACGGGCATTCGCGTGGTCTTATTGATTATGCGGAACACCTCTCTTAGCAGGCGGGGGCTGCTTGGCGGGGCGATCGCCCTGGGTGCCCTCGCCGCCTGCGATTCGACCACGGACCCCGGGACATCCGCCCCACAGCCCAGCCTTGCTCAGGCGCCGCCGCTGGATCCGAAAGACTGGGCCAATGTGCGGGCACAGTTCGCGCTCGACCCGGCGGTGTCACACTTCGCCGCCTTCGTCTTCGCCAGCCCACCGGCCCCCGTCCGCGACGCGATCGCCACGCATCGGGCGGGCTTCGACCACAACCCGGTCCATTACTTACACAGCAACGAAATGCGCTACTACGAAGCGATCCGGATGGGGGCGGCCGGCTATCTCGGCGTGCGAGTCGGCGAGCTCTGCTTCACCGACTCCACGACCATGGGCCTTGGCCTGGTCTACAACGGTCTTCAGCTCAAGGCCGGCGACGAAGTCCTTACCACCGAGCATGATTTCTATGCCACACATGAGGCGCTTCGCCTTCGGGCGGCTCGCGATGGCGTGACGGTCAGGCGGGTTCGCCTCTACGCCGACCCGGCAACGGCCAGCGTGGACGAGATCGTCAGTAACCTCACCAAAGCACTCAGCCCGGCCACCAAGGTCATAGCGATCACCTGGGTGCATTCGGGGACAGGGGTGAAGCTTCCGGTACGCCAGATCGCTGACGCCATCAGCGGTCGCGCACTGTTGTGTTTGGACGCCGTACACGGATTCGGCGCCGAGGACGCCGGGCCCGACCAGTTGGGCTGCGACTTCTTCATCTCCGGCTGCCACAAATGGCTCTTCGGGCCGCGCGGAACCGGCCTGATCTGGGGCAAGCCCGCCGCGTGGGCGCAGTTCAACCAGGCCATTCCGACCTTCGACTTCGACAACCGCGGGCCGTCTTCCTCACCCGGCGGCTACAAGGACTTCGAGCATCAGTGGGCGCTGAGTGAGGCGTTTACCTTCCACCGCAACATAGGCCGGGATCGGATCGCGGCCCGGATCCATGAGCTCAACGGCCGGCTCAAGGAGGGTTTGGCTGGTACCAAGACAATCCGGCTGATCACCCCACGCTCACCCGACGTCTCCGCCGGAATCGTGTGCACGGCGTTCGGCGACAAGAATCCGGCGAACGTGGTGGCCGACCTGCGTTCGAGCGGTATCCACGCCAGCGTTTCGCCCTACGACCAGCCCTATGTCCGATTTGGAGCGAGCATCGTAACCACCGAGGCCGACGTGGACAAAGCCATCGACGCCTCCCGGGCCCTTTCGCGTTGATCATGAACTTAAGTTCCTGATGGACGGCGTGTCGCTACTCCAAACGTCATGATCGACGCGCTCAAAGGGTCAGGTGCGGACCGGGACGACGATCGGGCCGTAGTCGCCGTCGATGACCCGAACCCGGGCGCCATAGTGTTCGCGGAGAAGCTCCTCAGTGAGCACCTCCGCGGGCCGACCGACCACGGCGACCTGCCCATCTGTGAGCAATGCGAGCCGGTCGGCGTACTCTCCGGCGATCGACAAATCGTGCATCGTGGCGAGCACGGTCAATCCGTGCTCGCGCCGCATCGCATCCACCAGCTCGAGTACTTCCTGCTGGTGTCCGATGTCGAGTGCTGACGTCGGCTCGTCGAGCAGCAACAGGGGTGCATCTTGGGTAAGGGCCCTGGCCAGGAAGACCCGTTGCCGCTCGCCCCCCGAAAGCGTCTCCAGCCTGCGATCCGCAAACCTCACCAGATCCAACTCGCGCAGCCGCTGCTCCGCGATCGCCACATCCCCCGCGGACTCCCGCCCGAGCGGAGGAATGTACGGAGTCCGTCCTAACAGGACATAGTCGAAGACGCGCATCCCGGGCGGGACCACCGGCTGCTGTGCGACAGTGGCCACGAGCTGGGCTCTTTTACGGCGGGGGAGCGCGCTGGTTTCGGTACCCCCGATGGAAATTGATCCTGAGAATGGCAAGGACCCACCGATGGCGCGCAACATCGTCGACTTGCCGGCGCCGTTCGGGCCGATCACGGTGACCCACTCGCCGCCCGCGACGTCGAGATCAATGCCGTGCAGGATTTCGGTGCCGTCGAGGGTGACCTTGAGTGAGCCCACGCTGAGCATCTACAAACTCACCGCCCTGGTCGTGCGCAGCACGAGGACGAAGAAAGGTGCCCCAAAGAAGGCGGTGACCACGCCGATCGGCAGCTCGCCTGGTGCGATCATCGTGCGGGCCGCCAGGTCGGCGAGCGCAAGGAAGGCCGCGCCGAAGAGTAGGGACAGGGGCAGGATCTGCCGGTACGAGCCGCCGACGAGCAACCGGACGATATGCGGCACAACGATTCCCACGAAACCGATCAGCCCAGAGACGGCGACGGCGGCAGCCGTCCCGAGTGCCGCGGCACCCAACAGAATCAACCGGGAGCGCTGCGGATGCAGGCCGAGACTCGCCGCCTCGGCATCGCCGACGCTGAGCACATCAAGCTCACGCCGCAGCACCAGAACAATAAGCGAAGTCACGAGTGCATACGGCAGCAACAGCTTCACCTCGTGATAGCCGTTCGTGGCGAGCCTTCCGAGCAGCCACGAGTAGACCTCTCGGATCGTGTCCACGTTGCGCTGCAACAGGTACGTCTGGATCGCGGTGAGAAACGCGGACACCGCGACCCCGGCCAGAATGAGATTCTTACCCTGGCCCAGGACATATGTGGCGATCACCGCGGTCACCGCGCCGAAGAAGGCGGCGATCGGGACTATGGACTGGTCAGCCCGCATGGCGATGGCAGAGGTGGCACCGAGACCCGCCCCGGCCGCGACGCCCAGCAGATAGGGATCGGCCAGCGGGTTTCGAAAGACGCCCTGGAAGCAGCCACCGGCCAGGGCCAGCATCGCTCCGACCATCAGCCCTAACAGGACTCTGGGCAGCCGGATCTGGGTGATGATGGCGACTTCCCGCTCGTCTCCGCGGCCGGTCAGCGCGGCGATGACCTCGTTGAACGGCACTGTCACCGGGCCCACTGCCAGGCCGAGGACAAAGGCGATCGCCACCGCGATCACCCCTGTCACCAGCCAGAGGCGGCTCAGCCGGGCGGGCGTCACGCCTGTGCTTTGGCTACCGCGTCAACGATGGCGCGCATGAGGTCAACCACTCGCGGGCCCCAGCGGGACGCGATGTCCGAGTCAAGCGCGACGACGTTGCCCTTGCTCACGGCGTTGATCGTGTTCCATCCGGCCCGGGCCTTGACCTTGTCCGGTGTCTCACCCATGATCGTGTCCGCGAGGAAGATCATGTCTGGGTTGGACTTGATCAGCGCTTCGGCGGTGAGCTGCGGATACCCCGTCCCGGCGGTGTCCGCCGCATCGGCGACGTTGACCAAACCAGCCATCGTGAACAGCGAGCCGATGAAGGTCTTCGAGGTGGCCGTATACAGCACTGGATCCAACTCATAGAAGTACGTCAGAGGCTTCTCGCGCTTAGGCAGGTCCTTCACCAGCTTCGCGAGGTCATCCTTGAGCTGCTTGTTGAGCGCCTCGGCCTCGCTGCTGTGGCCGGTCCGTTTGCCCAGCTCAGCGATCTGCGCATAGGTGTCGTCGATCGTCTTGGCGTCGCCGGTGATGTAGACGGGGATCTTCAACGTCTCCAGCTGTGCCTTGATGCCTTTGGTATCAGCACTGAGGACCACCAGGTCGGGGCTCTTCGCCGCTATCGCCTCGGCATTCGGCGTGAAGCCGGAGAGGTCTGTCTTGGGTGCCTGCGGCGGATAGTTCGAATACTCGTCGACCGCGACCACCTGCTTACCCGCGCCGATCGCGAAGAGCATCTCGGTGGCACTTGGCGAGAGCGAAACAATCTTCTGTGCGCCCTGAGCACTCGCCGGCTGCTGCTCAGGAGTGGTTGTGCCACAGCCGGAAGCCAGTAATGCGATAGCCAGGGTGGCGAGCAGACGTCTTCTCATCTCGGTCCTCCTTCGCCCTTCCGCGAGGGCGCTCAATCAATGGGGGACCGCTCGGCAGGCGACCTGGCTCGCCCTTGTCGGGGCATCACAGTTGCGGGACAGCGCCGGGATCACACCGGCTTCGCTGCTCAACGGTCACCGTCACGCTAACGCACCGGCTTGTCGTCGCCTTCGCCCGCGTCCTGTGCCTGCTCGTCGCCGGCCTGGACAGACCCTTCGCCCGCCAGGGCCGACCGGAGCTTCTCCTTCTGCTC
>DPJL01000181.1 GCA_003543035.1 Micromonosporaceae bacterium | reverse complement strand
CCAGCTTGTACTTCAGGCTCACGGCCAGAGCACAGATCGCGCCGGCCACCAGACCGATGGCCACCGCCGCGAGTGGCGTGACGAAACCACAGGCAGGGGTGATGGCGACCAGACCGGCCACCGCACCGGACGAGGCGCCGACCAGGGTAGGCTTGCCGTCACGGATCTTCTCGATGAGGATCCAGCCGAGCACCGCAGCCGCCGTGGCGACCTGGGTGTTGACGAAGGCCACCGCCGCCGTCGAGTCGGCCGTCAGCTCGGAGCCCGCGTTGAAACCAAACCAGCCGAACCACAGCAGGCCCGCGCCAAGGGCGACGAAGGGCACGTTGTGCGGCTTGAAGGTCTCCTTCGGCCAGCCGAGCCGCTTGCCGAGCACGATCGCCACCGCGAGCGCCGCGGCACCCGCGTTGATGTGCACCGCTGTTCCACCGGCGAAGTCCAGCGCGTGGATCTTCGCACCGATGAAGCCGCCGCCCCAGACCCAGTGCGCCACCGGCACGTAGACCAGCGTGAACCAGGCTGCCGCGAAGACCAGCCAGCCGGCGAACTTGGCCCGATCCGAGATCGCACCGCTGATCAGCGCCACCGTGATGATGGCGAACATCATCTGGAAGACCAGGAACACATAGGTCGGGATACCGGTGGAGGCGCCGCCGGCGAACCAGAACTCACCCGGGAACACCTTGTGCCCGAGGTACTGGCTGAAGCTCCCGATGTATTGCTGGAGCGTCGCGTCCTCGTTCACCCCGAAGCTGAACGAGAAACCGTAGAGCAGCCACAGGACGGAGACGAGCCCAATGGTGGAGAAGCTCATCATCATCATGTTGAGCACGCTCTTTGAGCGGTTCAGACCACCATAGAAGAAGGCCAGACCGGGCGTCATAAGCAGCACAAGCGCGGACGATACGAGCAGCCAGGTGGTGTTCCCGGTGTCGACCGTCAGAGGCTCATCTAGGAGCAGCACACTGCCTCCCTCAGTTTCCTACGAGACGGAATACCAGCTGCGCTGCTGGTTGAGGGGGAAGCATTCATCTCCGGTGTTTCGCGCAATGGTGCTGCGCGGTTTCCAATACGTCACGATCTGTTTCGGGCATGTGAACAAACCTTCACCGAGCTTGAAATCTTTACAGATCAAAATCTCGGCAAGCCGTGATCGAAAAATTACGATGCGTGGATGAGATTCACTCGGTTAGCCGGGCGCGTCATCATCGCGCTCGCCATGAGTTCGGCCGCAGTCGCCACGAGCGGCAACGCATCCGCGGCCGACCCGCAGATCCTGTCAGCAGGCGGGCCGACCGCTGTCCCCGGCAGCTACCTCGTCGTACTGAAGGACCACCGCGCCCCTGTCCGCGAAACCGCCCAGCGCCTGGCCGGCGCCAAGGTCGGCTCGGTCTGGGAGCACGCCCTGCGTGGCTTCTCCGTCTCCACCAAGGAGGCGGACGCGTTGCGGATCGCCGCCGATCCGGCGGTCGACTACGTCACGCAGAACCACACTGTGCAGGCATTCGGAGTGCAGCCGAACCCGCCGTCGTGGGGGCTGGACCGGATTGACCAGCGCAATCTGCCGCTGGACCAGTCCTACACCTACCCCAACACGGCTCCCGGCGTGCACGCCTACATCATCGACACCGGGATCCGGATCACCCACACCGACTTCGGTGGCCGGGCCAGCCACGGCTTCGACTTCATCGACAACGATGCGATCGCCGATGACTGCAACGGCCATGGCACCCACGTCGCAGGGACCACTGGTGGGACTGCCTACGGCGTCGCGAAGCAGGTGCAACTCGTCGCCGTCCGGGTGCTCAACTGCGCCGGAAGCGGCACGTTCCAGCAGGTCATCGACGGCATCAACTGGGTGACCGCGAACGCGATCAAGCCCGCCGTGGCGAACATGAGCCTCGGCGCGGCCGGTACCAACGCGGCCATGGAGCAGGCCGTCACCAACTCGATCAACTCGGGTGTCACCTATGCGCTCGCCGCGGGCAACTCCAACTCGGACGCGTGCAACTTCACCCCGGCCCGCACCCCGGCCGCGATCACGCTGGGCTCGACCACCATCACGGACGCCCGGTCATCGTTCTCCAACTTCGGCACCTGCCTGGATCTTTTCGCCCCGGGCAGCAGCATCACTTCGGCGTGGAACACCAGCGACAGCGCCACCAACACCATCAGCGGGACGTCGATGGCATCGCCGCACGCGGCAGGTGCGGCGGCGTTGATCCTGGGGGCCAACCCCGGCTTCACCCCGCAACAGGTCCGCGATCAGATGGTCGCCAGCGCGACCTCCGGCGTGGTAGGAAGCCCCGGCGCGGGCTCGCCGAACCTGCTCCTCTTCGTCGGCGGGACCACCCCACCCCCCACCTGTACCGGGACCAACGGCACCGATGTCGCCATCCCCGATGGTGGCGCGGCTGTCTCCAGCAGCATCACGATCAGCGGCTGCCCGGGCAACGCGAAGGCGACGTCCACCGTTGAGGTTCACATCCTGCACCTCAATCGGGGCGATGTGACGATCGACCTGATCGCGCCCGACGGCAGCGTCTACCGGCTCAAGCGCCGCAGCAACGACACCGGTGACAACATCGACACCACGTACACCGTGAACCTCAGTAGCGAGGTCGCCAATGGTGCGTGGATATTGCGGGTGCGGGACCGGCGTGCCAATGGCATAGCGGGAACGCTCGACAGCTGGACCCTCAGCGTCTAAGCCAAGATCGCCGCAACTCCACAGGACTTGTCGCTTAGAACGACGCGAAAACAGCAACTCCTGTGGAGTTGCGGCCGAAAGAGCTAGCGCAAAGCGTGCTCGAAGGTATATCTCTCATAGTCGATGAGCCGTAAATCGCGGAGGGGCCGGCGCAGGTGTCCTTTTTGGACGATGCGTACGAAGGCCGGCTCCCCCGCGTTGGCCAGGCGCCGGATGCCTTCCACGTGATCCACGATCCGCTTGCGGATGGTGCGCACCAGGCGATGCCGGTCGCGCGGGATCAGGCCGTACGCGTCGGCGAACAGGCGCAAGCGGCGGGGGCGATCCGGCCTGTGCCAGCCGAGCGTTATCGAATCCCGGTCGCTGAAGATTGGTACCCAAGTCCAAGCGGCATAAGCGACGTCATAGATCCGCGACCCGGGTGAGGCCAGATCGAAGTCGATCATCGCGAGGGTGCCGTCGGGGCGCCAGATCACGTTGTGCGGGGCGGCATCGTGATGGCAGATGATCTCCGAATCCGGCGGCGGCGGACCGAACGAACGCCAAACCGCTCCCGGCGGCGGCCGGAACCCGGCCTGCGCGTCGTGATACATCCGCAGCATCGTCGCGACGGTGACCAGGGCTTCGTCGGTTACCCAGTGCGACGCCAGCGGGTACTCGCCGCATTCTCCTGGGACAAACGAGAGCACCTCGCGACCGCGATCATCCATCCCGAGCGCGCGCGGTGAGCCGGTGAACCCGTTGTACTCCAAGTGATTCAGCAGCGCGTGCACGGTCGGAGTCCATGGACCGGCGTTACGGCGGACCGTTTCTCCCACCTTGACGACGGTGCTGACGTTCCCGCCGCGCAGCGGGATCTCCTGATGCACAGTCACTCGTCGCCCAGCAGTGCATTGACGAAAGCTTTGACGTCAAACGGCGCCAGATCATCGGGGCCTTCGCCCAACCCGACCAGCTTCACCGGGATTCCCAGGGCTCGCTGCACCGCGATGACAATACCGCCTTTGGCCGTTCCGTCCAATTTGGTGAGCACTACTCCGGTGACATTTGAAACCTCGGTAAAGACCTTGGCCTGGGACAATCCATTCTGCCCCGCGGTGGCGTCCAGGATGAGCAACGTCTCGGATATCGGACCGTGTTTCTCCACCACGCGCTTGATTTTCCCAAGCTCGTCCATCAGGCCGACCTTGTTCTGCAGCCGGCCGGCGGTGTCGATCAGCACGGTATCCACGCCCGCGTCGATACCCCGTTTGACCGCGTCATATGCCACCGCCGCCGGATCTCCGCCCGCCGGCCCGCGCACCACCTCGGCCCCGACCCGGCCGGCCCACGTGGCCAACTGATCGGCAGCGGCGGCCCGGAAGGTATCGGCCGCACCAAGCACGACACTGTGACCGTCGGCCACCAGCACGCGCGCGATTTTGCCGCAGGTGGTGGTCTTGCCCGAGCCGTTAACCCCGACCACCAGGATCACCGCGGGTTTGCCATCGATCGGGGTTGCTTTCAAGCTGCGGTCCACGGCCGGGTCGAGGGCTGCCGTCAGCTCCTCTGTGAGCAAGCCTTTTAGCTCCTGGGGGGTACCGGTGCCAAGCACCCGGGTGCGCTCACGAAGCCGCTGCACGATCTCGCCGGTCGCCTTGACCCCGACGTCCGCGCTGATCAGGCTCTCCTCCACCTCGTCCCAGGCGTCGTCGTCGAGCTTGTCCCGGGAGAGCAGGCCGAGCAGCCCCTTGCCGAAGACGTTCTGCGATTTGGCGAGCCGGGCCCGCAGCCGGACCAGACGGCCCGCGGTCGGCTCTGGGGTCTCGATCGCCGCCGGTTCTTCCACCACCACCGGTGGCGTTGTGGGTGCCGGAGTCACCTCATCGGGCGCAGGCGGCAACACAGGCCGCTTCCCGCGCCGAACCGTCACAAAGACGGCACCTCCGACCACCAGAAGACCGATGATCGCGAGCAGGATGAGGCTGATTGGTTCCATCCCCGCATCCTCTCAAACCTGCGGGAGGTACAGGCCGGTCGCACCCATGCCGGAGGATGGGCGTGTGGCGAAGCTCATCCTGGGTCCCGTGGTGCGCCGGGTGGTCGGCGACCAGGCCGTTGTGTGGTTTCAGACCGATCAGCCGTGCTCAGTCGAGATCAGCGGGGGCGGGCAAACCGCCCAGGCGCGCACTCACACCTTCGAGGGAGTGCATCTGGCGTGGGTTGTCGTCGGTGGCCTACCATCCGGGCCGACGGCCTACGAGGTCCACGTGGACGGCTCGCAAGTGTGGCCGCTGCCCGGATTTCCGCCCTCGGTAATCACGACTGGCTCAAACGCCGACGCCACAATCGCCTTCGGCTCATGCCGGGAGCCGCGCGATCACGGCGTAGACGCGTTGGAGGCCTATGCGAAAAGGGCGATGGCCGGTGCGCCATTGCCCGATCTGCTGGCGTTGATCGGCGATCAGATCTACGCCGATAGTCTTTCGCCGCAAACGATTTCGTGGCTGTCCACTTTGGACCGTCCGGCACACTATCCGGCCGACCAGGTGGTCACCTTCGCCGAGTACGTCGAGCTCTATCGCGAAGCGTGGTCGGCGCCTGAGGTGCGATGGCTGCTCTCCACGGTTCCGACGGTGATGATCTTCGACGATCACGAGATCATGGACGATTGGAATTCCTCCGCCAGCTGGGTCGCCGATATGCACACCAAGCCATGGTGGGCAGAGCGAACGAGAGCCGGGCTCACCTCGTACTGGCTTTTCCAGCATCTAGGCAATCTGCCGCCGGGCCCGCTTTCGTTTGACAGTCTGCCGAGCCGGTGGAGCTTCACCATCGACATTGGACGGACGAGGCTGATCATGATGGACTGCCGGGGCAGCCGGGTCCTCGATGGGCCCGTGCGCCGCATGTTCCCGCAAGAAGACTGGGATTGGCTGGCCGCCGAGTCACAGGTGGACTGCGACCATCTCGTGCTCGCCTGCTCACTGCCCTGGTTGCTCGCTCCCGTTATCCACCATGGCGAAGCGTTGATGGAGGTGCTCTCGCACCGGTTCGGCGGCCCGATGGAGAGGCTTCGCCGCAAATACGACCTCGAGCACTGGTCGGCCGTGGGCCACTCCTTCGCCGAGCTCACTTCGCTTATCCAGCAAGCGAAAACGCCAACCACCATCAGCGTTGTGGGCGGCGACGTGCACCACTCCTATGTCGCAGAGGCGAGCATCGAGGGTAGGCCAAGCGTCCACCAGATCACCTGCTCGCCGTTGAACAACAGCGTCGACGCGGTCATGAAAACGTTGCTGCGCATAGGTTGGATCGGTGCCGGGGTGCTCGGCAAGGATAGGGCCGGGGTGCGCTGGAGACCGTTGATGCGCCCCTACTTCGGCAATGCCATCGCCACCCTCACGGCCGGCCGGATCCTCCTCGAAGCCACCACCCCCACCGGCACCCTCACCGCCCTTTATTCGCGTTGATCATGAACTTAAGGTCTTGCTCGACGGCGTGTCGCGGTTCCCAGCGTCTTGGTCAACTGGAAAGGAGAGCGGTGCGGAGGTAGCGGAGGTCATCGAGACCGGTCCAGCGCATGGCGGAAAGGCCCGCGGCCCTTGCTCCGCTGACATTGCGAGCTGTGTCATCGACCAGGAGGCACTCCTCCGCCTGCAGACCCACGACTTTGCACGCCGCCTCAAAGAAGTCGCGACTTGGCTTGTGCCAACCGATCTCGGCCGATGACACGATCGCGTCGAACTCCTCCGCCAAGTTGAAGCGCGCCAGATCGTCGCGCAGGTCGTCGGTCGCGTTGGTGACCAGTGCGACCGGCGTGCCTGACGCGCGGACCTCCCGGACGAAGGCGAGCACTGACTCGTCGACGTATCCCCGGTACTCGTCCCATTCGGAAAGAGCCGCGGCCGGTGCGCCTGTCGCTTCCGCGATGGAGGCGAGCCATTTCGCACGTGTCCATTCGCCGGTCACCGCAGGCAGGTACCGAGTCCACTCCAGACCGGCGGCCAGGAACGCCCCGGGCTCGAGTCCATAGCGCGGCTCGACCTGTATGGCCCGGTCGTACTGCCGCAACACCCCGTCGAAGTCGATCAGTAGTGCTCGGGGGCGCCGACGCCTCAAACGAGCTCCTCGATCTCCGAGTTCAGCCGCTGACTGATCACTTCGGTCACACCGTTGCGCATGGTGACGCCATAGAGCGCGTCGGCGACCTCCATAGTGCGCTTCTGGTGCGTGATGATGATCAGCTGGCTGCGGTCCCGCAGCTCCCGCATCAGGTTGATCAGTCGGCCGAGATTGATGTCATCGAGCGCCGCCTCAACCTCGTCAAGGATGTAGAACGGGCTGGGCCGGGCGCGGAAGATCGCGACCAGCATCGCCACCGCGGTCAGCGAACGCTCACCACCGGAAAGCAGCGACAGCCGCTTGATCTTCTTGCCGGGTGGGCGTGCCTCGACCTCGATGCCCGTGGTGAGCATGTTGTCCGGGTCGGTGAGGACCAGCCGGCCTTCGCCGCCTGGGAAGAGCGTCGGGAAGACGATCTCGAACTCGCGGGCGGTGTCGTAGAAGGCGGTGGTGAAGACCTCGAGGATCCGGTCGTCCACGTCCTTGACCACGGTGAGCAGATCGCGCCGGGTCGCCTTGAGGTCTTCGAGCTGATCGGACAGGAACTTGTACCGCTCTTCGAGCGCCGCGAATTCCTCCAGCGCCAGCGGGTTCACCTTACCCAGCAACGACATGTCGCGCTCGGCCTTGGCGGCGCGCTTCTCCTGGATCAGCCGGTCGAAGGGCTCCGCTTCGCCGTCCTCCTCGGTCGGCGGCACGAGCACAGCCGGGCCGTATTCGCCGAGCAGGGTCTCGACGTCGAGCGAGAACTCCTCGGCGGCCCTGTTCTCCAGCTGCTCGATGCGCATCCGCTGCTCGGCGCGAGCGACCTCGTCGCGGTGGACCTCGGTGGTGAGACGAGCGAGATCGTCTCCCAGCCGCTTGGCTCCGGCTCGCACTTCGGTCAGCTCGGCCTCGCGAGCTGTCCGCAATGCGGCGAGCTCATCCCTGTTCCGTCCGGCCTGCTCAAGTGCAATGGCCAGGCGGGTCATGATCTCGCGGGTGCCGACCTCGACCGCGTTGGCGATAGCGGCTCCACGCTGGCGAGCCAGCCGCCGCGCGGCCGAGCGCTCCAACGCGGCTCTTTCGGCCGCGGCCTGGCGCAGCAGTGAATCGGCTCGCCCTGAGATCGACGAAACCCGCTCCTCCGCCGTCCGAACGGCCAGCCGGACCTCAACCTCGTTCTGCCGCGCCTGTGGCACCAGCGCGGTAAGCCGGTCACGCTCCTCTGTGGACGGCTCCTGGTCGACCGGCGAGGCCTCGGCCAAGATCAGCCGCTCCTCCAGCTCGGTGAGCCGGAAGAGATCCTCTTCACGGGCCGCGTTGGCCTTGTCCCGCGCGGCGAGCAGGCGCTGTGCCTCGGCTTGGGCCGATCTGGCCGCTGCGCCGAGCTCGGCAAGTCGCCGCGCCGCGGCATTGCGCTCGCCTTCGGCCGCGCGCTTAGCCGCCGCCGCGCTGTCCACGATCGCCTTGCACGAGGCAACCTGCTCACGTGCGTCTACCAGATCCTCGTTCAGGGAGGCGATCATTTCCTCGGCCGCGATCCGCATCGATCGCGCCTCGTCGACAGCTGCCTTGACCTCGATGAAGCTCTGGGCCTTGGTGGAGCCACCGGCTGCGGCGAAGGCGCCGACGAGATCGCCTTCCTTGGTCACCGCGCGGACCGATTGGTGCGCCGTGACGAGCCGGGTCGCCTGGTCCAGATCGGTGACCACGACCACATCGCGCAGGGCGTGGGTTACCGCTGCTTGCAACGGCTCCTGGCATCGGATCACATCCAGCGCCCACTGCGCGCCGGCGGGAAGCTCAAGGTCCATTCGCGACTGCGGGCGTGTGGTGCCGATGATCAGTGACGCTCGGCCGGCGTCCTGGATCTTCAGCAGGCGCATCGCCTCGGCGGCTTCGTCCACTCCGGACACTGCGACCGCATCGGCCAGCCCGCCCAGCGCGGCCGCGAGCGCAGCCTCGTAGCCAGGCGAAACCTGAAGCAGAGAGGCCAGGCTGCCCAGCACTCCGGGCACCTCGGCGGCGCGTGCGAGCAGCGCACCGGCGCCGTCTTTACGCTCGAGACCCATGGCGAGGGCGTCTTCGCGGGCTTTCCAGCCGGTGGCTTCCTTCTCGGCCGAACGCTCGGCGTCGGTGAGGCGGCGCAGCTCGATGTTTGCCTGCTCGAGCTGATCGACGGCCTCAGCGTGAGCCTCATCCAACTCGGCGTTGTCCCGGTCGGCTTCTGAGGTCTGCTCGGCGACGGCGTCCACCTGAGACTGAGCCGCCTCGGCCCGGCCCTTGGCGTCGCCGTAGGCAGCAGCCAGCCGCTCGATCTCCTCAGCGGCGGTCGCGACCCGGGTGTTGGCCGCATTGACCTGCCCGGTCAGTTTGGCCAGGCCCTCGCGGCGATCGGCGATCGCCTTGACCGCGAGCACAAAGGCTTTCTCGGCCCCCGCGAGCTGACGCTCGAGCTCCTGCCGACGCTCCACAGCCTCACCCAGGTGCGACTGATCGGCGGTAAGGGCAGTGCGAAGCGCGGCCTCCTCCAGACGAACGCGCTCAGCCTCTGCCTCGAGCTGCGCCGGATCCCTGCCCGGCCGCTCCTCTTCTTTCAAAGAGAGATGGCGTTGCCGCTCGGCGGCTAGCTGTGCGGTGGACCGGAATCGTTCCTGCAGAGCGGAAAGCTGGTACCAGAGGTCCTGCGCGGCGGTGAGCTCAGGCGCGTCGACCGCGTGCTGTTCCTCGAGCTCGGCCAGCCGCTCGCTGATCTGGGCGAAGTCGTGCTCGACCTGGGTGCGCCGCTCGCGCACCGCGGTCTCGTCCGCGACCTCTTTGTCCAAGGTGGCTCGCAGCGTGAACAAGTCGTCGGCGAGCAGCCGCAGTCGTGCATCACGCAGGCTGGACTGGATAACCGCGGCCCGCTTGGCCACCTCGGCCTGCTTGCCCAGCGGTTTGAGCTGGCGGCGCAGCTCGGCGGTGAGGTCGGTGACCCGGTTGAGGTTGGCCTGCATCGCGTCGAGCTTGCGCAGCGCCTTTTCTTTGCGCTTGCGGTGTTTGAGCACGCCAGCGGCCTCTTCGATGAAGGCCCGGCGGTCCTCCGGCTTCGCATGCAACACGGTGTCGAGCTGGCCCTGGCCGACGATGACATGCATCTCACGGCCGATGCCGGAGTCGCTCAGCAGCTCCTGAATGTCAAGAAGCCGACAGTGGTCGCCGTTGATCTCGTATTCACTCTCGCCGGAGCGGAACATCCGGCGGGTGATCGAGACTTCGGTGTAGTCGATGGGCAGCGCGCCATCGGTGTTGTCAATGGTCAGCGTGACTTCTGCTCGTCCCAGCGGTGCCCGGCCCGAGGTCCCGGCGAAGATCACATCTTCCATCTTGCCGCCCCGTAGCGCCTTGGCACCCTGCTCTCCCAGAACCCAGGAGATGGCGTCGACGACGTTGGACTTACCCGAGCCGTTGGGTCCGACCACGCAGGTGATCCCCGGCTCAAGCTTCATCGTCGTGGCAGAGGCAAAGGACTTGAATCCCTTTACCGTCAAGCTTTTCAGGTACACAGGTCTCCGGATGTGGGGTAGTTGTGGCGTCGCTGGCTACCCGAATGTACCTGCCGAGGACGAAGGACAAAGAGAAGCGCGCCGCCACGGCAGTGGAGGCGCGCGGTAGGTCAGGTGCTAAAGAGTCCTAACCAGGGACTCTAGGTCAACGCCGGCTCGGGAAGGCGGAACAATTCGTCCACCTCGGCGGCTGCCGCCGCTAGCCGGTCATTATCCGCCCGTAGACGGGTGACCTCAAATTCCAGTGCCTGCACCGTGGCACGCAACCGAGTGACCTCGTCGAGCATGCGCCGGTCTGGCGCAGTTGCGACGTGGCCGTAGAGGGCCTTCGCCATATCTTCTCCTTTTGAAGCGCAGCCGGAAACCCGGCGAACGCGCGCCCAGTGTGTATTTCGCACTCGATCCTGCTGACCCCTACTGTTATTTGGGGTACTACAGACGTGGTCGGGCGCGACTGGCGACGCATTCATCCTCCGCCGATTCGCCCATAACGTCAAGTTGCCTGGCAGCACTTACACCGTTAGCGTCGCATCCGTGGCCGGCAGACATCGCGCTCCCCGCCGGATGGTTCTATACATCCTAGGCCTGGGTGGAGCCCTGTTCAGTATGCTCGGCGCCGGTGTGATCATGGTCGAGTCGGGCGGCGAGACCCCTGGAATTACTGTTCCCTCGGACGTGACAGATCTAACAAGCCTTTCGGCCTCGGCGTCCCCTTTTCCCACCCCCACCAGCGAGGCGACCCCGAGCCCTCCGCCGGCCTCCCCGTCGCCGAGCATGAGCACCAGTCCCACCCAGGCGCCGCCGGCCAAAGACAAGATCACGACCATGGAGGATGAGGTCACCTCTCTGATCAACCAGGAGCGGGCCAAGGCAGGCTGCGCCGCGGTGCGCACTGACGAGCGCATTCGCACCGCCTCGCGGGCGCATAGCGCCGACATGGCGAAACAGAATTACTTCAGTCACACCGGCAAAGATGGAAGCTCCTTTGTCGACCGGATGGCTCGGGCCGGGTATCCACGAAATAGCGCTGGCGGCGAAAACATCGCCATGGGTTATGGCAGTGCGGCTGCTGTGGTGAAGGGCTGGATGAACAGCGAAGGCCACAAAAGGAACATCCTGAATTGCTCGTTCAAAGCCGTGGGCAATGGCTTGGCCTATCGGGGTAACACTCCGTATTGGACACAGGACTTCGGACGGTCATAAACCCGACACTTACGGGAGTATTGAATCGATCGTTGTACAGAGCGTGACCCCGCTGCTCTCGCTTCACCATCATCCGCTCACCCATCCCGAGGCCTGGGCCACCATCGAGGCCGTCGGTGCCGGGGCAATCGTGCTGCTCAACATCGCCACTGGGCCGGGTAGCGGACTCGATCCCACCTGGACCACGGCCACTCACCGCCTGGTGCGCGCCGGCGCCACCATGATCGGCTATGTGGATCTTGCATTCGGTTCCCGCGCCATCGAACACGTGCGGGCCGAGCTCGGCCGCTGGGCCGGCTACCCGATCCGGGGCATCTTCTTCGACCAGGCTCCGACCAGCCCCTACTCCATCGGCCCGGTGGCCATGGCGGTTCGGGCGGCCCGCCGGATCGGCTACGACACCTTGCTCGTCAACCCCGGCCGGCCCACCGACTCGATCTATCGCGGCCTCGGTGCGGTGCTGTGCACGTTCGAGGGGGCGTGGGAGGACTATCGCCAGGGCACTGCGGAAGGCGTCCGGCATGGCGACGCCCACCTGGTGCATTCGGTGCCGGTGGACCAGATCCGGGCCGCGCACGAGCTCATGGGCGGGCGCGGTGCCCGCTTCGGCCTGGCTACCAGCGAGCGCACTCTTCAACCGGCACAGGCGATTGCGGTGTGAAGACCCTCCTATTGCTCACGCTGGCATTGGGTGGCTGTTCCACTCCTTCTTGGTACCAGGCAGAGTCTTTGCCAGGCCAAAGAGCAGATTTGCGTTGGGGCATAGACGTTTTCATCCTCGACCCGTTGACCACAGCCGCCGCCGATGTCGATGATCTGCATCGCGAACGCAAACGGGCCGTGTGTGAGGTGGGTGCCGACGACCCGGACGCATTGCTACAACTGTGCCGGGACAAGGGTTTCGACGCGGTCACCTTTGCCCTCGAGACGGTCCCGGATCAGCTCGTCAAGCGCGCGGGTGAGCTCGATTTGCCGGTGCTCACCGCTCCCGCTGGCAGCGCGGGCAGAAGAACGACGAGCGGTTCATGAAGGTGGCCCGTTTGATCGGCGTCCCGCAGCGCGGGCAGGGCTCACCTTCCCGCCCGTAGGCATTGAGCCCGCGATCGAAGTAGCCCGACTCCCCGTTGACGTTGACGTAGAGCGCGTCGAAGCTCGTGCCACCGGCAACGATCGCCTCCTTGAGCACCTCACGTACCTCGTTGAGCAGCCGTTGCGCGGCTTGCCGCGAGAGCTCGTCGCCGGCTCGGTTGCCGTGGATGCGGGCTCGCCAAAGAGCCTCGTCGGCGTAGATGTTGCCCACCCCGGAGATGAGCGTCTGATCCAGCAGGGCGCGTTTCACGCCGGTGCGTTTGCGGCGAATAGCCGCGATGAAGTCCTTGTCCACAAAGGATTCTTCGAGCGGATCGAGGCCGATGTGGGCAATCTCCTGCGGCAGCTCGGCTCCGCCGATCGAGACCGCCAGCCCGCCAAAGGTTCGCTGGTCGACGAAACGTAGCTGCGGCCCGTTGTCGGTGAAGTTGAAGCGGATGTGCAGATGCTTCTCGTCCGGCGCGGTCGACGGCTGCACCAGCATCTGGCCGGACATGCCAAGGTGGCCAACGATTGCGTCGCCACTATCGAGTGGGAGCCACAAATACTTGCCTCGGCGCCGGGCTCCAACAATGGTGCGCCCGGTGAGCAGTTGCGCGAAGTCCCGCGCGCCCGCGATGTGCCGCCGGATCGAACGGGGATGGCTGACTTCCACGGATGCGATCGTCCGGCCGACCACCCAGCGATCCAGCCCGGCTCGGACCGTCTCCACCTCCGGCAACTCCGGCACTCGCTCTTCCTTTCGGTCGATCATGAACTTAAGTTCATGATCGGCGGCGTGTCGCTGCTCCCAGCGTCTTGGTCAACTTCGACTAGATCGTGAAGGGCCAAATCGTGATCATGTATGCGCCGAACCATAATCCGAAGGCCGACCATAGTGCCAACACCGCGGCAGCTGTGCGGGCAGGCGTCTGAGCCAGTCCCTTTGCCAAAGGTACGCAGGCCAGCAGTAGGACGGGAACCAGCAGACGCGGCTTGGAGTGCCAGTAGCCCGCTTGCCCGACCACCAGGACCAGCCCGATGAGCCCGTAAACCAGCAACGGTGGCCAGACCCGATCCATGATCGCCAGCAGGCACAGCACGATGGTTCCGATGATCATCCAGGCGGTGACCAGCTCCACCATGCCCGACCCGCCGTTCAAGGTCTCGAGCACGAAGTCGACCACACTCCAGCCGCCGTCGAAGGTGCTCCCCCAGCCGTCCGTCTGCACCTTGAACCAGGCATCCCACTCGCCAACCCGCCAGCCGACCCAGGCCAGAAAGGCCGGCCCGGCAAGCAGTGTCACGGCCGCGGCCACCATCGCCCACGCCAACTCGACTTTCGTCACCGGCCCTTTGCTGGCAAAGAGCGTGGCTCGCCCACCCAGCACACGACGAGCAGGGGCCGATCCCGTCCTCGATGCGGCCAGCTCCAGCAAACCGCGCTCCATCCCTGGCAGAGGCGCACCGTCGTCGGCCGACGACAGCCCAGCGCCCAACCGGGATTGCCCGGAGGACAGCAGCGGTATGCCACCGGCCGGCGTTGGCGTCTGCAGCGCATTGGCTTGCACCGCAGGCGAATCCGCGCGCGCACGGGCCGGGAAGGGCGACGGCGGCACGCGTCGCTCAGCAGCCAGGCGCACCCGCCAGAGCATGAACACGGCGACGGCGAGCGCGACGCCCACAGCCATCCCGGTAGGGCGGGTCAGCGCTGCGGCCACGCCTAACAACCCAGCGAGCCACCAGATCCGCTGATGCGCGGCGAGCAACGTCCCCGCGACCAACGCCAGAAAGAGTGGCTCGGTGTATCCCATCACCAGCACCACGGCCATCGGCTGGGCACACACCAGGACTGTGAGTACCAGACCCACTCGGCGCGACCACAGTGCCGTGCCGAGGAGGTAGATCAGGACACCTGCCGCGATGCCGGCCAGCCCGGCCACGAGCAGGGATGCGGTGGCCGCTGGAATCCCTATCGCGGCGACCCCGCGTACCAGCAAAGGAAAGAGTGGGAAAAAGGCAAAGCCGTTGCCGACCCGGACTCCGTCTTCGTCGTAGCTGTACCCGTCCGGATACCCATCCGTCGCGACGTTGATGAACCAGCCACCGTCCCAGATCAGCAGCCTGTCCACAATGGATTCATCGGCGGGGACAAGCCAGCCCACGAGTAGCAGCTGGAAGAGACGCAGCGAAGCCATCAGGAGGACGACCAGGCCGACTCCGCGCAGGCCACCGGCGCGCCGCCAGAGCGTCACTCCTGCATTGCCTCGGGGTGTTCGAGGTCCACTGCCCGGTTGGAAAGCGCACGCCAGGCTTCTTCCGCCGCGCGTTGCTCTGCTTCCTTCTTGGAACGGCCCGCGGACCCGCCGAAGCGCTCACCCCCGGCCACGGCCCAGGCGGTGAACATCTTGGCGTGATCGGGACCCTGCTCCTCGATGATGTACTCGGGCACACCCCAGCCGTGCTTGGCCGTCAACTCCTGCAGGCTGGTCTTCCAGTCGAGGCCCGCACCCCGCCGGGCCGACTCGGCCATCAGCGGGTCGAACATCATCCGGATCACCTCGGTCACCTTCTCGATGCCGTGCTCGATGTATATCGCACCGAGCAACGCCTCGAAGGTGTCGGCGAGGATGGAGTCCTTGTCCCGGCCCCCGGTCAGCTCTTCGCCTCGGCCAAGCAGCAGGTGCTGGCCTATTCCGGTGGACCCCAGCGAACGTGCCACTCCCGCGAGGGCACGCGCATTGACCACGCTCGCGCGCAGCTTGGCCAGCCTTCCCTCGGGAAGGTCGGGATGGTTGTCATAGAGCGTGGCGGTGATCACCAAACCGAGCACCGCGTCCCCGAGGAACTCGAGACGCTCGTTGGTCGGCAACCCGCCGTGCTCATACGCGTAGGAGCGATGAGTCAACGCCCGCTCGAGGAGATCGGGCTTGAGGGTCACCCCCAGCGCATTGGTCAAATCGTCCTCTTTAGACACCGTAACCACCCCTCACATTCTGCGAGGGGTGGTCAATGGGCGTATCCGCCACCGGATGTCTATGAATTAGACGGCAAGAATCTGGCGGCCGTTGTAGGTGCCACAGACACCGCACGCGGCGTGGGGCAGCTTGGCCGACTTGCACTGCGGGCAGGCTCCGGTCACCACTGCGGTGGCCTTCCACTGTGCCCGGCGGTGACGGGTGTTGCTGCGCGACATCTTGCGCTTCGGGACAGGCACGGTTCCTACTCCTCAGTGGTGTTCTCGTTTAGCTTGCTCAGGGCTGCCCAGCGCGGATCGACCTGCTCGTGGGAGTGCCCCTTCGGCAGCTCGTCCCAGCGCACCCCACACTCGGGGCACAACCCTGGACAGTCTTCCCGGCACAGCGGATTAACCGGCAGTGCCAGCACCATCGCGTCTCGGAGCGCGGGCTCCAGGTCGATCAGATCGCCCTGTATCCGCCCGATCTCGTCCTCATCGGTGGTCTCGTCCGTGGTGCTGTTCGCGTATGCGAACAACTCCTGGACCGTAACGGCCAATTCCTCGTCGATCGTTGCCAGGCACCGGCCGCACTCGCCCACCAGCGGACCGGTAATGGTCCCAGAGACGAGAACGCCCTCCGACACCGACTCCAGCCGCAGATCGAGGCTGATGTCAGCGCCTTCCGGCACACCGATCATCTCCACGCCGAGGTCTGCCGGTGCCGGAACGGTTCGATTAAGCATGCGCATTGCCCCGGGGCGACGCGGAAGATCCCGCGTGTCGAGGACCAGAGGCGCCCTAGGGTCGAGATGCTTGATCGAATGTTCTGGCATGACAAAACTCCGGCGCAAGAAATAGGCCGACGAAGAAGATTACCTGAATCCGGCGGCCTTCGTCGAACCCGGGGTTGATCAGAACGTGGGCAGCGGCCTTTCGTCCTGTTCCGGGACGTAAGAGCCGATCTCCCGCAGCGCGTGCATCTTGTCACGGCCTCGTTCGATCGATGCTAGCGCCCGCGTGAGGAACTGCTCGAAGTTCGCCAGCGCGGTGTCGACATACTCATCGACCTCGTCACGCAGCCGCTGAGCCTCCGCGCGAGCCTCGCCGATGATCCGGGCGCCTTCGTGTTCGGAGGAGACCGTGATCTCGTTCA
>DPJL01000313.1 GCA_003543035.1 Micromonosporaceae bacterium | reverse complement strand
CGGGAACCGGGTCGAGCCCTCTCGAGGGCGTCTGCCTCAGCGTCCGCGGTAGGTGCGGTGCGGCGGGCGGCGGGTGCGGCCCAGGCATCGGACACGCCTTCGGCCACGATGTTCAAGGACAGCACGGTGACGAGGATGAGCAGGCCGGGGAATACTGTGGCCCACCAGCCGCCGAGCAGGACCATGTTTCTGCCGTCGGCGATGACACTGCCCCAGGACGGATCCGGCGGCCTGACCCCGGCACCGATGAAGGACAGGGACGCCTCGAAGACGATGGCATCGGCGACCATCACGGTACAGAAGACGAGGACGGGTGCGGCGCAGTTGATGGCCACGTGCTTGATGAGGATGTGCGGAGTACGAGCCCCGACAACCTTTTCCGCCGCAACATAGTCCTCGCCGTACTGCGCCAGCACGTTGGCCCGGACCACCCGTGCCACGGACGGCATGTAGAGGAAGGCGATCGCGAGTACCAGGACGAGAACGCTGCCACCGAAAACCGCCACCAGCACCGCCGCGAGCGCGATCCCGGGGAACGCCATGATGACGTCCAGCGTTCGCATGATGGCCTCGTCCGCGGCTTTGCGTGCGGTGGCGGCGATCGCCCCGGTCACCGCGCCGAAGATCAGTGCGATGGCGGTGGCTCCGAGCCCGATGAGCAACGACCACCTTGCGCCGTATAGGAGTCTGGTCAGGATGTCGCGGTTGGCGCTGTCCAGCCCCATCCAGTTCGCCGGATTCGGCCCGCCGCCGATGGTCGCCTGCACGTAAGGGGAGTGGGGTGCAAGCAGTGGCGCGAGCAACGCGGCGATGGAGATCGCCAGGACCACGCCGATGGCGATGCGTGAAGGTATGCGGAGGCGCTTCATGCCGCGCTCCGCAGTCGTGGATTCACCAGCAGGTAAAGGATGTCGACGGCAAGGTTCACGATGACGAAGCCGGTGGCGATGGTAAGCACTACGCCTTGCACCACTGCGGGGTCCCCGTCCCGTACTCCGTTGATCATCAGCTGGCCCATCCCCGGCAGGGCATAGATCTGCTCAATGACGACCGCGCCGCCGATCAGGTAACCGACGCGCAAGCCGAGCACGGTGAGCGGGTTGATGAGCGCATTGCGCAGGACGTTGCGTCCAACCACGACAGTCATGGGCAGTCCGCTGCCGATAGCCGTCCGGACGTAGTCCTTGTCAAGCTCTTCGGCCATTGAGGTACGGATGATGCGGGTGAGTTGGGCCGCCACGGGCAGTGAAAGCGACAGCGCCGGCAGGGTCATCGAGCGCAGCCAGCCGCTGAAGGAGTCGCCGGGATTGATGTAGCCACCGGTCGGGAACCAGCCCCGGTCCACGGCCAGCCATTGAATCATCAGCAGGGCCAACCAGAACGCCGGTGCCGCAACTCCTATCAGCGACACGAGCCGGATCAGCTGATCCGGCCAGCGATCCCGGAAGATCGCCGCCGTGACACCGAAGATGAGCGCCAGCACGACGGCGATGGTGAGCCCGAGGAAGGTGAGTTGGAAGGTCAGTGGAAGTGCGGTGAGCACAGAATCGAGCACAGGCGCCTTCGTCAGGACACTGGTACCCATGTCGCCTTGGATCAGGTCGCCGACGAACCGCACGTAACGCACGGGCATCGGATCCAATAGCCCGTTCTCCACCTGGAACTGGTGGATCTGTTCCTGCGTCGGGTTGGCGCCCTGAAAGTATGCGTACTCCGGCTTGTTGTTGGAGAAACGCATGATGATGAAGACGAACAGGATCACTCCCAGTAGGAGTGGGACCAGGAGGAGGACGCGGCGTACCAGCATCCTGACGATGACTGCCATTAGCTTCGCTTTGCCTGCAACAGACCAATGCCGGGATAGGCCTGGGGCCGCACGCCGCCGAGTTTCTTCGCGTCCCACGCGGTCATGAGCTCGGTGTGCACGACCGGGTAGAGCACCGCCTGCTGGGCGATGATGTCGAGGTACTGATGGGTCAGGGCGAGCTTCTGAGCCGCGTTCGGCTCTTCGGTTGCCTTGTCCATCAACGCGAACAGCGCCTTCGCATCCGGGCTCGCGTCCCACTTCGTGTACTTCATCCAGGTGCCCCCGGAGGTGTAGTTGTAGCGCATGATCAGATCAGCGTCGAGGCCGAACTGGTTCGGGTTGGAGGCGGCCGCGACGACTTGATACGACTGCGATTGGTCCATCTTGGTGAACAGAGCACTGGTGTCCTGTGGCTCCAGCGTGGTCTTCACGCCGATCGCCTCCCAGGAGTTGGCGATGGTGGGAAGGCAGTCGGTGATCCAGCTGACGTTGACCGCCATCAGCGTGATGGACAGATTGGTCACGCCGGCCGCCGCCAGCAGAGCCTTCGCCTTGTCCGGGTTGTAGTCGTAGACCGTTTTCGCCTTGGCGTAGGAGGGATTCTGCTCGTTGAGGAAGCTGGTCGAGGCGCTACCGTGACCCTTGAGCGCGACCTCAATCATCTTCTTGGTGTCGATCGCGTGGAACAACGCCTGCCGGACCCGTACGTCGTCGAACGGTTTGTTGGCGGTGTTGAACATCAGGAACATGTGGTTCATACCCTTGCCGCCTTCCACGGTCAGCCCGGCACTACGGAGCTGATCGATGTTGGCGTAGGGCACGTTGTCGGCGATCTGTGCTTCGGCACTGCCACCGGAAATCTTGGCCACCCGGGCCGAGGCGTCCACAATGGACAGCCAGTTCATCTTCTTGATCAGAGCCTTGCGAGGGCCGTTGTAGTCGGCGAACGCCTCGAAGGTGGTGTTCGACTTCGGGTTGTGCGCGGTCTGCTGGTATGGTCCGGAGCCGACCGCCTTGCCGCCCTTGGCCGCGTCCCAGCCGCCGTCGACCCCGAAGACGTGCTTGGGCATGATCTTCGCAATGCTCAAGCGTTGCAAGGCATCCGGGAAGGCGAACTTGAAAACGAGTTCGACGCCGTTGTCCCCATCCTTGCGGACCTCCTTTAGCCAGGAGGCGAAGAAGGAGAACGTCAGGGTCTTCGCGGCCGGGTCGAGGATGCGCTGGAAGGTGAACAGCACATCGTCAACCGTGACCGGTTTGCCGTCGTGCCACTTCGCGCCGGGCCGCAGCGAGAACTTCCACGACAGCGCGTTCTTGTCGGACGGAAGGGCTGTGGCCAGTGCCGGATAAGGCTCTCGCGTGATCGGATCGGTGTCGATGAGGCCTTCGTAAATGTGGTTGTTGGCGGCCATGGAGAAGGCGGACGCCGTCATGGTCGGGTCCCAGCTCTGGTTGTTGCCGTAGCCGATGACCGCGGTGACGAGGTCTTTGTCCCCACCGGCATCGGTGGAAGTGGTCGAAGCGGGTCCGCTGCAGGCGTTGAGAGTTGCGGTTATGGCGGCCGCGGCGCCGAGGGTGCCGCTGAAACGCAGGAAGTCGCGGCGGCCGAATTCTTTAGCGGGGGCGCTCACGCTGCCTCCTCACGAGGGAAGGTGTATTGGGCCGGACATTGGACGTCCCACATCCCATGTCCTAGGGTGGAGGCTAGGGGTCGATCACGTCCCCGGTCAAGAGACAATGACCAGGAGATGTCCGTGATGTTTCACGACGCTCACCGTCCCCGGCGGCGACTGACCCGTTCGATAGAGGTTCAAGAAGCCGTGAAGAACATTATCCTGCAGCGCAGACTAGCTGCCGGAGATCCACTGCCGACCGAGTCCGAGCTGATGGACGAATTGGGCATCGGTCGTAATTCAGTACGAGAAGCACTCAAAGTGCTGCAGGCAGTGGGCATTGTGGACATCCGGCACGGGTTCGGCATGTTCGTCGGCCGGATGTCGCTCGCCGGGCTCGTCGATGAGCTGGCCTTTCACAGCCGGATGTCGCTGCAGGGCGAGCGCAATCAGCTCGGTCATCTGATCGAGATACGGGAAGTGCTTGAGAGCGGGCTGGTCCATCGGCTCATCGACCAGCGGCCGGAGGTCAATCTGGCGGAGGCCGCACAGGTCATCGCCCAGATGGAAGCCGAGGCGCTCGTCGGAGAGGTCTCGCCGGAGACCGACCGGCTCTTCCACGACGTGCTCTATCGCCCGCTCGGCAATCCACTGGTGGGGCAACTCCTCGGCGCGTTCTGGGATGTCTACCAGCAGTTGCAGGATGATCTCGGTGCTTCCGATGAAACCCCTGCTGACGTGGCCCGCATCCATCGCGCGATCTATGCGGCCGTGGTGAGCGCGGATCGGCCGGCCGCGACTATCGCCATCCGGGCGCACTTTGACGGGGTCCGGGCCCGGCTGGCTCGGCGGGTCAGAAGCCTTGAGGACATCCCACGTCCGACATAGGATGTCCGTTCATGAAGTACGCGCCTGGAAAGATAGCCATCATTGTGGCCTGTCTCCTCGTGGCCACCGTCGCCAGTCCCGCGACGGCTCAGTCCACGGCGGCGGCCGCCGCTCCCTACTTCGAAGAGCAAGTGCTGTTCAAGCAGCAGGACTTCGGTTACGCCTGTTTCCGCATTCCGGCGATTGTCAAAGCCACCAACGGGATGCTGCTCGCCTTCGCCGAGGGCCGGGTCAAGGATTGCGGTGACGACGAAAACATCGACATAGTGGTCCGCCGCTCCACCGATGGCGGCCGCACCTGGGGGCCACTGATCCTGGTGTCCAAGGGAAACGGCTCTACGCATGGCAACCCGGTGCCGATCGTGCACGCTGCGACCGGCCGGGTCGTGTTGGTGAGCACGCACAACGGACCAGCTCCCTGTCCCAACGGCTGTGACCGGGACCCCTATGTGCAGGTCAGTGATGACCACGGCGCGACGTGGTCGCCGCCGCGGGAGATGACCGAAGGCAAGCGGGCGGCGTGGAACCATTGGTACGCCACCGGACCCATGCATGGCATCCAGCTCACTCGAGGCTCGCATGCGGGCCGGCTTGTGGTGGGAGCCAACTTCGAGTCGTTCGACGGGGTCGGCCCCCACGTCTACGGCACACATCTGCTCTACAGCGATGACCGCGGCGACTCGTGGCACATCGGCGCCGAGACGTCACGCGATGACGGCACGATCATCGCGCAGGAGGTGACGGTCGTAGAGCTGACTGATGGCCGGATTTACGCCCTGGCAAGGGAACGCGGCACTGACGACGGGCACCGCGCATTCGCGATCAGCAGTGACAGCGGCGAATCGTTCGACGCTCCATTTAGGACGATCCCTGGGCTGGAGATGCCGGATGTGCAAGCGTCCACACTGCGACTGCATGCCACCGATCAAGGCGATCAGAACAATCGCATCCTGCTTTCCTCGCCCGCACACCCGGTCGCGCGTGAGGTGATGACCGTGCGTTCATCGTGGGATGAGGGTCGCAGCTGGGACACCTGGAATCAGGGCAAGGTCATCCACTGGGGTCCCACGGCCTACTCCGACATGGTCAAGCTCAGCGCGGACGAGATCGGGCTGATGTACGAGGCGGGCGCCGCCAGTCCATACGAAAGCATTCGCTACGCCCGCTTCAACGAGGCGCATCTTGACACTCCCAACGGCACGCCTCCTGGTATCCCAGGGTCGCCTGCTGCAGGCCCAAAAACGCCTGACTCATCGCTGTATCACCACGATGCTTACGTACGCGGTGGTGCCGGCACGGTGACCGGCCGCTTCGGCAAAGGTCTTGCTCTTGACCGCATCGACGACCGGATCGAGGTGCCCTTCAAGGAGTCCATCGATGTCGGCGGTGGCGATTTCACGATGATGACGTGGATCCGCTACTCGGCGACGACCGGCTCTCATGCCATTTTTTGGGGGTACCGGGTAGGAACCGGCACGACCCCCCAACTGTGGTTGCGAGCCGAACCTGCGAGCAATCGCTTGCGGGCACTTATCATGGTGGACCGGTTCAATATCACGGTTCAGTCGGCGAGCGCCTACAACGACGGGCAGTGGCACCACGTGGTGTTGCAACGGGTCGACGGACGGCTGGTGCTGCGCGTCGACGGTGCCGAAGTCGGGGCGGCCGATGTGCCACCCGGCTCGGTGACCGCAGGCAAGGAGTTCGGAGTGCGCGGCATCCACATTGGACAGCGTTTGGACGGGGTGGACCGCTTCCTTGGTACCCTCGATGAAGTCCGTCTCTACAAAAGAGCTCTGACGACCGTGGAGCTGAATCTCATCCGCACCAACAATCTCCCCATCGGCGGGAGACTGGGCCTTCGCCTTCAGCTGGAGACGGTTGCCTGAGCGGTCGTCACCGCGGCTCGCGCAACGCGTGCCTTGACGTCACGGAAGTGCCGGCGCATCGCTTCCTGCGCTGCGCCGGCATCGTGTTTGCGCAACGCGTCAACGATTCGGCGGTGGTTCGCGACTATCTCCTCGGTCCGGTCCTCCGGCTCGCCCAGCAGCGGCTCCACCTTGTGGTAGACCTGCCAGAACAGGTCGATGAGCTGGAGCACCAGCTCGTTTCCCAACGACTCGTAGAGCAGCCCGTGGAACGCCCGATCGGCTTGGAGGTCTTGTTGCATTGCCGTCACCAGGGCGTCCAATGCGGACAGTTTGCCCGGGCTGGTGGTTTTGGCCACCTGCGCGATGAGGCCGGTCTCCAGTAACTCGCGCACCTCAACGAGATCTCGCAACGCGTGAATACCGCCCTCGGTGCCAGACCGGATGCGGAACTGCAGCGAAGGACCCAGAACCTCCAGCGAGGCGTTGCCCACGTAGGTGCCGAAGCCGTGCCGGATCTCGACGATGCCCAGAGCCTGCAGTGCACGGATGGCTTCCCGCACACTGTTGCGGCTCGCCCCGAGCAGATCCATCAACTGCGGCTCGGTAGGCATTGCCGCGCCGGGGGCGAGCTGACGATCGTGGATCAGATCGACGATTCGCTCCTGAACCGTGGCGCCTCTGCGCATGGTGGCCTCCAGACAACATCCCACGTGAGTCGAAACTTACACCGAGCTGTCCCTTGACGTTGTGCAGCCTCGGCACTTAGTTTCCAAGAGAGGACATCCCATGTCCTACCTTCAAGCGGTTGGAGAGATGCGCACATGACGATTCTGTTCGGGGGCGACTACAACCCTGAGCAATGGCCGCCCGAGGTGTGGGCCGAGGACATGAAACTGATGACCGAGGCGGGCGTATCCCTTGTTTCGGTCGGCATCTTCGGCTGGGCCAGCGTCGAGCCGTGTCCGGGCGTCTACGACTTCGCTTGGTTCGATCAGGTGATGGACAACCTTGCCGGGGCGGGTGTGGGCGCCAGCTTGGCAACGATGACGGCGTCGCCGCCGCCGTGGCTCTCCCTTTTGCATCCCGAGATGCTGCCGGAGCGGGCCGACGGCACGAAACTGTGGCCCGGCGCCCGGCAGCACTATTGTCCGTCCAGCCCGGTGTACCGGGAGCACGCCGGGCGGTTGGTAGACCAGGTGGCTCGCCGGTATGCCGATCACCCCGCACTCAAACTCTGGCACATAGGCAACGAATACGGTTGCCACGTCAGGCAGTGCTACTGCGACGTGTCCGCTGAGGACTTCCGGCATTGGCTGCAAAGTCGCTACGGCGATCTGGACGGGCTCAACGACGCGTGGTCGACCACCTTTTGGTCGCAGCGCTATGGCGACTGGGCGGAGATCTTCCCGCCCAGGACGGCCCCGACGTTCCTCAATCCGGCTCAGCGGCTGGACTTTGCGCGCTTCAGCAACGACGCGATCCTTCAGTGCTACCTGATCGAGCGCGACATCATCCGCCGCCACTCGGCCGAAATCCCCATCACCACGAACTTCATTGGACTGGTGCACAAGCCGATCGACTCCTTCCGTTGGGCGGCCGAGCAGGATGTGGTGAGTCTCGACAGCTACCCCGATCCCTATGACCCCCGCGCACATGTCGAGGCCGCCTTCGGTTATGACCTCATCCGCTCGGCGCGATCCGGGCAACCGTGGCTGCTGATGGAACAGGCTCCGAGTGCGGTCAACTGGCGAGAGCACAACGCGCCCAAGCCTCCTGGGGTCATGCGGCTGTGGAGTTGGCAAGCGATAGCGCAGGGTGCGGATGCCGTCCTCTTCTTCCAATGGCGCCAGGCCGTTGGTGGCGCGGAGAAGTTCCACTCGGCGATGGTGCCGCATGGAGGTGTCCAGACACGCGCCCATCGCGAAATCAGAGCGCTCGGTCAGGAACTCGCCGGGTTCGCCGACCTGGCCGGCACGCGGGTGCGAGCGGAAGTGGCTCTTGTCCACGACTGGGACAACTGGCATGCGGTCGAAGGCGATGCCCACCCGGGCGTTATCGATCTGCTCGAAACCCATCGCGCGCACTACGATCCGCTCTTCGACGCACACGTGACCTGCGACGTGGTACCGCCTACGGCCGACCTGTCCGGCTACAAACTCGTGGTAGTGCCCAACCTGTACCTGATGCACGCCGGCACGGCCGAGAAACTCACACAGTATGTCCAATCTGGAGGGTGCTTGGTAGTCTCGTTCTTCACCGGCATCGTCGACGATTGCGAGCGCGCCTATCTGGGCGGCTACCCGGCTCCGTTGCGCGAGGTGCTTGGCCTACGCGTGGACGAGTTCTGGCCTCTGCCAGTGGGAGGGACCGTCTCGGTGGACCTTGCGGGGGAGGGCTATCACGGGTCCGTGTGGTCCGAGTGGGTGGAAGCCGAAGGCGCACAACCGATCGCCACCTTCGCGGAGGGGGAGTTGACCGGGCGTCCTGCTGTCACCCGCCACGTGTTCGGCAAAGGCGTCGCCTGGTACCTCGCCACGCGGCCGGAGCCGAGTCTGATGCGAGTGCTGCTCGATCGGGCGCGCGCCGACGCCGGAGTAGAGCCGGTCCTGCCCGATCTACCCGACGGCATACAAGCAGTGGTCCGGCACGGTGAGGATCGGTCCTATCTCCTGCTCCTCAACCACGGCAACGAAACGGCGACTGTGACGCTCCCTGGTGAGTCGGATACGGTGACCATCGAGCCTCGCGACGTCAAGGTGATAAGGAGACAGCCGTGATATTTGAAGCCGGGCAACGGGTCGTCTTCATCGGTGACAGCATCACCGATTGTGGCCGGCGAGATGAGGACCCACCCTTCGGCAACGGTTACATGAACCTGGTGCGCGCCTTCGTCACTGCACGGCATCCCGAGCTCGGGCTGACCTGGCTCAACCGCGGGATAAGCGGCAACACGGTGCGCGAGCTTGCCGAGCGTTGGCATCAGGACGCGGTGCAGACCGGGCCGGATTGGCTCAGCGTGATGATCGGGATCAACGACGTGTGGCGTTACTTCTTGGACCGCGAGTCGGAGGCGGTGCCAATCGACGAATACGAAGAAACGTTGCGGCGTCTACTGCGCGAGGCTGTCGACCAAACCGGATGCAGGCTGATCCTCGCCGACCTGTACATCATCGAGCCCGATCTGGACGAGCCGCAACGGGTGCAATCCGACCGCTACGGCCTGGTAGTGGAGAAGCTCGCCGGGGAGTTTGATGCGGTGCATGTCCGCACTCAGCAGGCCTTCGACCGGGTGCTCGCGGTCACGCAGCCCCTGGACTGGGCCGACGACCGGATCCATCCCAATGTCGCGGGCCATGCGGTTATCGCACAGGCCTACCTGGACGCCATCGGTGGCGATTGACCGGTGGTGTAAAGGAGTGGGCGGCGGCCGGCCAGACCGCCGCCCACTCGCTTTCAGCGCAACCCGAAGCGCCGAGCGACTGCGATGACGACTTCCGGATGGTCGGAGATGATGCCGTCGACGCCTAGTTTGATGACCCGCTCGATGGTGGCCGGATCGTTGACCGTGTAAGGGATTACCTTGAGCCCGTACCGGTTCTGCAGGATCTCGACCGTGGGGCCGTGGAAGTAGGCCGGGTTCTGGCGCAGGTACCAATCATCGGACGGCACAACGCTTTGGGCTGGATCGTGCACCTGCCAGTTCGCCGAGACCGTGGACGCACCGGAAGCCCGGACCAGTTTGCCGAGATCGCGGTAGCGCCACCAGTCGAGTCCATTCGTCCATGGGCTCTTCACAGCCGGGTCACCGTAGACAGCCTGCAACGAGCACTCGTCGGCTAATGAGGCGCACTCGCCGGGGCCGTATTGCCAGACCAACGCCACGGTTTCGATCCGGGGATCGATACGCCTGGCAAGCTGAATCGTGCGCCAGTCAAAGGACTGGATGGTTACGCGGCGCTCGAAGTCTGCCCGCTGGATCGCTCGTACCAGTTTGGTGGTGAAGACGTCGTAGGGGGCGGTGTCCGACATGAGTGGGGAGATTTTGGTTTCAACGTTGAGGCGGACATCGCGGCGGCCGGAGGCCTTGACCGTCTCGAAAACTTCCTCCAGAGTCGGGATCGCGCAGGCCAGGGTACGGATCTGCGCCAATGTGAGCTCATACACGAGCTTGCCCACGTGGGGGCCATCGCACCGCGCCGGGATGCGCCGGTCGTGTGAGACGACCAGATGCCCGTCGGCGGTGACACCGGTGTCCAGCTCCAGCGTGGAGATGTCCGGATTGGACAGTGCACGCCGGAACGCGACGAGAGTGTTCTCGGGTTGAGATCCGCCTCGGTGGGCCTGTACGTCGAAAGGTGATGCGTGCCCGCGCGGCGGGTGCTTCACCAAGGTACGCAACCGATCCGGATAGTCGGTGATGATGCCGTCCACGCCATCGTCGATGAGCTTGCGCATCGTCGGGATGTCGTCGACCGTCCACGGAATCACCTGGATGCCATTGCGGTGCGCGTGCCTAACCATTTCGCTTGTCACATAAGGCACATAGCCCGGGTCATTGACAGCGCCGTTCTGCGGGAAGCCGTGCACAGGCGAGAACGCTTTGGCACCAAAGGTTTTGATCGCCGCGATCGGGTCGCCGCCGAAGTCGTCGATGTCCAGGCCGCCCAGCCACGGTGACGCACCGGGTTGCCCCACCTGCAGGAACGTGTAGTTGGTCAGCGCGATCCGGGGCAGCTCGGGGTAGACCTCCCGCCAGCGCATCAGCGCACCCCAGTCGAAGCTCTGGATGGTGACCTGCCTGCCGATCCGAGCCTTCCTGATCTCGGCCGCGGTCACCTGAACGAATTGTTCGCGTGGCGCGGTCTCGTGCGGCGCTCCGGCCTCAACCTTGGTCTCGATGTTGAGTTTGACATCGTCGGCCTGGTACCGCTTCACGAGCGCGAAGACCTCGCTCAGCAACGGCATCTGGGCTCCGGGTACCAGGAGCTGGCCGGGGACAACGGTTTTGGAGCCGCAGTCCATCGTGCGCACCTGCGCCAGCGTGAGGTCCTTGATGTATTGCCCCGCATATGCGCCCTCGCACTTGGCGGGGTTGATTCGCCGGTCGTGGGTGACGACTGCCTGTCCGTCGGCCGTGATCTGCACGTCCAGCTCGAGCGTCGTCACCCCGAGCCGCAACGCATTGCCAAAGGACGCGAGGGTGTTCTCCACCCGCAGACCCAGGCCGCCGCGGTGGGCTTGAATGTCAAAGTCCTTGTGGGGGTGCTGGGGCAAAGCCGCGCCGGTCGTCAGCAATAACGCGACGACAGGCAGGATCGCTCTTCTCATATTCGGCGACGCTTGCGGTATCAGGTGACGCTGGGACTAACGGCTCTCAAACCAGCCGAGGACTTTCGGGTAAGCCCGAGCGTTTGGGTAGCTCGATGGCGATGGCGCCGATGTTCCAGGCGTCATCATCGCCGCGGTGATGCCGGCCTTCGAGTGGAAGATTCAGGTGCGCCAAAGCTTGTGCCATGCCGAGCCGTTTGCGTAACCCGAGGATCTCCGAGAACCGCGCCTTGAGGTTCGTGTGCCGCACGCTGAAGGGATAGGCCACGGCCGACGCTGCACATTGCCGCTCGAACTGCTTGCGGTCGTAGTCACCCCAGCTGGCCCAGGCCCGTGAATCCGACCGTAGTTCTTTGCGCAACTGCTCACAGGCATCGGCAAAGGAGAGCCCACTGTCCACATCAGACTGAGCCAGACCGGTCAGGTCAGTGCAGAAAGAGCTCACGCGGGAACGCGTGGGCCGCACCAGAATCCGGTGCCGCGCCACGCGCTCCCAGCGCAAAGTGTCAACAACGCAGACGCCGATCTCGATGATCTCGCTGGTTTCGCCGGCCGGTGGCTCACCCTCCCAGCAGGTCGCTTCGACGTCGACGATGTTCAGATGATGCATGCAGCTAGCATGCCGGGCAGGCTCATAGAGCCGGCCCGGCACCCCCGTTTGAATTCAGGCGAGCTGCGCGCGATGCTCGTTCATGAGCTTGTAGGTGATCACCGCGGCCCAGATCCAGATCACGGCACCACCGAGGAGCATCACCCGGTAGTCGGCCAGCCCGAACGAGGCGAACGTGAGCACGAGGTCCAGCACCGCTGTGACGATGCAGTAGATGGCCCACCCGCGCTGGCCCTGGGCGGCGAAACGGCGGGCGAAGACGAAGCATGCGGCGATTAGGGCTATGCCTGCGGCCGAGGGCGCGATGGCGTGCAGGATGCCGTGCCAGCTGAGCTCGTCGGGTGCCTTGTCCGGAGTGCCGACCGGGTAGCCGAAGGCCGGGTCGGCGGCGAAGACCCCACCCCAGACCAGGCCGATGCCATAGATGGCGATCAGAATTGGGCCCCAGGTGCCGCCGCGACTGCCACGCAGGATCTGACGCAAGCCGAAGGCGGAGGCGAAGGCCAGGAGGCCGGAGACGATGAAGTTGGTGGTCTGGATCCAGCCCAGGTCACCGAGGGCCAGCAGGCTGAGCGGGTGCTTCTTCGGATCAAAGCCGGCTCGGGTGTAGGCCTGGATCAGGACAGTGATGATGAACAGCGGGCCGGCAATGACTCCGCATGTCAGCAACGCTTTGGTGGTCTTGGAGCTGGTCTCGGTACTCGTCGAAGTCATTGTCTTGTCCCCTTCTATGTCTTTGTTTGCCTCTGGCGCGCCATTCGAAGGGTTAGACCGGGCGGCTCATCGGAACTCATCGGTCCGCGGGAGGAATTTTCCGATGAGTTTCGCGGCGCCGGGTCGTCTATATAGCTGGATGCCCAAGATTGGAGAGCACGGTGCCCAGCGATGACCAGCGTCACCGGCGAAAAGTCCTGGCCATGGGCCCGATCATCACTCGTGCCGAGATCCCGGGGCTATGTGACACGCTCGCCGCGCTGCTACACGAAGGCGACGCCGCGGTAATCATCTGCGACGTGGGTGCGGTCATCGAGCCGGACGCGGCCGTTGTCGACGCCGTGGCCAGGCTCCACCTGACCGCACGCCGGCTAGGCCGCCAGATCCGCCTTCAGCATGCGAACGCCCGGCTGCGCGACCTCCTGGCCCTGATGGGCCTCGATGGCGTCCTGCCGCTGGGGCTAAGCCTCCAGCCGCAGCGGCAAGCCGAACATCGGGAAGAGGTGCGCGGTGTCGAGGAAGGAGTTGACGCCGGTGATCAGCCCGTCTGACATCTCGAGAATGATCAATGCCCACGGGCCGGTGGTCCGGTACTGGCCGAACGCAGGCGTGCCGTTGGCCACCGTCGGGATCAGGCGAGAGCCGCGGCAACCGCTTCCTAGCCCGAGCATCCACTCCCTGATCTCGGCATGCCCCCGGAACCAAAGGCTCAGCGGCGGCATCGACAGCGTCGCGTCCTCATGTAGCAGCGCCGCAAGCGAATCCATGTCGTATCGCTCGAAGGCATCGACGTATCGGGCCAGCATCGCCAGCTGTGCCTCATCGGTGAGCCGCAACGTATCGGTGGCGGTCACATTGAGCGAAGTGATTGTGGCGCGGGCGCGCTGAAGAGCGCTGTTGACCGACGCGACGGTGGTCTCCAGCAGCTCAGCGACCTCGTTGGCGCTCCAGCCCAACACCTCGCGCAGGATGAGCACGGCCCGCTGTCGCGGCGCGAGATGTTGCAGCGAAGCGACAAACGCGAGCCGGATCGTCTCCCGCGCCACAGCCAACTCGGCCGGGTCGCCACTTTCCGGCAGCACGCGATTGTCCGGGATGGGGCCGACCCACACGGTCTCCGGCAACGGAATCGGGGCCTCGGTCACCGATCTGGCGGTGGACGACGGCCCGAGGTCCATCGGGCGAGCGCGGCGCTGGCTGCTCTTGAGCATGTCGTGGCAAACGTTGGTGGCGATGCGATAGAGCCAGGAGCGCAGCGCTGCCCGGCCTTCGAAGCGATCGAAGGCCTTCCACGCGCGGACCATGGTCTCCTGCACCGCGTCTTCGGCCTCAAAGGCTGAGCCGAGCATCCGGTAGCAGTAACCGGTCAACTCGGTGCGGTGTTGCTCCAGCAGAGACTCCACATTGGACTCCCCGTGGACCTGGGTCGCTGCAAGATCACTCATTGAGAATCACTCCTATTCCCCGTCAGGAAACCTACCTGACCACGCGTAGGGTGGCGACATGACCAAGGTTGCCCTGCTCGGGCCGGTGGCATGGCGCACTCCGCCGCTGCACTACGGGCCGTGGGAGCAGGTGACCAGCCTGCTGGCCGAGGGCCTGGTGGCCAGGGGGATAGACGTGACCCTCTTCGCCACGCTGGATTCGATCACCAAGGGCACTCTCGATGGGGTGTGCGCGCGGGGCTATGCCGATGATCCAACTGTCGACGGACGCCTGTCCGAGGCGATGCATGTGGCTCACGCTTTGGCCCGCTCGGGCGAGTTTGACCTGGTACACAATCATCTTGATTGGTTGCCTTTGGCCTTTTCGGAGCATTGCCGTGCTCCGCTGCTGACGACCATCCATGGCTTCTCCGGAGCCGGGATTCTGCCCGCCTACCGGCACGCGAAGTCGGCCTACGTTTCCATTTCTGATGCCGACCGCTCGCCGGAGCTCGAATATGTGGCGACCGTCTATCACGGCGTGGACGCCACGTCGCTGCCGTTCCAGCAGGTCGCTGGGCCAGGCCTGGTCTGCTTTGGACGCATCCATCCGGACAAGGGCACGCATGCCGCCATCGAGATAGCCCGGCTGGCCGGCCGGCCATTGACGATCTGCGGGATCGTTCAGGATCAGCGCTACTTCGATGAGCTGGTCGCGCCGCATATCGATGGTCAGATGGTGAGCTATCTGGGCTCGGTCGGGCCGCAGCGGCGCGGCGAGATCCTGGGTGGCAGCGCGGCGCTGCTTCATCCGATCGAGTTCGCCGAACCTTTTGGGCTCTCGGTCGTGGAAGCTATGACTTGCGGCACCCCGGTTGTTGCATATCCGCGTGGATCAATGTCAGAAGTGATCGATGAGAACGTCACCGGATTGTTGGTCCAAACCGTTGAAGAGGCTGCTGAAGCCGTTGATCGCATCGAGCTCATCGACCGGGCAGGGTGTCGTGCGCGGGCCCGTGAGAGGTTCAGCGCCGAGCGGATGGTGGATGACTACATGTCCGTCTACACCAGGATCTTGGCTTGAAGCTGTTAGTGTCGGTTATGCCGGAAGCCCCATGTGCTCCGGCGAGGTCTCGACGCCGCCCGGCATAGCGTCCCGGTTGAGCAGGCTGCGCAGACCCCGCACCATTCGCCAAACACGCTGGCGAGTGGGCGCCCTTACCGCGTGAGGTTCGCTTCCGCGTCTGTGCGAAGCGGCCGATGACCGGAAGGCAACGGGTACGTGAGCGTCAACTTTGGCCTAATGAGCACCCATCCTCCTACCGAATGCGGTCTTGCCACGTTCAACTCCGCGCTCGCCGGGCATCTGGCGACAGCAGGGGGCCATGTCGGCATCGTTCAAGTGAATGGCGACGGTCATCCGGCTCCGCTTGATCCGCGGGTGGTCCATCGTTGGCCGGCCAACCAGGACAAGGGTTGGGACGGTGCGCTGACCGCGCTCAACTCCTTTGATGTCACCATCATCCAGCACGAGTACGGAATTTATCCCGGCAACGACGGCGAGGACATTCTGGAGGTGCTCTCACGCCTTGCTGTGCCGAGCGTCGTTGTCCTGCATACGGTTCTGGCCGCGCCCACTGCGGAGCAGAAGTCCATTCTCGAGCAGATCGTGAACCTGGCCGACACCATCGTGACCATGACGGACACGGCACGGGAGCGATTGCTTGTCGGCTACGACGTTGACGGCACCAAGGTCGTCGTGATTCCGCACGGTGCCAACGACCACAGCTGGGCGACAGCGCAAGAACGGGGCCAACGCCCGCATCTGCTCACCTGGGGTCTGCTCGGCCCGGGCAAGGGCCTGGAATGGGCGCTGCGCGCATTGGCGCGATTGCGATCCCTGCAACCTGCGCCCACATATACGATTGCCGGCAAGACACATCCCAAAGTCCTTCAACACCATGGCGATGAGTACCGGGAAAGCCTCCACCATCTCGTAGACCTGCTTGGCATCTCGTCGTCGGTGGACTTCGACCCGCATTATCGCGACAACGCTTCGCTCAGCCGGCTCATCAAGTCGGCCGACGTGGTCGTCCTGCCTTACGACTCCACCGAACAGGTCACCTCGGGCGTGCTCATCGAAGCGGTGGCGGCAGGGATTCCCGTTGTCGCGACAGCCTTTCCGCACGCAGTCGAGGTGCTGACCAACGGGCCCGGTCTGGTGGTGCCACACCGCGATGCCGCGGCCTTGGCCACGGCGATCCGCAGTGTGCTCACCGAACCCGGGCTGTCGGCTCATCTTGTCGGCAAGTCAGGCGATCAGGCGAAAACTTTGCTATGGCCCGCGGTCGCCGAGCGCTACGCGGCCGTTGCCACCCGGCTGCTCGACGCCCGAGTCCCTGTCGCGGCGCGCCTATGACCGCCCCGGCACCGAACTTCGTTCACCTATCCCGGCTCACCGATGACGTTGGCCTGCTTGAGCATGCGAGGCATGCAATCGCCCGGCGAGAGCACGGCTATTGCACCGATGACGTGGCACGTGGTCTGGTTGTCACGAGCCGTGAACCCGAGTCCACAGCGGAACTGGTACGGCTGAGCGACTGCTATCTCAGCTTTCTGTTGCACGCCCAGGACAAGACCGGCGCCTTTCACAATCGGTTCGGCTATGACCGTCGCTGGGACGACGAAGCTGGGTTGGGCGATTGGTGGGGCCGGGCTTTGTGGGGCCTCGGGACCGCTGCGGCAAGCAACACCGCCGAGTGGATCCGGGTCGGGGCACGCGCGGCCTTTGCCCGTGGCGCCACCCAGCGTTCGGCAAGCCCGCATGCCATGGCGTTCGCCGGGCTCGGCGCAGCTCAGATATTGCGAGCACATCCGGACGACACCGCCGCGCTGGATCTGCTCCGGGATGCCGCCGCCACCGTCGGTGGGCCGGGCGAGGATCCTGGATGGTCTTGGCCGTTGCAGCGGTTGACGTATGCCAATGCGGCGCTTGCGGAAGTGGTGATCACCGCCGGGTGGGTCCTCGGTGATGACCGGTTGCTCGCCAACGGTCTGCGAATGCTGGCCTGGCTCTGCGACGTACAATGCGAAGCTGGGCATCTGTCGGTGATCCCCGCCGGCGGTTGGCGCAGAGATGAGCCGCGTGAGCGATATGACCAGCAATCCATTGAAGTGGCGGCGCTAGCCGATGCGTGCGCGACGGCTGCGGCCGTCACCGGCGACAACCGCTGGGAGGAAGGGGTGAATCAGTCCGTGGCATGGTTTCTTGGCGACAACGACGCCGGGGCGCTGATGTGGGATCCCCTGACCGGCGGCGGATATGACGGCCTGATGGCACACGGGCCCAACCTCAATCAGGGCGCCGAATCCACCCTCGCACTGATCTCGACCATGCAGCACGCAAGACGCCTCTCAACCCTCGGAGCAACGAATGCACAGGCCCGACATCACCGGAACTAGTCTCGCCACCCGTCTCGAGATCGTCCTGCGCCCTGATCCGCGGCGGGTCATCGTGAAGCTCTTCGTGCCCGGCGAGGACGCTGCCTTGATCCGGTCGCGGGCGGCAGGTCTGGCCGACCGGATAACGGCGCTCGACGAAACCGAGGTGGAGAGGCTGCTCGAGCAAACGTTGCGCCGCTTCGGTTCCCGGCATCACCAGTTGGAAGCCGTGTTCCAGCACCACTTTGAGCTGGTGAGCCACCGCGTCACCGATGTCGGTGACCTCTCCAAAGCACGGAGCGTCCTCGTCGGCGCCTACTTCAGCCACGAATACGCCGTGGAAGCGGCTGCGCTTTGCAATCCCTCAATGGTTTCTCATCCAGATCAGTCTGATGTGGACAGCGGCGCCCTTCGAGTGGCGATCAGCCTGCGCCAGATCGGGGAGGGACACATCTCTTCGATCGGTTTTGCTTCAGCGGTGATCGGCCCAGGGGACAGGCTGACTGTCCGCGATCGGCCCGGCCCGCTCATGGTCGGCCAGCGCGTCAGTTCACGCCATGATCGCAATCTGCTCGCGGCGGGCTTGGCCGAGCAAGGCTGGGACAACGAAGTTTCCGCGACCGTCCTGAACGCGTTGCCGCCGGAATTCGACGATGACGACTTCGACCGAGCGCTGGCACAGGTCCCCGCGGATCTGATGGCACGCGCGACTGCTCAGAGCACGTTGGAACAGCTGCGCCGCACCCTGGCCGCGAGCTATTCGGTCAGCTTCCCGGCGACTATCCCGCTTGAGCAGCGAGTGCTCTGGCCGTCCACTCCGTTGGAAAGCAACGGGATGGAGGACGCGCGGTTCGTGCGGTTCACCGACGACTCGGGCATGCGGTCTTATCGGGCCACCTACACCGCTTACGACGGTCGGCACATCGGCTCCCGCATGCTTACCAGCGCAGATCTGACCACCTTCGACCTCACCCCACTGCGCGGGCCGGCCGCTCGGAACAAGGGTGTGGCACTCTTCCCGCGCACAGTCAACGGCAGGACCCTTGCCCTGTGCCGCTCCGATGGCGAAACCAGCGGACTGACCACTTTGGACGATCAGAGCCAGTGGCAGACTCCCGTTCCACTGCACACACCGCAACAGGGCTGGGAGCTTATCCAGGTCGGCAACTGCGGATCCCCGTTGGAGACCGAGGCGGGGTGGCTCGTGCTGACGCATGGCGTCGGCCCGATGCGCCGATATGCGATCGGCGCCATGCTGCTGGACCTAAATCACCCCGAACGCGTGATCGCACAACTGCCCGGCGTGCTCCTGGCCCCCGACGACGATGACCGCGACGGCTATGTGCCCAATGTCGTCTACTCCTGTGGCGGCCTGATTCACGAGGGAACACTCTGGATTCCTTACGGCGTCGGCGACACCCGCGTGAGATTCGCCAACATCGCAGTCGACCAACTCCTAGCCGCCATGCGCTGAAGCTTGATAGCGTAGGTTGAGGAGGCGGAGATGAACGAGCCATTCCATATCGAGCACGTTGGGCCGGTGGACTCCAAGTCCAAGTTCGCCGATGACGACGCCGAAGACGTGGAGGACTCGAGGGCCGGGCGCACCGAGCACCCGACCGAGCCGGCCGAGGGGCCGGACGACCCCGAGTACACCGGTGAGGTGCCGCGGTAGGGCACACTGGCGAGGTGACTCCGCGCTCGGTGACTGAACTGATTTCGCAGGCTGGATCCGGTACTCGGCTGAAGTATCTGTTTTTCTGGGGCCATGAGCCGCAGCGTGACGGCAGCATCGGGGCGGGCTGCCTGAGCCAGTGGTGGCCTTCACTGTTCAATGTGGACGGACGGGCATTCGCCACGGCCGAGCATTGGATGATGTGGTCCAAGGCGATGCTGTTCGGTGACAACGAGACCGCAGGCCTGATCCTTGCCGTGGACCAACCGCATCGGGCGAAAGCGTTGGGGCGGCAGGTGCGCGGCTTCGATCAGAAGACTTGGGCGGCGCAACGATTCGAGATCGTGGTAGCCGGCAGCGTCGCGAAATTCAGCCAGCACAAGGATTTGGGCGAATACCTCGCGGGCACCGGCGACCGAGTGCTGGTGGAGGCCAGCCCAGTGGACGCTATTTGGGGCATTGGGCTGGCCTCGGACGATCCCGGAGCGACCGATCCCACCCAGTGGCGTGGTGAGAATCAGCTCGGGTTCGCCTTGATGCGGGCTCGTCAGTTGATCCGGTAGCTGTCGCCGTAGACCTTCCAGCTCAACGGAGTGTTGAGATCGAGGTTGCCGTTGCGGAGGAAGACGCGCTGCGCCGTGTCCACGCGGCTGGTGTCGGCGTGGGCTTGCTCGTGTTTCATGGCGACCTTGCGGGCGTCCAGGAAGGCGTTGAGGTAGGTAACCTCACTGCCACCCTGGGCGGGCGGCTTGGCCTTGTTCAACGCGTTCTTGCGGATGGAGCCGAAGCTGTCGCGGTCGCTTCCGTTGCCGTGCATGACGATCGCGTCGTAATAGATGAACTGCCCGAGCGCGCGGAGACCGTCCTTCTTGGCCTGTGAGACCGACGGGTTGAAGTAAACCCTGTCGCGTTCACGGTTTTGAGCCTGCTGGAAGACCGTGTCCTTGGCGGCGGTCGCCCAATCCTTGGTGTAGTTGGGATCGAGCCCGGCGTGCGAGTCGGAGCCGTCGACCCTGCGCAGCGCTGGTATGTACTTGGCCAGGATGTTGTTCGGTTTCTGGGTCTTGTAGTACTCGACGAGCTCGAGCATGTCGGGTGTGCCGGAGCAGAAGCCGATGATCCCGGCGGTGTAGCCGCGGCCGTCCCCGATGTCCTCGATGTACTTGTATTGGGCCTTCCAGTTGAGCGACGAGTTCTCCGCGCTGCAGACGATCTGCATTGCGATGTCCTTCTTGCGGGGATCGTCAAGGTTCACCGCGGCGAGCGCGGGGCTTTCGAAGAGGAACGCCGACGAGGTGGACGCTGCGGCGGCTACGGTGAACAGGCCAAACTGCCTGCGGGAGATGTTCAAGGGGAGGCCTCCGGCATCTGTTAGTTAGACTGACTTACAGATGAAAACATCGAGAAATTTAGTTGTCAATAGGGACGAAAATGGCCGAGCCAGTCGGCTCGGCCATTTCGAGTGTCGCTAGCGCGTCCAGATCACCTTCAGGTCCGCCTTGTAGAGGACCAGGTTCCCGTCGTTCTGCACCAACAGGAAACAACCGCGCCCAGGATTGGTTTGCGTGTGCCAAAGTGGGTCGCCTGACGAGCTGCGGGAGACGACATTGCCGTCGGCCTGAATGTAGGTGGCGACTCCCTTGCCGGTCACGCTGTTGGACCAGATTGCCTTGCCCGCCGAGTCACGCAGCACCAGGTTTCCATCCTCCTGTTGGAAGAGCATGTAGGAACCGTTGGGCGACTTGCGGAACTGGCCTACAGCTAGCCGCTGGCCCATTGTCAGCATGGAAACTCCGTGCGATGCGGTGCCCCAAAGAGCTTTGCCGTCGCTGGTGCGGATAACCGCGTTCCCGTCGTTCTGCACGAAGAATGCCGCATTCGGGTTGCCCGCGGTCGCGGAGTACCAGAGTGGCTTTTTGGAAGAGCTGTACACCACCAGGTTGCCGTCGCCGCCCATATGCGTTGTGGCACCAGGATTCCCGTGCGTCTGCGAGCTCCAGATCGCCTTCTTGTTCGCGTCGACCACGACGAGATTGCCATCCGCGTACTGCACGAGTGTGTGGCGCCCGTCGATGGACTTGCGAGACTGACCCGCGGTGAGCCCCTGGTTCGGGTAGAGCTTGTACACCTCCGCCTTGCTGGCCCACAGGCCCTTCTTGGCCGAGCTGTAGACGACCGCGTTGCCATCATCCTGCAACGCGAAGCTCGCCCCTGATCCGGTGGTCGCCGTGTGCCACAGCGGACTGTCATCGCTCGCGTAGACCACGAGGTTGCCGTCATTGCCGAATTTCGTGTAGGCGCCGGCTTTGCCGTGCGTCTGTGAGGACCACTGCGCCTTCTTGGCTGAGTCGACGAGCACCAGGTTGCCGTCAGTCTGCTGGGCCAGCACGTACTTGCCGTTGGGTGATGTCAGTGATTGCCCGGCGGTCAGTTTGGCGCCCGGCTTGAGGAAGCTCGACGGGGATGTGCCCTCAAGCTTGGCGCTCTCCACATCGGACGCCGCCTGTGGATCGGCGCTGGCTGTCGGATCGAGCAGTCCATCGATTGCCACCCCGTTGAACTGTTTGCCGCCGGTGGAAACGGGTGGCTTGTCTTCCTTGAAGATCCACGCAGCGCCCGCCACACCGCCCGCGACACCAAGCGCCGCAACGGTTACGCTCAGTGACAGGATTATTTTCATCTTGTTCGTCACGTTGGTGATTCCCCCCAGAGCCCGTTAAGTCGAGCAAACTATAGTTGACGCGCGCCAGGTAACCGTTTACTGTGCCCGGATGTCTTATCTCCAAAAGGTTCCGGTGCCGGTAGGTGCACTGCCGCCACGAGCCTTTCTGGTGTCCGACGCCCCTCGCCTCGATCTCAGCGGCACATGGCAATTCCGCCTGCTGCCGTACGCCGACGGGCCCATTGACTTTGCCGAGCCGGAATTCGACGACAGCACATGGGAGGCGCGGGAGGTTCCTTCGCACTTTGGGACGCCGATTTACACCAACGTGCGGTTTCCGATTCCGGTGGAGCCTCCTTTGGTACCAGATGAAAACCCCACCGCAGACCACCGGCTCCTATTCGATCTGCCGTCGCATTGGCCAACAGGTGATGCCGTGCTCAGATTCGACGGCATCGACTCGAGCGGCCGGATCTGGCTCAACGGCAAGGAGTTGGGCATCGCATACGGCAGCCGTCTGCCATCGGAATTCGCCGTCGGTCACCTGCTCAAGGAGAAGGGCAACGTCCTGGCCGTCCGGGTGCATCGGTGGTCGCCGGGCACTTATGCCGAGGATCAGGACATGTGGTGGTGGCCCGGCATTTTCCGCGAGGTGACCCTGATCGCCCGGCCCGCGGGCGGCATAGCTGACGTGACAGTCCGGGCCGGCTACGACCACGTAACCGGGCTCGGCAGCTTGCAAGTCGACGGCGTGGACAGCTTTACCGGCCCCGACCTTGCCAAGCCGGTCAAGCCGTGGACCGCCGAGACCCCGCACCTTTACGACGTGGAAGTCGTCAGCGGCACTGAACGGGCGGTCATCAAGGTCGGCTTCCGGACAGTGTCCATCGAAGACGGCGTCCTCAAAGTCAACGGCAAGCGGATCCTCTTCCGTGGGGTGAACCGGCATGAGTTCGATCCTGTTCGTGGCCGCGTGATGAGCGAGGAGGTGATGCGAGCGGATCTCGAGCTCATGAAGCGCCACAACATAAACGCGATCCGCACGAGTCATTACCCACCGCACCCACGCTTCCTCGAGCTCTGCGACGAGTACGGCTTCTGGGTGATCGACGAGTGCGACTTCGAGACCCACGGCTTCGAGCCCTTGGGCTGGAACGGAAATCCCACCGACGACCCGGAATGGCGGCCGGTGCTGGAGGATCGGGCGAGACGGATGGTCGCTCGCGACCGAAACCGGCCGAGTGTCATCATGTGGTCGCTGGGTAACGAGTCTGGGGTGGGCTCGAATCTTGGCCATATGGCTGCGGCGATCCGTGAGTTGGACCCGACTCGCCCGCTGCACTATGAGGGCGACAGGTCATGCGAGCACACCGATGTCTACAGCCGGATGTACGCGTCGCACGCCGAGGTCGACGAGATCGGCCGCAGCACCACGATTCCTTTCATCCTCTGCGAATACGGCCATGCCATGGGCAACGGACCCGGGGGACTGCTGGAGTACCAGCATCTTTTCGAAACCCATGAGCGGTGCCAGGGTGGCTTCATCTGGGAGTGGATCGACCACGGCATCGCCTCGCCGGGAGGCTTTCGCTATGGCGGCGACTTCGGCGAGGAGTTGCATGACGGCAACTTCATCTGTGACGGGCTGGTGTTTCCGGACCGGACCCCGTCGCCGGGGCTAGTCGAGTACAAGAAGGTTATCGAACCGGTCCGGATCACGCGTGAGTACATCGAGAACCGTTATGACTTCCGGGATCTGTCGCACCTCACATTGAAGTGGTCCTATGACACCTCGCACGCCTCGCATGGTGAGCTTCCGTGTCCCCACCTGAAGCCGGGTGAGCGGGCGACCTTGGAAATTCCAGCCGGGCAAGGCTGGTGCACCGTGTCCGCTGTGGACGGTCACGGCGTGGAGGTCGCTTGGGGCCAATGGGAAGTCACGCGTTCTCAGCCTGCCTCACCGAGGGTGGGCTCACCGCTGGATGGCCGACCTCAGGAGTGGCATGGCATCTCCGTTGTCGGGCCCGTGCTTGACCTCTGGCGGGCGCCCACCGATAACGACCAGTGGGGCAAGCTGGCCGACAAATGGCGCGAGGTTGGGTTGCACCGGATGCAGCACCGCACCATCGAGACTTTGCCCGGTCTCACTCGCACTCGTGTTGCGGCTGCCGGGGTCGACTTCGGGCTCCTGGCCGACTATCGGTGGAGCCGGCTCGACAACGACGATCTACGGCTCTCATTGGAGGTCGAGCCGGATGGGAACTGGCCGGTACCGTTGCCGCGACTAGGTTTGCGCTTCGCGCTGCCGTCCCGTTTCGGCGACGTCGAATGGTTCGGCGGTGGGCCGGGGGAGTCCTATCCGGACAGTTGCCAGGCGTCCCGCATAGGCCGGTACCAAATGAGCGTCGACCAAATGCAAACGCCTTACGTGTTCCCGCAGGAGAACGGAGCCCGCAGCGACGTTCGCTGGGCAGAGCTGCGTGACGCCGAGGGCAACGGGATCAGGCTGCAGGGTGATACGCCCTTCATGTTCACCGCCCGCCGTTGGACCACCGAAGAGCTCGACGCGGCGAGGCACACAGGCGATCTCGTCCCGGGTGACCACATCTGGGTCAACATCGATCTAGCCCAGCATGGGATAGGCAGCGCCTCCTGCGGACCCGCCACTCTCCCCGCGTACGAGCTGCGCGCCGGTCCCGCCCGGTTCGGTCTAACGATCACACTTCCTCGCTGATTGGCTGGGCAAATTGCGCGGCATACAGCCGTGCGTAGGCGCCGTCCAAGGCGATCAGCTTGTCGTGCGAACCCTGCTCCACGATCCGGCCCGACTCCATCACCAGAATCACGTCGGCGTTGCGAATGGTGGAGAGCCGATGCGCGATGACAAAACTGGTGCGGCCACTGCGCAATGACGTCATCGCCCGCTGGATCAGGACCTCCGTCCGGGTGTCCACGGAGCTGGTGGCCTCATCCAGGATCAGCACGCTCGGCTCGGAGAGGAATGCCCGGGCAATGGTGATGAGCTGCTTCTCACCCGCACTGACATTGGCGCCCTCCTCATCGAGAACGGTCTCGTAGCCGTCCGGAAGGGTTCGCGCGAAGCGATCCACGTGTGCCGCCAGGGCCGCTTCGACGATCTGCTCGCGGGTGGGTGTGTCTGCGCCGTAAGCGATGTTCTCCGCGATGGTTCCGCCGAACAGCCAGGTGTCCTGGAGCACCATGCCCATGGCGTCGCGTAGGTCCTCGCGGGTCATCGTGGTGATGTCCACGCCATCGAGCGTGATGCGGCCATCGGTCACCTCGTAGAAGCGCATCAGAAGGTTGACCAGGGTGGTCTTTCCGGCCCCGGTCGGCCCCACGATGGCCACAGTCTGTCCGGGTTGGACAGTCAAAGAAAGATCTTCGATCAAAGGCTCATCAGGGGTGTACCGGAAGGAGATGTTCTCAAAGGCGATCTGTCCCTTGATCGCGGGCAACCGCACGGGCGCGGCCGGCTCGGGAGACTGTTCCTCCGCGTCCAGGAGGGCGAAGACCCGTTCCGCCGATGCGACTCCCGACTGCACCAGGTTCGACATCGCCGCGACCTGAGTCAGCGGTTGACTGAACTGACGGGAGTATTGGATGAACGCCTGCACATCACCGAGCGATAGCGATCCCGATGCCACGCGAAGCGCACCGACGACCGCCACGAGTACGTAGTTCAGGTTGCCGATAAAGAACATCGCGGGCTGGATGATGCCGGAGATGAACTGTGCCTTGAAACTCGAGCCGTAGAGCGCGTCGTTGTGCTTGCGGAAGGTCTCCGCGGCCTCCGCCTGCTGCCCGAAAACCTTGACGAGCGAGTGGCCCGTATACATCTCCTCGATGTGCGCGTTCAGCTTTCCGGTGGTCGCCCACTGAGCGATGAACTGTGGCTGCGCCTTCTTGCCGATCTTCATCGTCACCCACACCGACACTGGCACGGTCACCAGAGCGATCAACGCGAGCAGCGGGGAAATCCAGAACATCATGGCGAGCACACCGATGATGGTCAGCACCGAGTTCATGAGCTGGCTGAGTGTCTGCTGCATGGTCTGAGCCACGTTGTCGATGTCATTTGTGGCGCGGCTGAGCACCTCGCCACGCGCTTGCTTGTCGAAATAGCTCAACGGCAGCTTGGCCAGCTTCGCCTCGACCTGCTCGCGGAGCCGGAAGACGGACCGCTGCACGACTGTCGTGATGAGACGGAACTGGAAGAGCGAGAAGACCGACGCCGCAACGTAAACGGCCAGTGCCCATAGCAACACTTGACCGACCAGGGTGAAGTCGATCCCCTGCCCTGGCACCACATTCATGGCCGAGACCATGTCGGCCAGCGTTCCATTGCCCTGGCGCCGGATCTCCTCCACCGCCTCGGCCTTGGTGAGCCCGGCCGGCAACTGGCGGCCGACCACCCCGGAGAAGAGGACATCGGTGGCGTGGCCCAGGATCTTCGGCCCGATCACCGCGAGCGCGACGCTGGTGATGCCCAATGCCAGCGCGATCCACAGCAGCCCGCGATCGGGGCGCAGCCAGCCCAGCATCCGGCGGCTGGAAACCTTGAAGTTCAGGGACTTCGCGATCGGCGGACCGGCCATCACGGCGGCCGGGCTGAAGCGGTCACTTGTCCTCGGCGCCGGCCGCGTCATGCCGCCTCCTCCTCGGTGAGCTGGGACAGCACGATCTCACGGTAGGTTTCGTTGCTGCGCATGAGTTCTGAATGGGTACCGGTTCCGACGACCTGACCGTCATCCAGCACCAGAATGCGGTCGGCCTCGCGGATCGTGTTGACCCGTTGCGCCACGATGACCACGGTCGCGTCAGCGGTCTCGTGCGCGAGCGCCGCGCGCAGCGCGGCATCGGTGGAGTAGTCCAACGCCGAGAAAGAGTCGTCGAACAGGTAGATCTCGGGTTGCCGTACCAACGCTCGTGCGATGGCAAGACGTTGCCGTTGCCCGCCGGAGACGTTGGTGCCGCCCTGGGCGATGGGAGCGTTGAGACCTTCGGGCATCTGCTCGACGAATTCGCGAGCCTGAGCTATTTCGAGCGCCCGCCACAACTCTTCGTCGGTCGCATCTGCCTTGCCGTAACGCAGGTTCGACGCCACGGTGCCCGTGAAGAGATAGGGCTTCTGCGGAACGAAGCCGATCGTGCGGGAGAGGGCGTTCGGGTCGAGCTCGCGTACGTCGACGTTGTCCACGAGTACCTGTCCGCCGGTCGCGTCGAAGAGCCTTGGCACCAGGTTGAGCAGAGTCGACTTGCCGCTGCCGGTGCTGCCGATGATGGCTGTGGTCTCCCCGGGTTGTGCCACGAGGTCGACACCGCGCAGGACGGGTTGCTCCGCACCGGGATAGCGGAACTCCACCTCGCGTAGTTCGAGGCGTCCATGGGTACCCAGAAAGGAAATGGGGTTTTTCGGCGGCACAACGCTTGACGAAGTGTCGAGCACCTCTTCGACCCGCTCGGCGCAGACCTCGGCCCTTGGGATCATGACGAACATGAAGGTGGCCATCATGACCGCCATGAGGATCTGCATCAGATAGCTCAGAAACGCTGTCAGCGCACCGATTTGCATCTCCCCGCTGTCGATCCGCTGAGCCCCGAACCACAGCACGGCTACGGTCGAGATGTTGATGATCAGCATGACCATCGGGAACATCAGCGCCATCAGCTTGCCCACGGCCAGCGATACGTCGGTCAGATCGGTGTTGGCGACGGCAAAACGCTCCTGCTCCCGCTTGTCGCGGACGAATGCCCGGATGACGCGGATGCCGGTGATCTGTTCGCGCATCACGCGGTTGACCTCATCGATGTTTCCCTGCATCCCGCGGAAGAGCGGCCGCATCTTGATGATGATGAAACCGACGGTGGCCACGAGAGCCGGGATGACGGCGAGCAGCAGCCCGGAAAGCTCCACATCGAGGCGAAGTGCGAGGACGATGCCGCCGACCATCATGATTGGCGCCGACACCATCATCGTGAAAGTCATCAGGGCGAGCATCTGCACCTGTTGCACATCGTTGGTGGTCCGGGTGATCAGCGACGGGGCGCCGAAGTCACCGACCTCCCGAGCCGAGAACTCCTGCACCCGTTGGAAAATCGCCGCGCGAATGTCGCGCCCGACCGCCATCGCGACCCTCGCTCCAAAGTAGACGGCGACGATCGAGCAGACGATCTGCACCAGCGAGACCGCGAGCATGACTCCGCCGACCCGCATGATGTAGCCCGTATCTCCTTTGACCACACCGAAGTCGATGATGTCGGCGTTCAGCGTGGGTAGGTAGAGAGTGGCGAGGGTTTGGATCAGTTGCAGGAACACCACCAGCAGCAGCGGTTGCCGGTATGGGCGAAGATGGCGGCGCAGAAGCCTTATCAGCATGCGATCTCTCTCTTGACTTCCGGATAGAGCACGCCGTCGAGGATCACGGTGACCATGTCCTGGCCGGAGAGGGCTTGACTTCGGTTGCCGCACATGATCATGGAGATCAGCAGCCAGGCGATTGTGGCGGCGGGCAGTCGAAGCCGGTACTGGTCCGGCTTGAGCAGCTCGGCCACGGCGTCGATGATGCGGGCCAGGCCATCGTGAGCGTCGGGGAACATCGTCTCGCTGGTGAAACCGCCCGTGCGCAGGACCATGATGAGCGGAAGGTTGTCCTTGAAGCGCCGCGTGATGATCCGGACCGCCGTTTTCAGCCGGAACCGCAGATCGGGATCCAGTGAAATGGCTTGGAGCGACTCGATCGTGGGGGCCGGATCGAAGGCGTGAGCCAGCGTTGCGGAGATCAACGCCGCCTTATCCGGGAAGACCCGGAAGATGGTGCCCTCGGCGACACCCGCGCACTCGGCGATCTTGCGAGTGCTGACATTCAGTCCTTCGCTGCACAGGAGTGGAAGGGTGGCCGCGATCAGCGCCGCGCGCCTGTCATCTGGGGCGAGCGGAGCGACCCGGCGCCGCGGTGACGTGTCGTTCACGGACCCACCTTAATGAGTGAGTACTCACTCCGCAAACTCCCGGTCGATCTTGGAGTTGTGGTGGCGACTCGCCGGATATGCGCGTGTCATCCCCGCCACAACTCCAAGATCGACCGGGGCGGGGTGGCGGGCACGCTTAGAGTTAGAGCACCATGGATCTCGTCGTAGTGCCCGCCGGAGGTATGTGTGACCGTTCCCGCCTCCGGGCCGCCGTCGCCACCGCGGCCGATCAACTTGCTGCGCTTGGGTTTCGCGCTGATCGGCGTGATCGCGTTGATCTGCGGCTACCTTGGGCTGGACGAGTTGTTGTCCACACGCGCGGGTTTCGCGAACGGGCCGTTGGACATCATCTATTACGACCTGCAGCTGTTCGTTCTCGGTTCACCGCCGTTGGACGAAGGCGGGCCGATGCCACCCCTGCTGGACATCGCCAGATTCGCCGCACCCGCAGTGACGATCTATGCCCTGGCCGAGGCCAGCCGGGTGATCTTCGCCTCCGAGGTGCGGCGGCTGCGCACCCGCAGCTCCCGCGGGCATGCCATTGTCTGCGGGCAGACAATGACCGCAGCGTCGGTCGCCCGGCGGCTGCGCGCGGCCGGCGAGCGGGTGGTGGTGGTACAGCCTGCCGAGCTCGACTTCATTCGCACCCTGAGTCCATTGTGGGTGATCGGCGATGCCCGGGACCCAGATGTGTTGCGCGCAGCCGGGGTTCGAAGGGCAACATCCCTTTACGCGTGTACCGATGACAGCGCCACCAACACCGCAATCGCTCTCGCCGCCGGCCGTCGGCGGCCTACCGCCGGACCCCTGTTGCGGGTGTACGCACAGATCTCCGACCCTGACCTCTGCCTGACCCTGCAGGCTCGTTATCTCGGCCCGGTCCACTCGCATGGTCTGCAGCTGGACTTCTTTCACCTCGATCAGGTGGCGGCCCGGCAGTTGTGTTCGGACAGTCCACTCGGTGAGCCGACCCAGGTGCCACCTCGGGTACTGGTCGCAGGCTTGAACGATTTCGGCTCCGCACTCGTGGTGGAGCTCGCCCGGTACTGGCGGGGTAGGGCAGTCGCGGAGCCGGCCAAGCTGCCACTGCTGTTGGTGGATCCTCGCGCGACAGAGTTGGTGCAGGAGCTGGGCGAGCGATATCCGTTCCTGGCCGACACTTGTGATCTGTCCACTCGCGACGAAGACCTGGCCGCCTTGTTGCACCGCGAGGCGCTGACCGCCGATCGCATGTTCATCTGCGACGACGACGAGGAACACGCCCTCAAGACCGCGCTCATAGCGGAGCGAATCCGGCGCGATCCGCCCAGAACCATTGTGGTGCGGTTGGACCGGCTCGCCGACCTTCGGGAGGCGTTCGACGATGAGACTGGGGAGCACTTCGATCAGTTGACCACCCGGCTTCGCATCTTTGGCGTGACGCAGGCCGCGGGAGACCCAGCCCTGATCGGGCAGGACCTGGTTGAGCGCCTCGCAAGAGTGGTGCACGACAGCTACCTGCGAACTGCCTTGGCTGGTGGGCGAGTCGAAACGGATCGGATGTCGCATCGTCCGTGGGAGGAGCTGCCCGAGTCCTTGCGGGCCGCAAATCGGTCCCACGCCGAAGATTTCGGCCGAAAACTACGGTTGATCGGCTGTCTGCTTTCGCCGAGAGTCGGCCCGGCACAGGAACACGAGCTCACCGAATCCGAAATAGACCTGCTGGCGCGGCTGGAACACGAGCGGTGGGTGACCGAGCGCCTCAGCCAAGGCTGGCAGTTCGCCGAGCGCCAGGACGACGCGCGCAAGCTGCACCCGGCGCTGGTGGAGTGGGCCGACCTGCCCGTGCACCTGCGTGAGCCGAACTTCCAGGAGATCTGTGCGATGCCCGGGATCCTTGCTGACGCTGGCTTTCGCATCGTCCGGCGCTAGCTCAGACGGCACTATTGTCTATATCTCTTATTAGCGATGGATGGATACACTGACTCTCCAAGGCGGTCTTGTGGGGCTGGGGAGGGGCGTTGCCTTACTACTTCTTCTTGAGTTATGCCCGCGGCACGATCGACGACGAGGTCGAGCAGTTCTTCAAGGATCTCTCTGCCCAGGTGCGCGATCTCGCCGGAGTGAGCCGCAATGAAGAAGTTGGCTTTCTCGACCGCCACAACATCGTGCTGGGAGCCCGCTGGCCGGATCAGTTGGTGACCGCGCTCTCCGACTGCAGCACCTTCATCGCGCTCACCATGCCGCGATACTTCAACAGCGAGGCGTGCGGCAAGGAGTGGTGGGTCTTTGAAGAGCGACTGCGCCGCTATGAGGAGAACACGCGGGGAAACGCGCCGATGCTGATCCCGCTGATCTGGGTTCCGTCGAGCCGGATGCCGGAGCGGGCATTGATCCGCCAATACGATCACGAAAGGCTCGACCCCGCCTATCACGAAGACGGGCTACGCCAACTGATGCGCTTGACCGATCAGCGCAACGCCTACATCAGGGCAGTGTCCTTGCTGGCCAAACACATCGTGGATCAGGCCGGGTCGCATTCGCTGCCCAGCCATGCCGGCCCGCTGGAATTCAATGAGATCCCCAATGCCTTCGCCGCCCCCTCTGTGGCGGCACCGCATGGCGAAACGGCGAAAGCCGAGCAGCCTTCGCCACCCACTTCGCGGTATGTGCACTTCGTGATCGCGGCGCCGAGCCGCAAGGAAGCCAGTGCGGCGAAGCTGAGGAACGACTTGAGTTTCTACGGCAACTCCCGGCCGGATTGGGCGCCCTACGAGCCGCCTCTGGCGATCGCGGAGTCGGCTCGCACGGTGGCCAGTGAGCAGAGCTTCGAGTGCGCTGTCGCGAGCATTGAGCGACTTCCTGAGCGGATGCAGTTCGCCAAGGAGAACAACCAGTTGATCGTGTTCCTGGTAGACGCATGGGCTACGAAACTGACCGATCATCGTCGCGCTCTGCTCGATGTCGACACGTGGGAGGAAAGCCCCGAGGAGACCGAGACGTCGGCGGTGATGATCCCGTGCAGCGCCGAGGATGACGAGACCCGGCAGCATTGGCGAGACCTCTCGTATGAGCTGCGCAAGACCTTTGTCAGTCGCTTCGCGCGCAGCGACGACCGGATGTTCCGGCCCAGTGTGCTCAGCCTGCCGGCGTTCGAGGCGGATTTGCGGGTGGCGCTGAGCGTCGCGCAGAACAGGATGCACGTCAAAGGTGTGCCCCACCAGCCCCTCCCGGAGGATGCCGGCTCTCCGCCCCGGCCGGTGCTGGACCTGTCCGCCCTTCCCGGCACCTAGCCCGGCATTTGCGAGAGGACCCCTGCGATGGACAGATCCAATGACACATCAGCGGGTAGCCGCGGTGGAGGGCGCATCATCACCTTCTACTCGTACAAGGGCGGCACCGGCCGCACGATGGCTCTGGCGAACGTGGCCTGGATACTCGCCAGCAGCGGCAAGCGTGTCCTTGCGGTGGACTGGGATTTGGAGTCACCGGGTCTACAGCGCTACTTCCATCCCTTCCTGTCGGATAAGCAACTGCGCTTCTCGACCGGTGTGATCGACCTGATCCGTGACTATGCGACTGCCACGCTGGAGCCGCGCACCAGCGACAACCCCCAGTGGTTCAACGACTATGCGCGAGTGTCGCGGCATGCCGTCTCCCTGCGCTGGAAGTTTCCGGACCCCGGCGTCATCGACTTTCTCCCGGCTGGACAGCAGGTGCCGGCCTATGGTGACGCGGTGACCAGCTTCGATTGGGCGAATTTTTACGATCGGCTGGGCGGTGCCGGATTCCTTCGCACCCTTCGCAACGACATGCGAAGCCGGTATGACTACATATTGATCGACAGCCGGACCGGCCTTTCCGACACCGCGGGTATCTGCACAGTGGTCATGCCTGACATCGTGGTCGACTGCTTCACGCTCAGTACCCAGAGCATTGATGGTGCGGCCGCCGTCGCGCATTACATCACCTCGCACCGGGTCACCGATCCGGTCGAAATCCTGCCGGTCCCGATGCGACTGGAGGATGCGGAACACTCCAAATTGGAGGCCGGGCGTGAGTTTGCCCGGCAACGTTTCGACCCATTCCTCGAGCGCCGGGGCACGGAGGCGATAAGTCGCTACTGGGGTGACGTGGAGATTCCGTACAAGCCGTTCTACGCGTATGAGGAGATCCTGGCTCCCTTCGGCGATCCGCCGAATCGGGAGTACACCTTGCTGAAGGCCTATGAACGCCTGACGAATGTGATCACCGGCGGAGCGGTCAGAGGGCTCCGGCCGATCGAGGAGCATCTTCGTAAACGCTGGCTGACCGAGTTTGAGCGTCCTAAGCAGACACTGCCGGCCAACATCGTGATCAGTTACTCCTCTGTGGACCGGGTCTGGGCCGAGTGGATCGCCGCGGCGATCCCAGGCCCGAACAGGGTGACCACGATGGAGGTGGAGCTCGGTGTCATTCCCGAGGTCGCCGAGGAGTATGCGCGCGCCCTTGGTGCGGCAAGCCGGGTGTTCGTGCTGCTGTCGCACGACTATCTGCGGTCGGAGTCGGCTCGATCGTTCTGGGATCTCGTCCTGGGCAACGAGCCGACCGATGGCAGCCCGTTCCTTATTCCGGTGCGGCTGGACAATGTCCGGCTCTCGGCATCGTTCCAGGACCGCCTCCAGGTCGATCTCGTTGACGTGACGACCGAGCAACGCGCACGCGATCTGTTGCTTGCCGAGCTGGATCTGCCCAACTACATGGCGACCGAGCGCACGCCGGGCGACGGCGCGCCGCGTTTCCCCAAGACACCGCCTCCGGTATCGAATCTCCCGCAGCGGAACGCGATCTTCACGGGTCGTTCCGCGGTCCTTGAGTCGTTGCGGGAGCAGTTGGCCGGCAACGTGACAGTGGTGCTGCAGGCGCTCTTCGGCATGGGAGGCGTCGGGAAGACGCAGGTAGCCCTGGAATATGCCTACCGTTTCTCGGCCTACTACGACGTCATCTGGTGGATATCCGCGGAACAACCAGGTCTCGTGCGTTCTGGTCTGGCCGGGCTCGCCGAACGGCTGAGCCTGCCCAGCGGTGAGAACATCGAGGAAAACGTTGCCGCCGTGTTGGAGGCGTTGCGGCGGGGCGAGCCGTACAGTCGCTGGCTCCTTGTCTACGACAATGCGAGTGATCCCGACGAGATACGCCGCTACCTGCCCACCGGGACAGGGCATGTGCTGATCACCTCGCGGGACCAGGCATGGTTGCAGCAACCTCAGGCCACCGCGGTAGAGCTGGATGTGTTCCGCCGGGAGGAGTCAATCGCGTTGCTGCGCAAGAAACTCCCGGAAGCACCCTTTGCCGACCTGGACCTCGTTGCCGAGATGCTGGGCGATCTGCCGTTGGCCATCGAACAGGCTGGAGCCTGGCTGGCCGCGACGGCCATGCCGGTGGCACAGTATCTCGATCTTCTCGACACACAACTGCCCCGGATGCTCGACGAGAATCCACCGCCCGGATATCAGCGCTCGGCCGCGACCACCTGGCTGGTGTCGTTGGATCGTTTGCGCAGTGAAACACCGGCGGCGGCAAAGCTTTTGGAGATTTGCGCCTTCTTCTCGCCTGAGCCCATTCCTATGTATCTGGTGATCGGTGATCGTGCAGAGCGCTTTATCGAGGCTCTGCGGCCCTTCGACCCGCTGCTGCTCGACCCGATCCTGCAGGGCCACATGATCCGCGAGATCGGGCGTTATGCGTTGGCACGCATCGATAGTGGCGGCCCAAGCATTCAGTTGCACCGGCTGGTGCAGGCGGTCATCCGGAATCTGCTGCCGGCCGAGGAGGCCGCCGAGAACCAGCGGATCGTTCAAGAGGTGCTTGCCGCGGCGAATCCCAAGAATCCAGATGACAGTAGCAAATGGCCGACCTATCGCGAGATCCGCGCGCATCTGTCGCTGTCCGGTGCGCTGAGCTCGAAGAATTGGGACGTCCGGCAGCTGATCATCGATCTCGTACGGTTCCACTACAAGATCAGTGACTATTCGGGTGGGCAGGAGCTCGCCGAGCAGGCTCTGCGGTTCTGGGAGGCCGAACCGGACGGTGCGGACCAGACACAAACCCTGTTGCTGCGCTTCCACTTGGCCAATACGTTGCGTTCCCAGGCCAGGTTCCTCGACGCGTTCCAGATCGACGAGGACGTTTACGAACGCCTCACCGAACGTCTTGGCGCCGAACACACCTACACCATCATGAGCTTGAGCGGTCTCGCGGCCGACCAGCGGGCGCTTGGCAACTATGAGGAAGCGCGCAGGCTACAAGAGGAGACACTGGCCAGGTTCACCCGAGTGTTGGGCGACGGACACGAGCGCACCCTGTTGGCAGCGCACAACCTTGCCGTTTCGTTGCGCCTGATCGGCGACTTCGAAGGCGCCCGGCGGTTGGATGAGAACACATTGTACGGCCTGCGAGCGGTCCTGCCCGAGACCAACTCCTACATCCTGTTCTCCGCCAACAACCTCGGACGAGATCTTCGCGAGCTGGGTGACTTTGAGGGCGCCCGGCGGCTGCTGGAAAAGACGCTCGCCGACTATCGCCTCAAATTTGGCGACAGGTACACCGAAACCTTGCGGACCTCCAAAAACCTCGCCATCACACTCCGCAAACTCGGCCGCTTCGCCGAAGCTCACGACCTGACGGCCTCGACCTTGCGCATCCATGGGGAGCTGCATGGGCCACGCCACCCAGAGACGCTGGCGTGCATGAGCAACCTCGCTTGTGACCTGTCTGCCCTAGGGCAGGATGATGCCGCTCAAACCACCGCGCAAGAGGCCTACGTCAAGTACCGCGAAGTGCTCGGCGACCACCATCCGTTCACCCTTGCTGCGGCGAACAATCTGTCGATCTTCACGTCGGCGCTTGGCCGGCATGAGGAGGCCCACCAACTGTCGACCGATGTCGTAGATAGGTTCACTGCTCTGCTTGGTGCGGAGCACTTCTACACGCTGGCATGCACCATCAACCTGGCAAACAGCAAGTATGAGTTGGCTGATTACACCGGGGCGCTGGCGCTGGATGCGGAAACGTTCCGTAGCATGCGCCGGGCGCTTGGCCCGGATCATCCGGACACCCTTGCTGCGCAAAACAATCTGTCCATCAGTAGGCGAGCGGCGGGCGATGACGCCGAGGCGCAACTGGTACGCGATGATGCTTTGGCTCGGGTGGAAAGGGTGCTAGGCGCCGATCATCCAAACTCGGTTGCGGTGCGGGAAAGGCGCCGGCTCAACTGCGACATCGATCCACCGTCGCCTTAGGACTCAGCCAGACGGCAAGCGCGACAGGGTCTCCGCCTACCTCGCGAAAGACCGCACGCACCAGCTCTGGCCGGGCGATGAGGGCCGACGCCGCGTCATGCTCTCCCTCCCGGCGCAGGGCCAGGGCAAGGCCCGCCCACGCGTCGTCGTTGGCGCTATCGGTGGCGAGGTCGTCCCGGTATGCCGAGATGGAATGCCGATGGTCGCCCCGGATGAAGGATACGTCGGACTGCTTGCCCTGCACGGGATTGGCGGGTTCGCAGAGATGCTCGCGCAGCATCCTGGCCAACGCGGAGGGCTTGGCTGGGCCGGAGGGTGCACCCGTCGAGAGGCTGGGTGCAGCGAGCGCGGGGCAAGCCGCGCCCGCGCGGTAGAGCGCAGCCAAGCGGCGTGGTTCATCGGGTTCAGGTTGCCAATTGCGCAACCGCCAAATGACTGCCGACGAGTCGGTCAGATCCTCAACGCCGCTGTCGATGTCGCTCGGCTCGAATTCGTATGCCCATTGGGCAATGGTCTCCCGCATGTAGCCGATGAACCGCTCCCCGGCCACGGTCAGCTCACCGCAGGCGCCAAGGGTTGCCGTGGCCCTGCCAATCTGAGCCAGCCAATAGGAGAACTCGACCTGCGGTTGCCGGGTTTGGCCACCGACCCGCCGTTGCCGCATGCGCCAGTAGTCGGCCACCGCGAGGTGCGCGTAGGTGCCCTGCAGGAGCGCCTCGACCGGTCGCGGGTCCGCACGCCAAGGGGCGCAATGGATTGCGGAGCCACGGGAGATATGTAAGTCCACCATGTCCAATAGGCCGCCGAGTTTCATGTGTTGAAACTCATGAATGAGTAGCTCGGCGAGTGCCTCGGGTTCGGCGCAGACGCCAACGCCGACTGCGCCGAAGGCGAGCCGGGAGGCGGCACTGACCCCGTTGCCGTCGGCCGGGATGGCAAGCGGGACAACCATTCGCAGCGCTGTGCGCATCGCCTCGGCATGGCTCGGATGGTGGGCCTCCACCAACTGCAAGGCGGCGACGAGGTGCCCTTCGAATTCGTCCGCCTTGTCGGTCGGCATTTGCGGTGCGGCAGGCCAGCCGAAGCAATTCCGATGGGGATCCACGTCGTCGACGGATACCTGGCCGTCCCAGATGCTCAGCCGCCTGACGGCTTGCCATCCCGGCGACGCATCTCGATAAGGCGCGGGCACCTCGACCACGGCGTTGGGCCCGGCAATCACAAGGGAGTCTCCGGTCCCCCGGACAGTTGCCTGCCCACGGCCGAGCCCGTGGGCATTGCCGAGACCCGGCAGCAGGATTGACCCGTCGCTTGTCAGGATGTCCAAAGTGAACGGTATTCCAGCCTGCGCTGCAGCCGCAGCGGTCAGGCCGCTGAGGTAGGGCGCATCGTCAGGCTGCCGTCGTAACCATCGGCTCATCCAGACACCGGCCAGTGGATGGCAAAGCGCCGCATCGGCAACTTCAGGCGCCGCGGCCGCAACGTCGCTCAACAGATCAAGCGCCGGCTTGGTGGGTGCGGCCTCAGAAATGGCTCGCAAGAGAAGGCGCCGCCTACTGGCCTGTCCTGCCCTGAGCACGGCGAGACATTCGGCGCTGCCGAAGCCCGCACCCAACTCGGCGAAGTGGGTCGCCCTCAAACTGTGCATTGACGGCGACATGCCTGCAGGTCCCCGACCATTCGATCGCGTATATGGGTGATGAGTGCGGTGAGATCCGGGCAATATACCGACGGATGGCCGAAGCCGGCGCCTTCCCGGTACCTGTGAGCGTAGAGCCCGCCTCCGCATACGCGGACCAAGGGGCACTGTCGGCATTGGACAGCCAGGTCGGCCAGCCCGTTCATCCGAGCCCGGACTCCGGGATGCAGCAAGGCATCGTCGAACGAATGCGACGCGATGTGCAGACCTGTCGCCGCCATACCCGGGCCCGCGGTTTTCAGTACGTCGACCTGTTCGATCGAGCCGTCGGTTTCGATGGTGAGCAGATCGACCGGGTCCAGGCCAACCGCCTCGCTCCCGCTGGGACCACCCATCAGCAGCGACATCACCGACTCGAAGAGCCTGATGCTGGTCCGCCGCCTCGGGGCGTCATACCAGCGGTCGAAAATCGTGATCAGCCAGTCTCCGTAAGGGTTTTCAGTTTGATCGAAGGTTCTGCCGGGCGGCGGTGTGCTCCAATTACCGTGCGGCAGAAGAAAATCGAGCTTCGGTGGGGCGAAGTGCAGTAGGTCGGAATAGAGTTGTGCGGGATCATTGTGCAGGTCGACGGTGGTGAGGATTCCGCCATACAGATCTGGGAACTCCCGCAACCGTTCCAGGGCGCGAGAAACGGAGGCGTAGCTACCACGGCCGTTGGCAAATTTGCGATGACGATCGTGGGCCTGCGGGCCGCCGTCAAGACTGATGCCCACCTTGATGCGGTGTTTTTGAAACAGCGCAAGGAAATCATCGTCCAGCAGCAGACCGTTTGTCTGTATGCCGGTGAGGATTCGGGTCTCGGGCGGCACAGCTGCCCGAACGGTGCTGACCAGATAGTCGAGCAGAGAAGTCCCGGCCAGCAATGGCTCCCCGCCGTGCAGGATCAAATGCAGGAATGGCAATCGATGCCGTGCCGCGTGCTCGGCTATCCGGGTCGCGGCCAAGTCGATCGTCCCGCGTGACATGCAAACCGGCTGATCGCGCCAGCTCTGATCCTCGAATGTGTAGATGTAGCAGTAATCGCACGACAAGTTACACCGGCTGTGCACCTTGAGGAGTACCTGCCGGATGGCTGCCTCGGCAACCTTCATTGAACGAAGTTCGCGAAGGCCGAAACAGTGTCACCGCCATCTACCGCATTGGCTCTCAGCAGCGCTCGCAAAGCCTCGGCAAGTGCGTTGTCCTGCGAGTGAAGGACCTCGCCAAGGGAAAGGTGGTCGAGTCTGATGAGATAGCCATCGACGTCGGGTTCAGCGGTTTCCACCACTCACTCCTCTAATGAACTTATCCTTGCCGACTTGGTGTGCGACGCGCCGAGAACCACTCCCGGGCGAAGGAAACGGCATCCGCGATGTTGGCAAGGCGTGCCGTCGCGGCGCCCACTGAACCGACGCGCACCGGGTTCGAGTCTTCGAAATCGTGACCCAGCTGGGAGAAGTCACGATCATTCAGCTCGATGTCCTGGTACTCCACCCATTGGCGGCCCTGCGGTCCATTCACGACACACAACTGCCGACGGGTGGGCGGCTGAGGAAGTTGGTATTCCGCAAGATGAAACGCAGTGCACTTCTCGTAGCCGACACCCAGTAGCAGGAACCTTGCTTTGGCGGCGGCGAGGCTTCCCAGGGGTGATCTATCGCCGAGCTGGCAATCAAGATCATGCGTTGCCAGCAATTCGGTGGCCGCCGGCCCGATACCTGCAAAGGACGTTTGCGGATGCATGCTGCGACGCGCCCCAGGCCAAGTCCGCACTGTTTCGGCCACCAGACCCATGGCCATTGCCGGGCTCAGCTGAGGATCGAATGGCAGGATGCTGTCGCGAATCCTTCCCCACAACTCATCCGGGACAATGGGATTGTCCCAACGGGCGGGATCGCGATTTTCCGGGGTTTGCGCGGGGACGATTAGCGTGCCGTCGGAGCCAAGGGTGTCCATTATGGCCAGCACGACACTTGTTGCCCCACCACAGACCCAGCCGAGCGACCGTAGCGACGCATGAAGGAGAATCGTCTCGCCTTCCAAGACGCCCAGCCGGCGGAAATCGTCGGCGAGTGAAGCGCGCGAGGCCATGGATATGGCCGGCGACGGTGCGGTCACTGGGACACCATAGACCACTGGATCGACAATATGTCAGCCGCCACTCGACTCGATTCAGGCAGCGTCAGGAGGGGCCGAAACACCATTCAATCGGTCGTCGTGCGGGCGAAGTCGGATCCTTCCCCGCCAAACGCGATTTACCTGTCTCAGGCGGCATTCCGGCGAGCGCCTTGCGGCCATATCACCTGCACTGGAAGGCCTGCCGCGCGTGCGACGTCCACCACCTGTGCTGTCCCGCCGACATCCGCGGCCGGGACTCCGTCCCATACCGCGATGATCTGGTGGCTGCGCCGTACCAGCTCCTCACCGGCGGCCAGAAAGGCTTTCCGGTTGGATTCGGAGAAGGGCATGTACGAAACGGATGAGGCCCTGGCGAGCAGCTTGTCGAAGGTGGGCCGATTGTCCGCCGGGATCATCGCGTCACGGTAGTCGTGAGCCGGCAGGACCACCTCGAAAGTGCCGCCCGCATCGAGGATCGCCTCAGCGAAGAGCTGATCGGCACCCTCAGCCAGGCAGGTGACACCGTGGATCGCATCGTGATCCCGCAGCGCCTCGCGGAGCGCCTCCTTGATCAGAGTGGCGCTCTCATCGCTAAGGCGCGCGTGTCCGGTAATGCCAATGGTGGGCACAGCGTCATCGTAGTGCCGCGTATACGGAGCGCAGTCGGCCCCCGTTCGGGCGCCTCCCGCAACATCATGTCCGCTGGGCGGTACACCTCAGCCAAGGCTACTGGTTGACATTCAAATATATTAAAGTGTCTTATCTGGAGTGGAGGAGGAATCGTCGAACATGCTGAAACGAGGTGCGGTCATGCTGGCGGTCGCTATAGCGGGCCTCATGGCAACCACTGAACCCGCCGCGGCGGCACCGGCCCCGGCGACGCAGACGGTCAACACCGGCGGCTGGCAGTTCCAAGGGTCGTTCCCGGACTTCTGGGACTGCATCCAGGCCGGCGAGGAAATGATCGCCAATGGCACCGCAGTGTCCTGGCAGTGCAACCTCGAGGGCGCGAATTACAGCCTCTATACGGTGCCCGGGCCCTGGGTCTTCCACTCGTCCCACAGCACGCTGTCGCGCTGCTCGAATGCAGGTCAGACGTTGATGGCCAACGGCTCGGTCAACACCTGGCAGTGTCTGCGCGAAGGAAGCAGGTACAGCCTCTACACCGCATAAAGGCTCCGCAAGATCGTGGTAAGCGCCGCTAAGGTAGCACTGAACCCCCGATGTCCTTAGGAGATCAGTGCACTATCGAGAACCGAAGGCGACGATCGATCCTGATGCCACAAAGACGTGGCTCCGCCGGGCACTTCCGGTGGTGCTGGCGCACAAATGGCTGCTGATCACTTCGCTGAGTCTGTCACTCGTCGGTCTCGTGGTGCAGGTGCAGATCCCCAACCTGATCCGAATCGGGATCGATGACGCCCTGGTCGCCCGCACCGCGAGCCTGACGAAGTACGTCTGGTTGATCGCCGCGTTCGCGGTGGCTCAGGGTGTTATCAACTATCTGGCTCGCCGGTATCTGTTGCGCACGGCTTACGAGATCGAATATGACCTTCGGAACATCATCTACTCCCATCTGGTCCGGATGCCGTTCGGCTTCTACGACCGGGTGCAGTCCGGCGAGCTCATGTCGAGGTCGAGTTCGGACATTCGCGCGGTGCAGATGTACCTGGCCTTCGGCCCGTCGATTCTGGTGCAGTGCACGATTGCGGGCTTCGCCTTCGTGCTCATGCTTTCGATCAATGTGCCGCTCGCGTTCATCGCAATGGCAGCCATGCCGGTCGTCGCGGTGCTCGGGGTCTCCGCGCGAAAGGCGATCTTTCCCGTCTCCTGGCTCATCCAAGCGCGGTTGGCCCGGGTCGCCACGGTCGTCGACGAGAACACCAACGGCGTTCGCATCGTCAAGGCATTCGCCGCCGAGCAGCGTCAGCTGACCCTGCTGGCGCAGGAGGCCGATCGCGTGCGCTGGGCGTACCGCCGGGAAGCGGAGATCCGCAGTTGGTGGGCGCCGACGCTGGAAAGCCTGCCCCGGCTGGGGTTGGCGTTGGTGCTCCTGTTCGGCGGATGGATGGTGATGGACGGGCAGACCTCAGTCGGTGCGATCGTGGCCTTCAATTCCTACGTACTCATGCTGCAGCCGCCCTTCCGAATGCTCGGCATGCTGGTGATGCTCAGCCAGCGGGCATCCGCGTCGGCTCAGCGCATCTATGAGGTCCTCGACACCAAGACCGATCTCGAAGACGGCTCGGCCCGGGCGAAGCTTCGCGGCGACGTGGTGTTCGAGGACGTGGGGTTCACGTACCCGTTGGGCACCAAGGCTTTGTCCCATCTCGACCTGCGAGTGAATGCGGGTGAGACGGTCGCCGTCGTGGGGCGGACGGGCTCGGGAAAGTCCACGATCGGGCGGTTGCTCGCCCGGTACTACGATGCCAGCTCGGGCACGGTCCGCATCGACGGACGCGACGTCCGCGAATATGAGCTGGCAACGCTTCGGGAGCAGGTGGGCATCGTGCCCGACGAGCCGTTCCTGTTCTCGGTCTCGATCCGTGGCAACATCGCTTACGGCAGACCGGATGCACCGCTCGATCAGGTGGTTACCGCGGCGACCGCGGCCGGGGCGGACGACTTCATTCGCGAGCTGCCCAAGGGCTACGACACGGTGGTGGGGGAGCGCGGCTACACCCTCTCCGGGGGACAGCGACAGCGGATCGCCATTGCGCGAGCGCTATTGGTCAACCCGCCGGTGCTTGTGCTTGACGATGCGACGAGTGCGATCGATGTCACGGTGGAGCATCGCATCCACGAGGCGCTCAAAGAGTTGATGACCGGGCGCACCACCATCATCGTGGCACATCGCTTGTCCACCATCGCTTTGGCCGATCGGGTGCTGCTGGTCGACTCGGGCCGGATCATCGCCGACGGCACCCATCGCGAGCTCTTGGAAACCGAGCCGCGGTATGGGCAAGTGCTCACCGAGATCTCGCAAGAGGACGATGACGAAGACGTGGTTCTGGCATGAGCATGTTCGGCGGTGGCTTTGGTGGGCCCGGATCCGGGCCGGGCGGTGCACCCATGGGCGGGATCGGCGGCGTGGGGCCCAAGGGGGAAGCCAAGAGCGGTATGCCATTCGCCGGCGTGCCACCGGAGCTGATCGCGGGGGTGAAGCGGCTCGAGGAAAGTGAGCCGGCCCATGGGGATCCGGGCGTTGCCTTCTCTCACCGGCGAAGAGGTGGCCGGCCGCTGACGATGTTCTCGTTGATTACCGGGCACCGCAAGACATTTCTGATCGCCGTCCTGCTGGTGATCCTGGAAACGTTGCTGTTGCAGGCGGGGCCTTATCTGGTACAGGTGGGGATCGACTTCGGCATCGTGCCGAAGGACCGCACCATCCTCCTTGTTGCCTCCGGTGCGTTTGTACTGTCAGTAGTCGGCGGCTGGCTCGCCTCCTCGGCACGCATTCGGCAGAGCGGCCGGCTTGCCGCAGATGCCATGCGGGACCTTCGCGTTCGCATCTTCGGCCACCTGCAACGGCTCTCCATGGACTATTACACCGATGAGAAGGCCGGGGTCATCATGACCCGGATGAGCTCGGATGTCGAAGCGCTGCAACAGCTCTTCCAAGAGGGGCTGGCTCAATTCGCGGTGCAGGGGCTGACGATGATCGTCGTCACGATCGTGCTTTTCAGCTATGACGCCAAGTTGGCGGCGATCACGCTATTGCTCGTGTTGCCACCGCTGATCGCCGCATCGCTCTGGTTCCGCCGCGCATCCGACATCGGCTACAACCGCCAGCGTGACACCATCGCGGCGATGTTCTCCGATCTCTCGGAAAGCTTGCAGGGCACCAGGGTTGTCACCGCGCACAACCGGCAGGACCGCAATGTCGTCAACCATCGCGCCTTCGTGGGCCGATATCGGGACGCCAACGACTTCACCGGTCACATCAGCGCCGTCTATGGCCCCGGCACCTCAATCATCGGCATGCTCGGCATGGCCGCACTCCTGCTCATCGGCGGTCGCATGGTGCTGGGCGGCGAGTTGAGCCTTGGCGAGCTCACCGCCTTCGTGTTGTACCTCAACGCTTTCTTCGCGCCGGTCCAGCAACTGGTCCAGCTCTACACCAACTATCAGCAGGGCCGTGCCGCCGTGGGCAAGCTGCGTGATCTGCTCGCAATCGAGCCGACAGTGTCCGAGCGACCTGACCCGATTGTCCTGCCGCCGGTACGTGGCGAAATTCTCTTTAAACAAGTCACTTTTGGGTACCAGACAAGCCGTCCAGTCCTAAGAGGAGTCAACCTGCGGATCGCTCCCGGGGAAACGGTGGCGTGTGTCGGCCCGACCGGAGCGGGAAAGTCGACTCTGGCCAAACTCGTGACGCGGCTGCACGATCCGGATTCCGGTCACATTTTCATCGACGGGATAGACCTGCGCGACGTCTCGCTGATCTCGTTGCGGCGTCAGATCGGGGTGGTTCCGCAGGAGCCGTTCATGTTCGTGGGATCGTTGCGAGACAACATCGGTTTCGCCAAACCCGATGCCACCGAGGAAGAGATCTGGGCCGCCGTCGACGCTGTGGGCCTACGCGAGTTGGTCGAGCGCACTCCGCTCGGCCTTGACGCACCGTTGCATGAGCGAGGCCAGTCGGTCTCTTCCGGCCAGCGGCAACTCCTAGCCCTCGCCCGCGCTTTCCTTGCCCAGCCAAGGGTTGTGGTGCTGGACGAGGCAACCTCTAATTTGGACCTTCGCTCGGAGCTTCAGGTGGAGCAGGCGCTGGATCGTCTTCTCGAAGGACGGACCGCGTTGCTCATCGCCCATCGGCTCTCCACGGCGATGCGCGCGGATCGGATCATCGTGGTTGACTCATCCGGCATCGTCGAGTCGGGCTCGCATGGCGAACTAGTCGCGATGCAGGGCCGCTACGCCACCATGTACGCAACCTGGTCCGCTCACTCCTGAGCCTGGCCGGACGGTAGGTTAACCACGTGATCGTGGACATTTACACCGACGGTGCGTGTAGCGGCAATCCCGGCCCGGGCGGCTGGGGCGCGGTGCTCGCCTATGGCAAGCACGAGAAGGAGCTCTACGGCAGCGAGTCGGAGCAGACCACGAACAACCGGATGGAATTGATGGCCGCGATCCAGGCCCTCGAGGCGCTGACCCGGCCGGCGGTGGTGCGGCTGCACACCGACAGCACCTATGTGCGAAACGGCATCACCAAGTGGATGCTTGCCTGGCAGCGCAATGGCTGGAAGACCACGGACAGGCAACCGGTGAAGAATGCCGATCTTTGGCAGCGCCTGCAGGATGCGGTCAACCGGCACGAGGTGGAGTGGCTCTGGGTCAAAGGGCACGCCGGGGATGTCGGAAACGAACGTGCTGACGCGCTCGCCAATCGTGGCGTGATCGAAGCACGCGCAGTCGTCTGACCAGGCAGTTTGCGAAGGCGCCATATTATCAGACCGAGCCGCGGTAAAGCAGCGAAACCCAAAAGTCCACCTTTATGGCTATTTCAATTTCAGTCAGAAGTCGAGTGTGTCCTCCGTCACACAGGGCTACGGTTGGGTCACGTTGAGCCTTCAACGATCACTATCCGGGGGGATGGGGTGATCGAACCGGGGGGAAGGCTCCTCCTGTGGCCGTGGCGATGTCCGCGGCCACAGGCGTGCCCGGGGTTTGACGACTAGTCTTCGCGCAGATAATCTGTGCGTAGATTAATCGAGGAGGCACAGGCATGTGGAAGTTCGAGCACTCCGAAACCACCACCGCGAGCGCCGGTCAGCTCTGGCAGCAATATGCGGATCCGAGCCGATGGCCCGAGTGGGATCACGAGACCGAATGGGTGACGGTGAACGGCCCCTTCGCCACGGGCACCACAGGCGTGCTCAAACCCGCGGGCGGGCCGAAGACGAAGTTCCGCTTCGTGGAGGTGACCGAGCACCGGTCGTTCACTGACGTGAGCATGCTGCCCTTGGCAAAGATGCACTTCGCCCATCGGATTGAGTCCACTTCGGAGGGTTCCCGATTCACCCACACCGTGACGATCACCGGCCCGCTTTCGGGTCTGTTCGGGCGAGTGATCGGCCGCAAGATCGCGGCTGGACTACCCACCGCCATGCGGACGCTGTCGGCCCTCGCCGAGGCGGCATAGTGCCGGCCGGCCCGGCGGACAGCCCTGGATTCCTGCTCTGGCACGCCACATTGCGTTGGCAGCGTGACATCGCCGCCGTGCTCAACCCGCTCGAGCTGACCCACGTTCAATTCGTTTTGCTGGCAAGCCTTTGGTGGCTTGACAGTCAAGGCAAGCTGCCCAATCAGCTCGAGCTGGCCCGGCACGCGGGCACGGACGTGAAGATGAGCTCACAGGTGCTTGGGCGGCTGGAGGAGAAGGGCCTGCTCGAGCGGGAGGTGGATGCGCAGGACAGCCGGGCCAAGCGACTGCGCATCACGGAGAAGGGAAAGCGCAAGGCTGCCGCGGCGATCGAGGTCGTCGAGGAGGTCGATCGGCGCTTTTTCGAGCCGGTTGACGACCGCAAGGCACTGCTGGGCATCCTCAAGCGCTTGGCCGGCTAGCGAAGCGGAATGCGCATGAGGTCCTCGGCGACCACTATCTCACCGGAGAAGTGTTGCGCCGCTTCATCTGCGAAGGCTGCCGGCTCGGTGTAGCGCTGGGAGAAGTGAGTCAGCACAAGTTTGCGTGCCCCGGCCCGATGCGCGATCTGCGCGGCCTGAGCCGCGGTGAGGTGGCCCGCTTCCGCCGCGAGCACGGCCTCGGACTGGAGAAACGTCGACTCGATGACAAGCATGTCGGCATCCGCTGCCAACTCGATCGCGGCATCGCACCAGCCCGTGTCCATGACGAACGCGAACACCTGCCCACGCTTGTGTTCGCTCACCTCATCCAGGCCGACGACCCTGCCGCCCACCTCGAGTGAGCCGGCGCGCTGGAGTTGACCGATGGCCGGGCCCGAGATGCCAAGCGCAGCAAGGCGCTCCGGCAACATGCGCCGACCGTCGGGCTCTGCCAGTCGATAGCCGAAAGACTCGACCGGATGGTTGAGTCTGCGCGCGCTCAGCCCCGCCCGTAGTTCACCGTCGGCGACGATCGGCGCCTCGACAACGTAGGCGAGGTCGAGGAAGACGCTGGCATGACGCAGCCTGGCAAAGAACTCTGCGCCGCTGGCCGGATAGTGAGCAGTGACCGCATGCGGCACCTGATCCAAGCTCAGCCGCTGCACGATGCCGGGCAGGCCGAGGCAGTGATCGCCGTGAAAGTGGGTGATGCAGATCGAGGTGATGTCACTCGCGGTGGCTCCGGCCCGCATCAGCTGGCGCTGTGCCCCCTCGCCGGGATCGAAGAGGATGCCCTGATCATCCCACCGCAGCAGGTATCCGTTCTGATTGCGCTGCCGGGTGGGCACCTGACTGGCGGTGCCGAGGACGATAAGTTCGCGGTTCACAGCGGAGATTCTCCTAGACGGCTTGCGTCATCCGGGCCGCTAGCTCCCGGATTTGGGCGATCAATTCGGGCGGCTCGTGGACCGTGAAGGGAAAGCCAAACAGGGCAACATGAATCGCCAACTCATCGAGTGAGTTTGAACCGGTACGCAGAAGGCAGGTTTGGGAATCGATCGCCTCGATCGCGCCAATGGTCGAGGGGACCCGCTCGGCTGCGACCTCGACCGGAACATGCAAGGTGATCCGGGCCCGGTACCGGTAGGCCCGGGAGGTGATGCCCTCGGTGAGATAGCCGGCGAGATCCACATCGGGCGTTTCCCTTGGGGTGAAACGAGGACCGGTCGGGATCCGCGGCTCCAGCCGGTCGAGCCGATAGGTGCGCCAGTCGGCTCGCTCGATGTCCCAGCCGACCAGATACCACCGCCGCCCCGAGTGGACGAGCCGGTGCGGTTCGGCTGTGCGCAACGAGATTGCGCCGTCATGGCTTCGGTAGTCGAACCGCAGTCGTTGATGGTCGCGGATAGCGGCTGCGACCGCAGTCAGTGTCCGCGGATCCACGGTCGGCCCGGCGGCAGGAACCGAGACCGTCACCGAATGCAGCAGATTGACTCGATGCCGCAATCTGGAGGGGAGTACCTGTTCCAGCTTTGCCAAGGCGCGTAAGGAAGTCTCTTCGATCCCGGCGATCGTGCCGCTCGCCGCGGTGCGCAGGCCGATGGCGACAGCGATCGCCTCCTCGTCGTCGAGTAGAAGTGGCGGCAGCTTCGCGCCGGCACCGAAGAACGGAAAAGAACACGCCTCAACCCCACCCACACCAACCAACTCGTATGCCGCCTTTTCTTTTTAAA
>DPJL01000415.1 GCA_003543035.1 Micromonosporaceae bacterium | reverse complement strand
TCATGCGGGCCGCAAGCGATGGCGTGAAAGCGGTCTCGTTCGAGCTTGGCGGTAAGAACGCCGGGCTCATCTTCGCCGACGCCGATCTGGATGCGGCAGTAGCCGGATCGGTGCGATCGAGCTTCACCAATGGCGGTCAGGTTTGCCTTTGTACGGAACGGCTTTACGTGCAGCGGCCGATCTTCGACCAGTTCGCTTCGCGGCTCTCCGCCGCGGCGAGCGCGCTCACCTTCGGCTGGCCGTCGGACGAGGCGACCGTGAACATGCCGCTGATTTCCAAGCAGCATAGGGAAAAGGTGCTCGGCTACTACGACCTCGCGCGGCAGGAAGGGGCGACCTTCTTGACCGGTGGAGGAGTGCCGTTCTTTGGTGACGCGAGGGATGGCGGCGCGTATATCCAGCCCACTGTCCTAACCGGACTGTCGCAAAACGCGCGTACCAATCGCGAGGAGATCTTCGGGCCGGTGGTCCACCTCATGCCTTTCGACGATGAGGAAGAGGCTTTCGCGTTGGCCAACGACAGCGATTACGGCCTGGCGGCAACGGTTTGGACTCGCGATGTGGGCCGGGCCCACCGCGCCGGGTCTCAACTGGAGGCCGGGATCGTCTGGGTCAACACCTGGTTCCTGCGCGATCTGCGCACCCCATTCGGCGGGGTCAAGGCGTCGGGAGTGGGCCGCGAAGGCGGCGTGCACTCGCTGGCCTTCTACTCCGAGCTGACCAACGTTTGTGTGGAGCTGTCTTGAAGGAACTCTTAGAGGCCTACGAAACCGGGACGCCGATTCCGCCGTTGCGGGAGCGCGTGATCCCGGTCGGCGACATCGAAGCCGCCTACCAGGTGCAGAAGTCGATGACCGAGCACTGGCTCACCCAGGGCCGCCGCCTGGTCGGGGCGAAGATCGGGCTGACCAGCAAGGCGGTGCAAGAGGTCTTCGGGGTCTTCCAGCCCGACTTCGGTGTCCTCTTCGCCGACATGGCCGTCCCGGACGGCGACACGGTTTCGCTCAAGCGGCTCATCCAGCCGCGGGTGGAAGCGGAGATCGCCTTCGTGCTCGGCGATGACCTGCCATCTGCGGAAACAACCAGTGTTGACGTGATCCGGGCGGTGGACTATCTGTTGCCCGCCATCGAAATCGTGGACTCCCGGATTACCGGCTGGGACATCTCCATTGTGGACACTGTCGCCGACAACGCCTCCTCCGGTCTCTACACGCTTGGGACTACGCCGACTTCGCTTGGGGATGTGGATCTGCGGCTCTGCGGGATGGTGCTGGAGCATGCCGGAGAGCCGGTATCCGTGGGAGCGGGCGCCGCGTGCTTGGGCAACCCGTTGAATGCGGTGACGTGGCTGGCTTCCACCATGGCGCGCATGGGTTCGCCGTTGCAGGCGGGCGATGTGGTGCTCTCAGGCGCCCTAGGGCCCATGGTGCCGGTGACCCCGGGCGCCACCTACGAGGCTCGGATCTCCGGCCTCGGCTCTGTCCGCGTTTCCTTCACCCCCTCGGACGGTTGATCATGAACTTAAGGTCTTGCTCGACGGCGTGTCGTGGTTCCCAGCGTCTTGGTCAACTGGAGGAATTGTGAAGGCGGGTGTGGCGATCATCGGGTCGGGCAACATCGGCACCGATCTGATGTTCAAGGTGATCCGGTTGTCGGAATCCCTTCGCATGGTGGCGATGGTGGGCATCGACCCCGACTCCGATGGGCTTGCGCGCGCGGCGCGGTTGGGGATCGCGACCACCGCCGAGGGCGTCGACGGGCTGTTGAAGATGCCTTCCTACGATGAGGTCGAGGTGGTGTTCGACGCGACCTCGGCGAAAGCGCATCACTACAACGCTTCTGTGCTCAAGGACAAGATTGTGGTCGACATGACGCCGGCGGCCATTGGGCCATACGTCATTCCGCCGGTCAATCTCGATGAGCACATGGGCGCGTCCAATGTGAACATGGTGAGTTGCGGTGGGCAGGCGACAGTGCCGATCGTGGCGGCTGTTGGACGTGTGACACCGGTGTCCTATGGCGAAATCGTGGCCTCTATTTCTTCGCGGTCGGCTGGGCCTGGTACCCGGCAAAACATTGACGAATTCACCGAGACCACGGCTCGTGCCATCGAAGTCGTTGGCGGAGCCGATAAAGGCAAGGCAATCATCGTGCTCAACCCGGCCGAGCCGCCGTTGTTGATGCGCGACACTATCTACTGCCTGTGCCCCGATCTCGACGCTTCCCAAAGTGCGATTGCCAAGTCGGTGCAGGACATGGTTTCCAGCGTTCAGGAATATGTGCCGGGGTATCGGCTTAAGCAGGAGGTCCAGTTCGACAAGACCGAGCACGGCTTGCAAGTGTCGGTCTTCCTTGAGGTTTCGGGCGCCGGGCACTATCTGCCGGCGTATGCGGGGAACCTTGACATCATGACGTCGGCGGCGCTGCGGACCGGGGAACGCTTGTGGGAGTTGAGGAAATGACGGAGGTTTCGGCCCGGCCGGGCCAAGAGGAGCGTGCTCTGGGGCGAGGCGAGGCCCGGCGGCCCGGCGTTTACGTCCAGGATGTGACACTGCGGGATGGCATGCACGCGATCCGGCATCAGTACACGGTGGACCAGGTCCGGCAGATCACCGCTGCGCTGGACGCCGCCGGGGTCGCCGCCATCGAGGTCGCACACGGGGATGGGCTTGCGGGCTCGAGCCTGAACTACGGCATCGGAAAAGCCACCGACCATGAGTGGATTTCCGCCGCCGCGGAGGTTATCAAGAACGCGAAGCTGACAACACTTATCCTGCCTGGGATTGCGACCATCAAGGATCTGCGGGCGGCGCGGGATCTGGGCGTGCAAAGCGTTCGGGTGGCGACGCATTGCACCGAGGCTGACATCTCCGCGCAACACATCGGCTGGGCTCGTGAGAACGGGATGGACGTCAGCGGCTTCCTGATGATGTCGCACATGAACGATCCAGCGGGCCTGGCGAAACAAGCCAAGCTGATGGAATCGTATGGCGCGCACTGTGTTTACGTCACCGACTCGGGTGGCCGCTTGCTGATGCACGACGTGGCCGAGCGGGTCGACGCCTACAAGCAGATCCTCGAACCCCAGACGCAGGTGGGTATTCACGCCCACCACAACCTATCGCTCGGGGTGGCCAACTCGGTCGTGGCCGTCGAACACGGGACGTACAGGGTGGACGCTTCGCTCGCGGGGATGGGCGCCGGTGCGGGCAATGCCCCGCTTGAGGTTTTCGCGGCGGTGGCCGACCTGATGGGGTGGAAGCACGGGTGCGATGTCTTCAAGCTGATGGATGCTGCCGATGAGATCGTGCGGCCGTTGCAGGATCGCCCGGTACAGGTGGATCGGGAGACTCTGACGCTCGGGTATGCCGGTGTCTACGGAAGCTTCCTACGCCACGCCGAGCGGGCCGCTGCCAAATACGGCGTCGACGCCAGGTCGATCCTGATGGAGTTGGGAAGGCGCCGCATGGTCGGCGGCCAAGAAGATATGATCGTCGATGTGGCATTGGACTTGAAGAATGGCTGACCCGGCGATTTTGCTCGATGAGGCTGCGGCTACGGCAGTCGCTGTGCCGCAGCTGTTTCTAGAATTCGATCAAGCGTATCCTGTCCAGCAAGCGCTGATTGAAAGACGGCTTGCCAGGGGAGAGCGGCTCATCGGCTACAAGATGGGCCTGACCAGCAAGGCGAAAATGGCCCAGGTCGGGGTCAACGAGGTGATTTTCGGGCGGCTGACTGATGCGATGCAGGTGCCCGACGGCGGAAGCGTTGATGTGGATCGGTTTATCCATCCCCGGGTCGAGCCGGAGGTAGCCTTTGCGCTCGCCAATGGTGCCATCACCGCCATCGCCCCCGCGATCGAGTTGATCGACTCGCGGTACGCCGATTTCAAGTTCACGCTGCCGGATGTCATAGCGGACAACACTTCCGGAGCCGCGTTCGTGATCGGGCCTTGGCAATCGGTGCCGTCCAATGTGGACAATCTTGGCGTGCTACTGGAAGTGAACGGCAAGGTGGTACAGGTCGGGTCGACCGCGGCGATCCTCGGCGATCCGCGCCGCGCCTTTCACGCCGGTGTCTCCATCTCTGCGCGGCACGGGGTAACGATGACCAATGGGATCCTGCTAGCCGGTGCGGCAACCGCAGCCGTGCCGTTGACCCGCGGCGCATACGTGCGAGCGGTCGTGGAGGGGCTGGGCACTGTCGCCCTGAGAGCATGAAGCCACTCGTCACACCGCGGGGCCGATTCCCACACGTGAAGGTGGTCAACGGATTCGCTTTTGTATCCGGTACCTCCAGCAGAAAGCCGGACAACACGATCGCCGGCGCATCCGCTGACGCGTTGGGGACGACGTCGCTCGACATTCGCGAGCAGACCAAGGCCGTCATCGAGAACATCCGCGACATCCTGCACACCGTCGGAGCCGACCTCGACGATCTCGTGCAGATCACCACGTACCTTGTCAATATGAACGACTTCGGCGGGTACAACGAGGTCTACGGGTCATACTTCGACGAGAAGGGACCGACCCGGACAACGGTCGCAGTCCACCAGTTGCCGCACCCGCATCTGCTGATCGAAATGCAAGCGATCGCCGCTATAAGGGAGAAGTGATGGAGAACCCGATCAACTTCCCGGACTGGCTGGGAGAAAACCAGCATTTACTCAAGCCGCCGGTGGGCAACAAGCAGATGTTCCCGACTGGTGACGACTTCATCGTGATGATCGTGGGAGGGCCCAATCAGCGGACCGATTTCCACGTCGACCCGTATGAGGAGTACTTCTATCAGATCAAGGGCAACATGCACGTCAAGGTGATGACCGACAGCGGTCCGCAGGACGTGCACATCAACGAGGGCTCGATGTGGGTTCTGCCGCGTGACACCCCGCATTCGCCACAGCGTCCCGAGGCGGGCTCGGTTGGGCTGGTCGTGGAGCGGGTGCGGCAGGAGGGCACGCTGGAGAAGTTTCAGTGGTACTGCCTCAACTGCAATGCTCTCGTGCACGAGGTCGAGCTGCAGGTCCGCAACATCGTGGAGGATCTGCCGAAGGTCTTCCAAGCCTTCTACGACGACGAAGCTGCGCGCACCTGCGCGAAATGCGGCACTGTGCATCCCGGAAAAGGCTGATGCAGGTCATAGATATCCATACGCATATCGTTCCGAAGGGCTGGCCCCGGCTGGACGGAGTGCCGTGGTTGCGCATCGACTCAGAGCGCGAAGCCATGATCATGGTGGGCGAGGACGAGTTCCGCGCGATCGGCTCGCAGTGCTGGGATTCGTTTGTCCGGCTCACCGACATGGCCGAGGACGGGGTGGACGTGCAAGTCGTCTCGCCCACCCCGGTCTTCTTCTGCTACGACCGCCCGGCAAAGCTGGCTCTCAACGTCGCGCAGATCTTCAATGACCTGACCCTCGCGATGACACAGGGCGCACCGGAGAAGCTGATTCCCTTCTGCCAGGTGCCTTTGCAGGATCCGGATCTGGCGTGCGAGGAGCTCGATCGGTCGCGGGAGAACGGTCATGTCGGGGTCGAGATCGGTAACCATGTGGGCGATCGCGACCTCGACGACGAGGGGATCGTGCAGTTCCTACAACACTGTGCGGCCACGGATACACCGGTCTTTGTGCACCCGTGGGACATGACCGGCAGCCCCCGCTTGAACCGGTGGATGGTTCAATGGCTCACCGGGATGCCGGCCGAGACTCACCTCTCGATCCTCGCGCTCATCCTGGGCGGGGTCTTCGACCGGGTACCAGACACATTGCGCATTGCTTTCGCCCACGGCGGCGGAAGTTTCCCGTTCTGGCTGGGCCGCGCGGACAACGCCTGGTACAACCGGAACGACGTGGTGCGCGGCAGTTCGGAGCACCCGCCGAGCCACTATGTCGACCGGTTCTATGTGGACTCGGTGGTCTTCTCGCCGCCCTCGCTGCGACTGCTGGTCGACGTGATGGGGGAGGACAGGGTGCTGCTCGGCAGCGACTACCCCTATCCGCTGGGCGAGCGGCCGGTCGGCAAAGTGGTCCACGACTCCGACTTCCTCACTGCCGAACAGCGGGAAAAACTGTTGTCGCGCAATGCGTTAGGGTTCCTTGGTGTTCGTTGAAGATCGCTCGGTGCTCAGTCGTGAGGGGCGTCTGCCAGACCTGGCTCTGCCCGAAGCCGACATCTACTTCGGTGATCCGTCCCGTCCGCTGGTCATGTTGATCCACGGCGGATTCTGGCGGCCCGAGTATGACCGAATTCACCTACGTCCAATGGCCGCCGCACTTAGTGACCTTGGCTGGCCGGTCTACTCGATTGAGTACAGGCGAGATCCTGGCAATCCGCGAGCCACGGTGGAGGACGTCCGAGCCGCGCTAGCTGCGGTGAATCGGGACGTGATCGTGGTCGGACACTCAGCGGGCGGCCATCTCGCACTGCTTATGAACTCCACACGCACCATCGCCCTTGCCCCGGTTGCCGACCTGACCTTGGCACGCGAGCTCGATCTGGACGACGGCGCAGTGCATGCCTTCCTGGGCGTGCACAACCTCGAGGACTTCCAACCGGCGGCTGACCGTGCGGTGATCATCCATGGCACGGATGATGAGGTCGTGCCGATTTCGGTGACAGCGGCCTACCTGGCGCTGCACCCGTCGAGCCGCTTCGTTCGCCTGACGGGCGAGGGACACTTCGCCCTCATAGATCCGCTCAGCAAGGCGTGGCCCAACGTGATCGACGAACTGGATCGACTGCTAGCGTGAGTGTGTGTCAAGTCCAAGTTCTCAGGATCTGCTGATCTTAGTGGGTATCCCGCTCGCAGTGATCGCGATCGTTTTCGCCCTGGTGTATGTCTCCGGTGCCCGCAACGCCAAGCGTTACCGGCCCGGCCGCCCCTACACCTACGCGCCGGTGTGGTTCCTGGCCCGGCCGGAGGCTGACGGGCCCAAGGCGGCGAGCAAGGAGATCACGGCTGCTAGCACCACTCACCCGGGCGTGACAGGAGGCGCAAGTGACCGCTGGTAACCAAGAGGTCCTCGAGGGTCCCTTCACGACCCGGCAACTGCTGCGCATTGACGAGGCTCTACGCGTGGCGGATCGCTCTACCGGGCTGACCTTCAGCGTTTACGTCGGCGAGCTCACCGAGCCGGTGCGTGAGGCGGCCGAGAAGCTGCACGCGCAGCTGGCCAATCCGGCCGATTCGGTGCTGATCGCGGTGTCACCGCAGCAGCGCCAGCTGGAGATCGTGACCGGGTCGACCGCTCGTAAGCGCCTGGCCGACCGGGATTGCAAGCTTGCCGCGCTGTCGATGGCGGCGGCTTTCGGCGGCGGCGATCTCGCCGGTGGCATCATCAGCGGCCTCGCCCAGCTCGCCGACCACGCCGGCAAAGCCTGACTTCCAGATCAAAACCATTTGGTCGGACGTCCGCGGTGGTGCAGACCGCGCCTCCCGCGACGCCGTCATGTCCGCTGCGGTCACCCTCCGCCGCCGCCGGGTCGCGGTTGGTCGCGGCGCGGAGGATCCGGGGCCTTGGTGGACCGGCCCAGCCGGGGTGTCTCTCAAACAAGCTCATCGAAAACGGTGTCCGCACATCGTTTTCGATGAGCGCGTCGAACACATACCCCTCGGGGAGCGTTGCCGTCGGATCGCGCATGATCGCGCATGATCGCGCATGATCAGGGAGTTCTCTGAGCGTGTCGCCGGCGTGGCGGCACCACCACTCCCTGATCACGGCGATCTTGCGATTAGGCGGAGGCGTCGCGGGCGCGGGCTTTTAGGGCTCGCATGACGCGATCGTTGCCTTCTGCGACCAGCCGGCGAAGCGGAGCCGGGTGCCCCTCCTCGGACAGCCAGGCCTGGGCCGCCGCGACCGTCTCCGGTGACACCTGGTAGATCGGATAGGCGAGCACCAGGAAGTCCTGCCCCGGCTCGCTGTCCCGGATCTTCCACACGTTGGCCACGTCGGCAAAGAACTTCGGCATGAACGGTGCCGTGAGCTCCACCTGCGCCGGGTGCTGGAAGCCGAGGATCAGAGCGCGGTTGCGTGAGTTGATCACATCAGGATCGGTGGTGATCTCGTTCCACACCGCCTCCTTCGACGACAGCGACGGGATGAGCGCGGTCGCTGTGGCCGCACCGATGTCGCCCGCCGCGGTCTGATCGACCGCACGCTCGAGCTCGATCACCGACGGCTCAATGGCCCCGGTCGCGACCAGTGCCTGGACCAGCTGCCAGCGCAGCTCTCCGGCGATGGCCACGCCTTGCGGAACGTCCACATCGGACAGCCAGTTGTTCAACAGCGCCAAGTCTGCCGAGGAGCGCGCCGCGCTGATGAACGTGCGCACCCACGCCAGCTGGAAGCCGCTGCCAGGCTCGGCTTCGGCCATGGCCCGCCTGGCGGTCTCGGCCAGCATCGACCAACCCGTCGCGGTCCAAGCCGGATCCGTGTACTGGGCGATCACCGTGGTGAGTTGCCGAAGGGTGGTCGTGACAAGGTTGATGTCCCGCTCCTTCGGCAGCGCCGACGTCGCCAGCTTCACGTAGTCGCGAGCGGCCATCTCGGCGTCGCGCACCATGTCCCATGCGGCAGCCCACACGAGCGCCCGCGGTAGTGCGGAGTCGAAGGCGCTCAGGTGATCGACCACTGTGGACAGTGACCGCTCATCGAGCCGGAGCTTGGTGTAGGTCAGGTCATCGTCGTTGAGCAGCAACACATCCGGGGCCTTCACACCGGCCAAAGCTGGGATCGGCGTGGACGGCCCGGCGACGTCGGCCTCGAGCCGGTCGCGCCGCGTCAGCACGCCGTCGACCAGATCGTAGAGGCCGATGCCGATGCGGTGCGGCCGTAGCGTCGGGTACTCCGCCGGAGCCTCCTGAATGACCTCCACCGACGAATACGTCCCGTCCGGGGCGATGGAAACGGTGGGGCGCAAGGTGTTCACCTGTGCCGTCTCCAGCCA
>DPJL01000136.1 GCA_003543035.1 Micromonosporaceae bacterium | reverse complement strand
TGATCAGATCATCGAAGTCGAGCGCGTGAGCCTGTTGCAGGCGCTGTTGATAGAGCGAATAAGCCTCGCCCAGCACCCGCTGAATCGGGCCCTTCGGATCAAAGTCATCAGGATCGATGAGCTCGTTCTTGAGGTTGGAAACCTGAGCGGCCAGCCCCCGCGGCGGATAGCGCTTCGGATCGAGGTCAAGCTCCCGCGCCACCAACTGCATCAACCGCCGCGAGTCATCCGCGTCGTAGATGGAGAAGCTCGACTTCAGACCGGCATGTTCATGCTCGGCCCGCAGAATGCGCAGGCAGGCGGAGTGGAAAGTGGACACCCACATCATCCGGGCGCGGTTGCCGACCTGGTGCCCGACCCGCTCCTTAAGCTCCCCGGCGGCCTTGTTGGTGAACGTGATTGCGAGAATCTCGCCCGGGTGGACGTTTCGCTCGGCCAGGAGATAGGCGATGCGCTGGGTCAGCACCTTGGTCTTACCCGAGCCCGCGCCCGCCACGATGAGCAGCGGCGCGCCGACATGTGTCACCGCAGCACGCTGGGGCTCGTTGAGGCCGTCCAAGAGAGATTTCATCGGTGAGCCAGTCTATGCCGCCGCTATGACACCCAACCGTCACCAGTCCACGGTGGAATCGACGGCTGCCTGTTGCAAGGATGGGCACCATGTCCCATAACCCTCTCTCGCGAAGGCTGCGGCAACTCACCGTGCCCGCCCTCGCCATAGCCGTTATCTCCGCGCTCCCGTTGGCCGCCCGCGACCAGGCAGCCGAGCCTGAAGCGTGGAACCCGCTGACCCCGGTCTCGGTCCAGCTGGCGGAGGTGCCGTCGGAGCATCAGGCGCAGGGAAACCTGTTGGCCTTCAACGACTTCCACGGTGCGATCGACCCGCCCATCGGAAGCGGCGGCCTCGTTGCCGGTACCCCCGCAGGCGGTGCCGAGTTCCTGGCGACCTGGGTCAAGAAGCTGCGCCAGGAAGGCCAGGCGGCCGGTCAGAAGGTGCTCACCGTGGGGGCGGGAGACTTCGTCGGCGCCACACCGCTGGTCAGCGCCGCGTTCCACGACGAGCCGGCCATCGAAATCCTGAACTCGCTCGGGATGGACATCGCCTCGGTCGGCAACCACGAGTTCGATGAGGGAACGGTCGAGCTCAAGCGGCTGCAGAACGGTGGCTGCCACCCGGTCGACGGTTGTGCCGACGGCGACGGATTCGACGGCGCCGCCTTCCGTTACCTCTCCGCAAACGTGGTGAACAAGCAGACCAAACTGCCGATCATGCTGCCGGTCTCGGTGAAAATCATCGGTGGGGTACCTGTCGGCTTCGTCGGCATGACCCTGGAAGGCACCCGCAGCATCATCAATCCCGGTGCACCCGGAATCGCCGACATCGAGTTCCTCGACGAGATCGAGACTGCCAACAAGTGGTCTCGGTTGCTGCGCCTGTTCGGCATCAAGGCGCAGGTGCTGCTGATCCACGAGGGTGGCGTGCAAAATGCCACGGGCCAGCCGTCGACCTGTGCCGGGTTCGCCGGTCCGATCACGGACATCGTGGCCGGGCTTCGGGATGAGTTCGGAGTCGTGGTCTCCGGTCACACGCACCGCTTCTACTCCTGCTCCCTGCAGAACGCCTCGGGTAAGCCGGTGGCGGTCACCAGCGCCGGCAGCAACGGCACCCTGGTTACCGACATCACCTTCACGCTGGATCGGCGCAGCCGGACCTTCGGCACGATCGAGGCGCACAACGTGATCGTGGAGAACGGCATCCGCAACCCCGATGGCACGTGGGCCAAGGATGCGTTGGGCAACTTCCTGCGCAACCCGGCTCTGATCGACCCGGCGGCGAAGGTGATCGCGGACAAGTACCGCACCGCGGTGGCGCCGATCGCCAACCGGGTGGTCGGCAAGATCACGGCGGACATCATCCGTGACGCGAACGCGGCCGGAGAAAGCCCGCTGGGTGATGTCATCGCCGACGCTCAGCTCGGCTACACGAACTCATTCGGGTCGCAGATCGCCCTGATGAACCCGGGCGGGATCCGGGCTCCACTGACGTACGGATTCTCACCGGGCGGCGAGCCGGTCGGTGACGTGACGTACGGCGAGTGCTTCACGGTCCAGCCGTTCAACAACCTCGTGGTCACCCAGACCTTCACCGGAGCACAGCTCAAGGCGGTCCTTGAGCAGCAGTTCCAAGGTCAGGAAGGGCAGACGGTCACCCGGATCCTGCAGATCTCGGCCGGATTCAGCTACTCCTACAACTCAACCCTGGCTCTAGGCACTCGCATCTCAAACGTCACCCTGAACGGAGTCCCGATCGACCCGGCCACGACCTACCGGGTGACGACGAATGACTTCCTCGCCAACGGCGGCGACGGATTCACGACGCTGACGGCCGGCACCGACCGGGCCACCGCGCCCGGATTCGACGTCGATGCCCTTGTGGCCCATCTGGGGGCAGGTGCCCCTGTTCCACCCGGGCCGATGAATCGCATTGTGAAGGCAGGTTGATTATGCGGGGATCGTCGGGCATACTTGCCCACGTGATCCAGCAGAACGCGACCTTCTATTTTTATGGCCCCGGAAGTCCGGCAGCCATAGGTCGCGCCTGAGCACAACAGACCTAGAAAGCCCCGGGCTCCCAAAGAGCCCGGGGCTTTCGCCTTCTCCCGGGCGGTAAAGGAGCCAGAATCAGTTCGAGGAGAAGAGATGAGCACGATGGCAGCCACCGAGACCGGAACCGACGCGCCTGAGGCATCAACGGCGATTGCCGGAATGCGGGCCCGGATCGATGAAATAGACGCCCAGTTGATAGCACTCTGGCAGGAGCGGGCGTCGATCTCACAACACGTGGGCAAGACCCGAGTTGCGTCCGGCGGCACCCGGCTGGTGCTCAGCCGCGAGCGAGAGATCATGGATCGTTTCCGCGCGGACTTGGGCCCGGATGGTACTCAGCTGGCATTGTTGATCTTAAGGGCCGGACGCGGGCCGCTGTAATGCCGTGAACGCGTACAGACTGGAAAGCAAGAACATCACCGCGGCCATGACGAAGACCGTGTCTATCCGCCCGAAGCTGATTCCGAGTACCTGAAACCGGTAACCGACCGGCATGAGACTGACCAACCACCCGGCGGCGCCTAGTGAAATGACTGACGAAAGGCGCAATGCCGGGGTGAAGACGGACAGCACCCGCCCGAGATACTCCCTACGCACAGCTCCAAGCACCAGTGGCGACATAACGGTCTCGACCATCCCGCCGGCGAGACCGTAAAGGAAGATCAGCATCGCGGCGGCAACCGCGCTGCCCAGGCGGGCATAGATCAAACATGCCAAGCCGCCCACGAGCAGTCCGCTGGCGAGCAGGCGTTCATAGCCAACACGTTCGCCAAGGAAACCCGTGCCAATGGAGCCGACGAGGAGGCCTGCCCCGAGGGAAGCACTGATCACGCCGAACCAGATCGGATCGGCGTGCAGATTCTCCAGTACGAAGTAGACGTTGAGCGAGTTGATCGTGCTGGCGCCGAGCATGACGATTACCCCCGCCCCGAGCACGGTGCGCAGCACCCGGTCCCTTCCGATGAGCCGCAAGGGCTCCAGCAGCTCCTTGCCGAATTGCTTCTTGCGTTCACGTGCGACTGGTGAGTCGGCCGCAACAGGGATCGACGCGATCCGGATGGCTACGAAGGAACAGGCGAACGAAACCGCGTTGAAGATGAAACCGACCGCAGGTCCCGCGGCGACAAAGATAAGACTTGCGAGCATTGGCCCCGCGATCATCGCGATGGCCGAGCTGGCTTGAGCAAAGCTCGCCGCCTGCCCGCGTTTCTCAACCGGCACAACGTCACTGACGATGATGACGCGCGCCGGGTTGAAGAAGGTGGACGCGATCGCTTGTACTGCAACGCCGACGCCGCACATCGTGAGCGTCAGCCGCATCGGCAGCGAGTGCGAAAGCCATGGCAGGAAAGCGAAACCCCCGCTGGCCACGGCGCGGACAATGTCTGCGGTCAGTGCGACCCGAACCTTATCCAACCGGTCGACGAAGACACCGGCAACGGGCGCCAGGCACACCATCACGGCTGCCGCGATGACCAGGTACGCCCCGGTGACGGCCGGCGCATACGGCTTGTCGCGCAACAGGACCGTGCCGATCCACAGTGCGACCGTTGTCATGAACAGGTAGTCGCCGACCTGCGAGATGCTCTGGCCAAACCACAAACGGCGGTAAGCCTTGTTGCGAAAGACGTTTCCCACGAATTCCCCATGAGTGGACCCGCGTGGCGGGTAACCCAGCCGGAGGCTCACCCGACCGGCCACCCGCCACACGGGCGTCTTATCTATTGAACTGCGTGGATGACATCCCGCTCCTCGGCGAAGTGACAGGCGCTGGGATGCGCCGACTTCGGCCATAGCTGCAACGGTGGCTCCTGGGTAGTGCAGATCTCCTGCGCTTTCCAGCAGCGGGTGCGGAAGCGGCAACCCGACGGCGGGTTGGCCGGTGAGGGCACATCTCCCTGCAGCACGATCTGGTCCCGGTGCCCGCGCAAAGTCGGGTCCGGCACCGGCACCGCGGAGAGCAGCGCCTGGGTATAAGGGTGCGTCGGATGGTCGTAGATCTCGGTGTCCTTGCCGATCTCGACGACCTTGCCGAGGTACATCACCGCCACGCGGTCGGCGATGTGGCGCACCACCGACAGGTCGTGCGCGATGAAGACGTAAGACAGGCCGAGCTCGTTCTGCAACTCCTCCAACAGGTTCATCACCTGAGCCTGGATCGAAACGTCCAATGCGGACACCGGCTCGTCACAGATGATGATCTCAGGTTTGAGCGCCAGCGCCCGGGCGATCCCGATGCGCTGCCGCTGACCGCCGGAGAACTGATGCGGGTACCGGTTGATGTGGTCCGGGTTAAGACCCACCAGCTCGATCAGGTCCTGCACCCGCTTGCGGATCTGGCCTTTCGGCGCTACGTCCGGGTGGATCTCGAACGGCTCCGCGATGATGTCTCCGACGGTCATCCGCGGATTCAGCGACGTATACGGGTCCTGCATTACCAGCTGAATGTTGCGGCGTGCTTTACGCGTCGCCTCACTGCTCAGCTTCGAGATGTCCTTGCCCCGCACCACAATCGACCCGCTGGTCGGCTTCTCCAGCCCGACCAGCAGTTTGGCAAGAGTGGACTTTCCACAGCCCGATTCGCCAACCACACCAAGGGTTTCGCCTCGGTGCAGCTGAAGGTTGATCCCGTCCACGGCTTGGACGTCACCGTACTTCCGCTTGAACAGGATCCCTCGGGTGAGCGGGAAATACTTGACCAGATCCTTGGTTTCGAGCACCACGTCAGTCATCGCCCCGCACCTCCTTCCAGAAGTGGCAGGCGCTGCTGATGCCCTGCTGGACCTCAAACAGTGGGGGTACCGGATCCACCCGGCAAACATCCTGCGCGTAGCGGCAGGGGGGGGGGGGGGGGGAAACCCGCCGATGCCACGCCATGCCA
>DPJL01000312.1:2961-11908 GCA_003543035.1 Micromonosporaceae bacterium | reverse complement strand
AACCTCGGCTTGGCACCCAGCCAGCTGATCGGCTCCGCGGTGGCGATGAAGCTCTGCGCGGGAACTGCTACCTCATCGCCGGGGCCCACGTCCAGCACCGCGAGCGCCAGGTGCAACGCGGCGGTACCCGAGCCGACCCCGATCGCGTGCTTGGTGCCACTGAAGCTCGCGTATGCGGCCTCGAAGTCGAACAGATCCTTGCCCTGGATGAACCGGGTGTTGTCGATAACGTCCTTGATCGCGGCGTCGATTGCCTCCTTCTGCTTCGCATAGGCGGCCTTCAGATCAACGAGCGGGATTTTGGACATGGGCACTCCAATTCACGGTTTCGTCGGGTATGGACGGTGATCCAGACCCTCTGGGCAGAGAAGCTCGTCTATAGATTTCACCGGCCTGGCCGCTGTCCCCACCACGACCATCCCGGCCGGGACGTCCTTGGTCACCACCGCGCCCGCCCCGATCAGGGCGCGCTCGCCGATTTTCACACCGGGAAGGATAGTGGCGTTCGCGCCGACGCGAGCATCGCGTCCAATGTGGACACCCTTGAGGCACTTGGAAACGTCGGGGCATTTGGGGAAAGGCGCATTGGTCAGGGTGACCCGCGGGCCGATCCACGCGCCCTCCTCGAGCACCGAGAACTCCGGAATGAAGCACTGCGAGTGGATGCGAACCCCGTCGCCCAGCGTCACATGGTGCTCGACCACGCTCAGCGAACCGATGGAAACGTTGTCCCCGATGGTGTTGCACTCACGCACCAGTGCGTGATGCCCAGTCTGGAACCGCGCCCCGATCGTGCTGCCCGCATAGAGGACCGTATGGCTGCGCAAAGTCGAATTCGGCCCGATGAAGGTCTTCACCGAACCTTCGGCACCGGCGTTGCCGATGTGCTTGCCGATGAGGCAGAACTCTTCGACAGTGGTGCCCTCGCCGAGCTCCACATGCTCCGCGACGGACGAGAGGGGGCTGATAAGACTCACGGTTACTCCGCCACCGCGCGGACCGGCACCTGCGCTCCACCGGCACGCAGCGACTCGTCGACGGCCTCGAGGACCGCCACTGTTCGCACACCGTTCCAGCCGTCGACGTCCGGCCGCCGACCCGTGTCCACGCACTCGATGAAGTGGCGCAGCTCGGTCGAGAGCGGCTCCACCATCGGCAGGCTCGGCACGTGCATGGCCCCGTCACGCAGCCTGTACTGCCAGGCGCCGTAGTTGTCGGCCTCGAGCCGGTCGGCGCCCTTGTCGAAGATCTTGAGCTTGGCGGTCGCGTCCATGTCGTCGTAGACCAGCATCTTCTTGCTTCCCACGACGGTGGTGCTGCGCGTCTTGGACGGATCAAGCCAGCTGACATGCATATGGGCGAGCACCCCATTGGGGTACCCCGCAGTCACGAACATTACGTCTTCCACCGAGTCGTTGAGGTAGCGCGCTCCCCGAGCCGCCACCCACTCGGGCGAGGAGCCCAGCAGATAGTTGGCGATGGAGACGTCGTGCGGGCCGATCGACCAGAAAGCGTTGATGTCGCTCTGAATCCGGCCCAGATTCAGCCGTTGCGAGTGCAGATAAAGCACCTCGCCGATCTCACCGCTGTCGATGTACTCCTTCATCGTGCGCACGGCCGGATTGAACTCGAAGGTGTGCCCGACCATGAGCACCAGGCCCTTTTCATCGGCCGTGCGAGCCAGCTCGATCGCGTCCTGGGTGGACAGCGCCAGCGGCTTCTCCACAAAGACACTCTTGCCGGCCGCGAGAGCCCGCCGTGCCAGCGGAGCATGGCTAGCCGCCGGAGTCGCCACCACGACCGCGGACACCTCAGGGTCAGCCAGCACGGCGTCGAGCTCGTCGGTGACCGTGACCTGCGGGTAAAGGCTCGAAGCCTTCTCCCTGCGCTCGGCGGAGAGATCGACCAGATAGCGCCATCGCGGCCCGGCCAGCGTGCCGAGGTTACGGGCGAGGTTTGGGCCCCAGTATCCGAATCCGATCTGGGCGAACGCACCGGTCATGTCAATCCCGCCTTTCTGCGCGAACATTATCGTCATCGCCTTGCGGCGCCGAACCCGCCTGCCTGCCCAGGAGCACCCAGCCGAAGCCGAGCACCGAGAACATGAGCGGCGGGAACAGCGGATCCTCCAGCGAGGGCGACCAAGCGGCGATCAACCCGGCGAAGGCCAGCGTCGCAGCCGACCACAGCAGTATCCCCTGGGTGCGAGGCGATCCGCGCAGGCGGCCCTCCCTGGCGCCACGCCAAGCGGCCCGGAATAGCGGGGCGCCTATCAGGTACATCCAGATCAGGTAGGCCAGCACTCCGAGGGTGCCGGCCTCCACGAGCAGATGAAGCCAGAACACATCGACCGAAGTGGCTTTGAACCCGTGCAGGAAGAAGCCCTCCGGGCCGAGCACCTTCTGGAAGCGCGGATCCTTGTTCCACTCCGGGTCGTCCTTGACCGCCACGATTCCGCCGAACTGGCCCACGCCATAGCCGAGAATCGGCCTTTCCGCCCACAGCTTGGCACCCTGCTTGGCGAAGAGCACGCGGATCTCGCCGTCCTGGCCCGAACAAGCCGGGTTCTTCAGGCAGTCATCTTTGCTGTCCCTGTCACCGGACATCTGGAAGGAGTTGAACAGCCCGCCCAGCCGATAGGCGAGCTGCTGCCGATTCGCTGGCGAGAGCACCACCGGAAGCGAGCTCAGCACCACAACGGTGAGGGCCGCGGCGATCAGGCGCTTGTAATTCGCGCGGTGCAGCCATGCGATTACGGCGATGCCGGCGATCGCGGCCACCATCGACTGGCGCGACTGGGCAATCGACAGCGCCACAGCCATCAGCCCGAACAACACCCACCAGCGCCGCTTGACTTTCTCCGCGGTGACGAACCAGGCGAGCAGGCCGAGCACCATCAGCCCGGAAAGGTGGCCCAGATCGTTCGGGTGGTCAAGCAGGCCCTGAGCCCGGTTCTCCCCCACCCATTTGAGGTCAACCCAGCCAAGCGAGGTGTAGCCGGGCTTGCCGAGGATGAATTGCCCGAAGCCCAGCAGAGCGTTGAGCACCAACAGCCCACCGGCGATCCAGAGCAACGGTTTCACCTCGCGCCACGAAGGCTTGAGAGCACGCCACGCGTAAAGCACGATCACGCCGCGGAAGTAGACGAACAATGCCTGTCCAATGAGGACAGCGGATGAACCGCCGAACAAACCTGCCGCCACCATCACCACGCCCACCACGACCAAGGCGAGGTCGGCCTTGGTACGCAAGGATTGCCAGCTGCGATCGACCGTGAACTTGGCCGCGGTGAGGAGCAGCAGGACCATATAGAGACCGCTCTTGAGGGTCTTGGGCCAGTTGGCAGGATCAACGACAGTGACGCCTTCCGCGTCCACACTTCGCTCGCCCAGCAAGGTAACCAGCCAGCCTTCGAGCAGCACCTCGACGATCAGGATGCTAAGGAAGAGCAGGATGCCCGCGCCGATAAGGCGGGACAAGCGAGAGGAAGGCTCCACCGGTGGTTCAGTTGCAGCATGTTGCGTTACAACACCGCTTGTCTGCACACCAGCTCCCCTGTAACACCCCGTGTTCGGCCACGAAAAATCAATGGCCCGACTGAAACCACGTAGAAAAGGACGCTAGCAGCCAAGTCTTGACGCTTGCAAACGGACGCAGCGTGGCACGCATAAACATCCGGGACCGGATCACTACAGCCGGTAACCAGGGTCACACTTGTACCTCACCCGATCCGGTGCGCCTCCATCGGCGTCCACCGATCACATCCCGGATGTCACGTCGCAATATGAGTGCCGCGAGTGCTCCGGCCACGAGCGCCACGGCAACATCGACAACCCAGCGCGCACCGCCGCTGACCGGAATCATTTCGACCACCCAGCCGATCACAAGTGCGCCTACGATCGCACCAACCGCCCGGCCGATCGGGCCGCGCCAAGCCAGCTGGTGCCTGCGTGCCACGGCCGTCAACGGCCCGGTCGCACTGACCGCGGCGGCCACCAGGTAGGCCAGCGCCACTCCGGCGCCGCCCAGGCTCAGCCCGAGCGGGATTGCCGCGGCGACACCCGCCAACCAGCCGGTTACCGCCGCGAAGACCGGAATTCGCACTTCGCGGGGAGATCCACTGGATAGTGCATTGACTGCGGCAACTTGGGTCACCATGAGATAGGTCGCAGCGAGCAGCACCTGCAGCACGATCGCGCCGGCGGCGAAGTCCGCTCCGAAGATCACCACCAGAACCGGGCGCGCGAGCAGCATGGCAGTCACGAACAGCGGACCCAGCAGGACAAAGAGGCCCCGCGTGGAGAGGTCGGCGTGTCTGCGCACCGCCTCCATATCGCCTGCTCCGTGGGCGTTCGCCATGGCGGGGAACAAAGCCATGCCAAGTGCGCGAGGCAGGAAGTACAGCGGCGCCACCAGGCTCACCGCGGTGACAAAGTAGGCGACCTCGGCTTTCGAGGTGTAGATGTCGGCCAGGATCGGCAGAGCTTGTAGCAGGCCCGCGCTGGCCAAGCCGCCGATGCTGGCCAAGCCCACATAGCCGGCCATCTCCCGCTTTTCGGCGTGCTCGATGAACCCGTCGCCGCGCGATCCGGACCTGCGCAGGATCACCCACGCCCCGAGGATGAGCACGGAATAGCCCAGCGTGAGCGGAAGAAGATAGGCGTGCCATCCGCCGAGCACCACCACGAGGGTGGCGGCGATTGCCAATGCGGAGCCGATCAGCTCGAGCCGCACATACGCCTCGACCCTGTGGAAGCCATAGAGCGCCGACTTCTCGATGCTGTAGATCGAAAAAGCGGTGGTCAGCAAGCCAACCGACACTGCATCGGAGACCGGTAGGCCATAGATCAGTGCACCGCCGCCCACAATGAGCCCGAGCAGCCCGGAGCACAGGTACCCCACCCAGCCCAGCAGGCGATAGACAGCCTGTGCTGCCGCGACATTGCCCCGCCCCAGGTGGTAGGGAATGAACTTCGATGCAGCACTGGACAATCCGCCCGGCAGGAAGAGACCGGCCATCATGGTGGCCCCAATGAGCGTCCCCACCAATGCCACCGTGGTCTTGTCGGTGTTACGCGCCACCAGCGCCGTGTGCACCAGCCTCGTCACGCCCAGAGCCGCGATGGCAAGCATGGACAGCAGGCTCGACCTGATGACCGCGGCTCCCCGCCGACTCGCAGCTGCAGAAGCGGCCACAGCTGCCTCAGCCACGCCGGCGTGCCACCATGCGATCGATGACGTCGTAGTAGTTCTGCCGCTGATGGCGCCAAGTGCGCCCGATCATGTTCTCCCGGGCTCGTTCGGCTTGCAGCCGGGCCTTCTCCGGGTCACGGATCAGGCGCAGCATTGCCTCGCGGAGATTCTCCGGGCTGGCTGGATCGACATAGGTAACGGTGTCGTCCGGGAAATGGCGCTCGATGACCGGGTTCCGGAACGTGATCACCGGAATGCCCATCACCGCATACTCCATGAGCTTGTTCGGCAGCACGTGCTGGGTCCACGGGTCCAGCTGGCTGGCCAGGACGCCGATATGGATCTTGCTGAGCTCGGAGGTCATCTCGTTGATCGGCAGCAACCTCGTCGGCAACTGCACCGCGTCGCCGATGCCCAGCGATTCAACCCGCTCGCGCAGCGGAGAAATGCCGTCGCCGCTCCCCCACACCTTGAGCCGGGCTCCCGGCGCGTCGGTGTGCACTGCCTTAAGAGCTTCTGCCACCTGTACCAAGCCGTGCCGCGGAGCGATCAGCCCGTGGTACCCGAAGACCACCTCACCCGTGGGCTCCCAGCCCTTGAACTGGCGCGGGGTGAAATACCGGTCGTCGGGACAGTTCATCACCGTCGTCACGCGAGTCTTGGTCAGCTTGCGCAGCATGTCCGCGTAGGACTCGTGCACCGTAAGAACCTCGTTGGCGAAGCGGAACGAGGCTCGCTCACTGAACCGGATCGCCGACATGAGCGCCGCCTTGTTCTCGAACTTCGACGAGAACAGCTCGGAGGTGAGGTCGTGGACGTCGAGGACCACCGGGACACGCAAAGCGCGCTGCACCGCCGCGCTGAAGACGAGCGCTTCGGGCATGGAGTGCGCCTGCACCACGTCGAACTTGCGGGGCCACCGCGCGAAGCGGGCCGCCGCGCGCGCCGCGAAGCCACCGTAAAGCTTGATGTAGGCCAGGCTCGACTCGCCACGGTACTTCTGGGTCGGTAAGTGGATCACCCGTACGCCATCCACGGTCTCGACGTCGGGCCGCCCGTCCGTGTGCAGAGCCACCACGGTGACTTCGTCGCCTCGCTCGACCAACGACTCAGCCTGTCGCCGCACTCGGGCGTCGGATTCGTATTCGCTGACGACGAGCATCCCTACGCGTACCGGGCGCCGATGAGTTGCATCCACATGGGCGAGGATAGCCGTTGGCGAAATCATCGGCCGCGTTTCCCTTGGCACTTGCGTCGGATCGATGAAAAGATGCCGGGCGTGGATCGGAAGCAGTTCATGCGGGACGTCTATTCAAACTATTGGATGGACGCGCGGGATCAGAAGTACGGCTTCATGGAGTACGACAAGCAGCTCTGCGAGTTCCTTGTCGAGGCCGTGCGTCCCGAGGGAGCACTGCTCGAGGTCGCCATCGGCACCGGTTACCCGATCGCCGACTTCCTGCAGAAGGCCGGTTATTCGATCCACGGCATCGACATCTCGCCCGCGCTGGTGGAGCGGTGCCAGGAGCTCAATCCCAAGATCGAGGCCAAGGTCGGCGATGCCGAAAACCTGGACTTCGAGGACGAGGCTTTCGACGCCACCTATGCCTTCCACTCAAGCTGGTATTTCCCCGATCTCACCCGGGTCATCGACGAGATGTTGCGCGTCACCCGCAGTGGCGGCCTGGTGATGCTGGACATTCAGAATCGCGACAACCCGGCCATCGCAGCCGACTTCGATCACCGCACCTCGCAGGTCCGGCCGGGCCTGGTCCCGCGCGCCAATCTGCACGCGCGCAACCTGGCCAAGGTGGTGCTCCGCCGGGGTAACCCGAACTGGCACGGGGTCATCTATGAGGTGCCGACCTATCCGGGCATGATCTACGAGCACCTAGCGGGCCGCGACTTCTCCGTCATGGGCCGGCGCGAGGAGGACCAGGCTCTCGTCAAGCTCGACGGTGCCGAGTCCTTCCCCGGCTACCAGCGTCTGGTCGTTGCCATCCGCAAGTGACCAGACCCAGAGCTCACCCATACTGCGTAGCGCCTCACCTAGCCACTTGAGCATCGGTTCTCCTCACAGTGGGATATTCGTGTGATCGCCGCGCCGCACCCCGCCACCGGCCAATGCCTCGGCCAGCCGTCGCCGCGTCTCTTCCGGCTTGACGATGTCGTCGACGACGCCGATCTCCAGAGCGCGGTCGACCCCGCCGGCCACCCGGATCTGTTCTTCGATCAGCTGGGCGCGCAGCTCTTCGCGGGTCTCCGCGGGCTCGGCAGCGAGCCTGCGCCGGTGCAGGATGCCCACCGCGGCACTCGCCCCCATCACGGCAACCTCGGCGTTGGGCCACGCGTAGACCGCGGTCGCCCCAAGCGAACGTGAGTTCATCGCGATGTAGGCGCCGCCGTATGCCTTACGCGTCACCAAAGTCACCCGCGGCACGACCGCTTCCGCGAAGGCGTGCAACAACTTCGCTCCCCGGCGTACCACACCTTCCCGCTCCTGGCCCAGCCCTGGCAGGTATCCGGGGACGTCCACGAGCACGATCAGCGGCACGCCGAGCGAGTCGCACAGCCGCACGAACCGGGCCGCTTTCTCAGCGCTCGACGAGTCGAGGCAACCGCCAAGTCGCATCGGGTTGTTGGCGATGACGCCGACAGTCCGCCCGGCCAGGCGGCCCAGGGTAGTAACGATGTTGGGCGCCCACTTACCGTGCAGCTCCACTCCTGCTTCGTCCAAAAGCGACTTGATGAGCGGCTTCACGTCGTACGCGCGGGAAGGCTTGTCCGGCAACAGCGCACTTAGATCGTTGTCGATGCCGAGCAGCGCCGGCTGGAGCTTTCCCTGATGTCCCAACAGACTGGCGAGCTTGCGCGCGCTCGCGATGGCCGATGCGTCGTCCTTGGCGGCGATGTGTGCCACCCCGGATTGCTTGCCGTGGATGCCGGGGCCGCCGAGCTCGTCCATGGTGACCTGTTCGCCGGTAACGCTTTTGACGACCTCGGGGCCGGTGACGAAGATCCGGCCCGACTCGGACATGATCACGACGTCGGTCAGCGCGGGGCCGTAGGCCGCTCCCCCGGCCGCCGGTCCAAGCACGACAGAGATCTGGGCAATCTTGCCGGAGGCTCGCACTTTCGCGGCGAAGACCTGGCCCACTGCATCAAGGGCGGCAACGCCTTCGGGTAACCGGGCGCCGCCCGAGTGCCACAGCCCAATCACCGGGAGGCGGTCGGTCAATGCGAGGTCGATGGCCTCGACAATGCGGCGGCAGCCCTCAACGCCCATCGCGCCGCCTTTGATGCTGGAGTCAGTAGAGAAGGCGACTGCCGGCGTCCCGTCCACCACGCCTCGCGCCGCGAGAACACCACAATCATCGATCGGGCCCAGAGTTTGTAGAGTGCCCTCGTCAAAGAGGTCGCGCAGACGCACCAGCGGGCTCGCGTAGTCAACAACCTCGATGCCGTCGGTCAGGGATGCCGTTGTCACATGTCCTCCTTGGTTGCGGCCGATCGTGAGGTCTCACGCTGGAGCAATGGTTGAAGGCCAATGGCGCATCAGCACCGGTCCGCTGACATCGGCCGGGCCCGCGACGGCGGCATGAACGCCTCCGCCGACATCCAGCGAGCGCACCAGCCAACGCTGCGTACCAATCCGGCCAGGGCACTCCACCGTCGCCGCATCCGGCTGCTCGGGATGAACGTCCACATTGGAGATTCGACGGGTACCGGATGCCTTGAAGGTCGCTTCCTTCCG